>NZ_LR732817.1:0-356269 GCF_902506195.1 Citricoccus sp. K5
CACCCTGCCCGATACCGACATCGGGTGCCGACTACCGCGATGCCACCGGCCTGGTCAGGCATCAATCACCCGGGACCAGAACCCGAACAACACCGGAACTGGCTCCAAACAGGTTGACAGACGCCGGCAACCCCGAGAATCGGGCCGCTTTCTACCGTCAGATTCAGTAGTTGGAGGGCGGGTCCGAGGCAGGGAAGGACTCGTCCTCCCACTCATCGGCCCGTTCGTCGTCATGCCGGTGGGCGGCGGCCGCCGCCGCGGCCACTGGATCTTCGGCATCCTCGGCGGCCACGGCCTCCGATTCCTCCAGGCGGTCTTCCTCGGGCACTTCCGGGTTCTCGTGGTCCATGGCGACTCCTTCGGGGGCGGGAATCCCAGTCTGGCCACCTCCCGGCGGTCGGGGCAAGTACTCAGGCTCCCCTCCGGCGGGCCGTGACGGACAGGATCAGGTAGACCAGCGCGCCGGCGAGGAACCCCCAGAATGGCGCCGCAATGTCCGCCACAGTCAGCCCCGAGGCCGTCACGGCCAGGGTCACGACGCCGGCCTCGAGACCCGCGGGGCCGCGTCGCCCGCCGCTGCCGGGCGCCTTCGCCCCGACCGGCGGGTCCGGATCCACCCGGACCACATCCGTCAGGGCCCCCTGCAGTGCCCCGAACAGCGCCACCCCCGCGGCGGCCGTGACCAGCTGTTCGGGGACCGCCCCCAGCAGCTCCACGATGTTCTGGCCGGCGAAGCCGAAGGCCACGAAGAACACGCCGCAGGAGATCCCGGCTACATAGCGGCGGGCCGGGTCCTCGTGGGCCTCCCGGCCGCAGCATATGCCGGCGGTGATGGCCGCCAGGTTGATGGAGTGGGCCCCGAAGGGTGCGAAGAGCACCGAGCCGGCCCCCGCGGCGCCGAGGAGCAGCCGGTCGTTCGCGGCGTAGCCGTTCGAGTGCATCATGGCCAGGCCGGGGCCGTTCTGCCCGGCCATCGTCACGATCAACAGTGGCAGTGAGATCCCGATGATCGACTGCGGGTCGAACGTCGGGGTGGTCCACAGCGGCATGGTCAGGCCGGCACTCAGGTGCGGGGCCGTCGTCGTTCCCGTGGCGAAGGCCAGCGCTACCCCCGCCGCCAGCGCCACCAGCACCGCGTACCGAGGCAAGAACCGGCGGCCGAGGACGTAGGCCAGCACGAGTCCGCCGGCCACGATCGGCGCCTCGGCGGACGCGCCCGCGGCGTCGAGCACGAAAGGCAGCAGCACGCCGGCCAGGACCCCGGCCATGATCGGCCGGGGCAGGGCCCGCATCAGCCGGCCGAACCATCCCGTGACCCCGAGGACGATGGTCAGCACGCCGGTCACGATGAAGGCGCCGATGGCGTCGGAGTACTCGTAGCCGCCAAGGGTGGTGATGAGCAGTGCGGCCCCCGGAACGGACCAGGCCACCACCACGGGCTGACGCGTCACCAAGCTCATGCTCACGCAGATGATGCCGCTGCCCACGGAGATGGCCCAGACCCAGGAGGCTGTCTGGCCAGGGTCGAGTCCGGCCCGCTGGGCGGCACCCAGGACCACGAGCAGCGGCCCGGCATAGGAGATGGCGACCGCCACCAGTCCCGCGACCACCGCGGATACGGAGACGTGCCGCCACGCCGGACGGCGGGCGGTGATGAGGGGGGATTCGGTGAGCTGGGTCACGGAGGTCACCGTACGGCCCCGATGTCAGCTCGCGCCAATAGGCAGATCGCGCTCATTGAGACGAGAACCAGGGGCAATCAACCCCCTGGGTCAGCCCTAGGGGAATGCCTGATGTGACTGGAGTCACCGATCTTCAGACTGGCTGGATACGCATCTGGGGAAGCCTCCCGGCCGCCATATTCCACGGGCCGGTGCCGTCCCTCCCCGTCCAGAAGGAGAACGACATGACCGAGAACCTGACTCACGTCCGGGACGTCCTCACGGACGCCGTGGTGGATGATCGCGAGAAGGGCATCATCCGGGCCAAGCGGGAGATCTTCACCGACGAAGAGGTCTTCGAGCTCGAGATGAAGCACCTCTTCGAGGGCAACTGGGTGTATTTGGCGCACGAGTCCCAGATCCCGAACATCGGCGACTACTTCACCACCTACATCGGCCGCACCCCGGTGATGATCACCCGGGACAAGGACGAGAACCTCAACTGCATCGTCAACGCGTGCTCGCACCGCGGGGCCATGCTGTGCCGGCGCAAGACGGACAACCGCACCACCTTCACGTGCCCGTTCCACGGCTGGACGTTCAAGAACTCCGGTGAACTGCTCAAGGTCAAGGACGGCCGCAACGGCGGCTACCCCGAGGGCTTCAACACCAACAATTCCCACGACCTCACCAAGGTGGCCCGCTTCGAGTCCTACCGCGGCTTCCTCTTCGGTTCCCTCAAGGCCGACGTCCTCCCGCTTCAGGAGCACCTGGGGGATGCGACCACGGTGATCGACTCGATCGTGGACCAGTCCCCCGAGGGGCTCGAGGTGTTGCGCGGAGCCTCCACCTACACCTATGACGGGAACTGGAAGGTTCAGGCCGAGAACGGCGCGGATGGGTACCACGTGACCTCCGTGCACTGGAACTACGCGGCCACCACCGCACGCCGCACCGCCGGGGACTCCGCCAACACCACCAAGGCCATGGACGCCGGCAAGTGGGGCAAGGTCAAGGGCGGGTTCTACTCCTACCCCCACGGCCACCTGCTGCTCTGGCAGGAGTGGACCAACCCGCAGGACCGCCCGCTGTGGGACCGCCGAGAGGAGCTGGTGGAGAAGTACGGGGAGGAGATGGCGAACTTCATGATCAACATCTCGCGCAACCTGTGCCTCTACCCGAACGTGTACATCATGGATCAGTTCTCCTCGCAGATCCGCCACTTCCGGCCGATCTCCGCGGACCAGACCGAGGTGACCATCTACTGCATCGCCCCGAAGGGCGAGTCGGCGGAGAACCGCGCCAAGCGCATCCGCCAGTACGAGGACTTCTTCAACGCCACCGGCATGGCCACCCCGGACGACCTGGAGGAGTTCCGCTCCTGCAACAAGACCTACTGGGCCACGAGCGCCAAGTGGAATGACATGACCCGTGGCTCGGCCCACCAGATCGAGGGACCGGACGAGCAGGCGGCGGCGCTGGGCATGAACGACGTCATCGCCTCCGGGGCCCGCACTGAGGACGAGGGCCTCTACCCGATCCAGCACCAGTACTGGCACGGGGTCATGGAGCAGGCGGTCTCCGCGGAGGAGTCCGCCGCCGAGAAGGCCGCCACCGGCGTCCAGTCAGCTGACGCCGAGACTGCCGCTGAACCGGCCTTGGCCTGACCAAGACCACCAAGACCTGCGAGGAGCTGCTTTCATGACCACCACTGCCACCGCGGTGCCCACCGTCAAGACCACTGAGGACATCATCACCCTCGAGACCGTCCGCGCCTTCCTCTACCGGGAGGCCCGGCTGCTGGACGACCGGCAGTTCGACGAGTGGCTCGAGTGCTACCACCCGGACTCCGAGTTCTGGATGCCGGCCTGGGATGACAACGACGAGCTGACCGAGGACCCTCAGTCCGAGATCTCCCTGATCTACTACGAGAACCGGGGCGGGATCGAGGACCGGGTCTTCCGCATCAAGACCGACCGCTCCTCCGCCACGTCCATGCCGGACCCGCGCACCGGGCACAACATCACGGACGTGGAGCTGATGGAGCGGGACGGGGACACCGTGAGGGTCCGCTTCAACTGGTTCACGCTGTACTACCGCTATCAGTCCACGGACACGTACTTCGGCACCAGCCACTACACGATCGACCTCTCGGGGCCCGAGCCGGTCATCCTCGCCAAGAAGGTCGTGTTGAAGAACGACTACATCCACCACGTGGTGGACATCTACATGATCTGAGCCCCGGCCGCACACCGGACGTCAGACACCCACCACCAGATTCAAACCGGATCCACCCGGATCCATCCAGGAGGACACCATGGGCCATCAAGTAGCCCTCAGCTTCGAGGACGGCGTGACGAAGGTCGTCAAGGTCGGCGACTTCGAGACCATCATGGACGCCGCGTACAAGGCACGCATCAACATCCCCTCGGACTGCCGGGACGGGGCCTGCGGGACGTGCAAGTCGTTCTGCGACTCCGGGACCTTCGACCCGGGCGACTTCATCGACGACGCCCTGACGGAGGACGAGCTGGAGAAGGGATACCTGCTGACCTGCCAGGCCGTCCCGGAGTCGGACATGATGATCCAGGTCCCGGCCACGGCGGAGTCCGCCAAGACCTCGGCCGCCGCGTTCACCTCGACCCTGAGCCGGCTGGACAAGCACTCCGAGTCCACCATCTCCTTCACCCTGGACGTGCAGGACCGCGAGGAGCTGGCGTTCCTGCCGGGACAGTACGTGAACATCAAGGTGCCCGGCACGGACGCCGAGCGCTCCTACTCCTTCAGCACCGGCCCGGACGAGGACCACTCCTCCTTCATGGTGCGCATCACCCCGCAGGGGGCCATGTCCGAGTACCTGCGGGATCGCGCCGCGGTGGGGGACGCCATCGAGTTCACCGGTCCCTACGGCTCGTTCTTCCTGCGCGAGCCCCAGCGTCCGCTGCTGCTGCTGGCCGGCGGCACCGGCCTGGCGCCGCTCATGTCCATCCTGGAGAAGCTCAGCGCCAACCCGCCGGCCCACCCCGTGCACCTGATCTACGGGGTGAGCCGCGAGGCGGACATCGTGGGCCTGGACTGGCTGAGCGCCTACGAGGAGCGGCTGCCGCAGTTCACCTGGGACCTCATCGCCTCTGAGGAGGGCACCTCCGCGCCCCACACTGGCTACGTCACCCAGATCATCGAGCCGCAGCACCTGAATGACGGCGATGTGGACGTGTACCTGTGCGGTCCGCCGCCCATGGTCAACGCGGTGGCGACATGGCTGGAGACCGAGGGCGTGGAACCGGCGAACTTCTACTTCGAGCGGTTCGCTCCCAAGGAGGCCACCGGCGGCGACGCCGAGACCGGCGCCCCGGCGTCCGCGGAGCAGGTCGAGTCCGCCGGGGACACCCTGTCCCGCTCCGAGGCCGTCTCCTCGATGACCACCGGGCGGCTGTCCTTCCGCAAGGAGGACAGCTACGCGCAGCTGGACGCCCGGATGGGCCTTGAGCTGGCCATCACGGAGCTGATGTTCGGCCGGCTCACGGACGAGCAGCTGCAGCAGTTCCGCCGGCTGGCCGAGGCCACCGCGGCCTGCGTGGGGGACGGAACGGTCACGGACCCGGAGGAGTACGTGAAGACCAACGAGGCCTTCCACGAGTACCTCTTCACCATCTCGGAGAACCCGGTCCTGCTGGAGTCCTACCGCCGGCTGGACCTCAGCGAGCAGATGTTCGCCACGTTCGAGCAGGGCACGGAGATCTTCGCCCGGGTGTCCCAGGACCACGTGGACGTGGTCCAGGCCTTCGAGGACGGGGGCCAGGAGGACAAGGAGAGAGCCCGGGAGATCGTCATGGCCCACGCCAAGGACGCCAAGGGCACCATGGCCACGGCCATCGACGCCATGGAGGCCGGCTCCGGTCCGGCTCCCGGTAGCGGTCCGGCCCAGGGGCACGACGCCGGCCAGGCGCCTGCCGCGGCAGCCGCGCCCTCCCGGGCGGTCGCCTGATGGCCGCCCCCTACGCGGGCCAGTTCATCACCCCGGGGCGCTTCGCAGGCAAGGTCGCGGTGGTCACCGGGGCGGGTCAGGGGATCGGTCGGAAGGTGGCCGAGCGGATCGCCGCGGAGGGCGGAACTGTGGTGCTCGTGGATCGCGCCGAGCTGGTCCACGAGGTGGCCGCCGGGATCTCCGAGCGGGAGGAGTCCACCGGGTCCGGGGGATCGGCCGCCGCCGTCACGGCCGACCTGGAGTCGTTCGACGGGGCCCAATCGGCCGTGGACGCGGTGCTGGCCACGCATGGGCGGGTGGACGTGCTGGTGAACAACGTGGGCGGGGCCATCTGGATGCGACCGTTCGAGACGTTCAGCGCCGAACAGATCCAGCACGAGGTCACCCGGTCCCTGTTCCCCACTCTGTGGATGTGCCGGGCCGTGCTGCCCGCCATGCTCGAGGCGGGCCAAGGCACCATGGTCAATGTCTCCTCCAACGCCACCCGCGGCATCAACCGGGTGCCCTACTCCGCGGCCAAGGGCGGGGTGAACGGCATCACCCAGGCGCTCGCCATGGAGACCGCGGAGCGCGGAATCCGGGTGGTGGCCACGGCCCCCGGCGGCACCCAGGCCCCACCCCGCACCGTCCAGCGCGGCCCCGGCCCGGACGGCGAACGGGAGGAGCGGTGGGTCCAGGACGTGGTGGACCAGGTGACCGAGTCCTCGTTCATGAAGCGCTACGGCACCCTGGACGAGCAAGCGGCACCGATCGTCTTCCTGGCCTCGGACGAGGCGTCCTATGCCACCGGGAGCATCCTGCCGGTGGCCGGCGGCGATCTCGGCTGAGCCCGGCTCGGAACGGCCGGCCGGCAGAGGCGTTGTCCCACCGAGCTCCCTGGGGACGGCTCAGTAGACTCGCGCCCATGATCACTGGCCATCACGCCGGTGCCGAGTTGCCGCTCGTCGGCCGGGCCCCGGTCCTCGACGGATTGACCGAGGCGCTGGACCTGGCGCGAGGGGGGACCGTGCGGACGGTGGTGCTCAGCGGCCCCACCGGGTCCGGGAAGACCGCCACGCTGGACCACTTCCTGCAGCACTGCCGAGCCGTGGTGCCGGACGTGCAGCAGATGACCGCGGCCGGGGATGTGTGGGAGAGCGAGTTGCCCCTGTCCGGGTATTCGCAGTTGATGCACCGGGAGCCGCTGCGTTCCTCCAAGGGCGTCGAGGGGGCCGTGCTGCCCCGGCCGGAGTCCGGGATGGACCTCACCCCGGCGCGGGCGGCCAACTTCGCCGACACCCTGGCCGCGCACATCACGGCCCTGCAGTCCCGCTCCTGTGTGGTGGTGGCCATCGACGACGTGCACCTGCTGGACGAGCAGAGCCTGCGAGTGCTGCTGTTCGGCCTGCGCCGCACGCACCGGCAGAGAGTCCTGTTCGTCCTCACCCTGGACCATGCCCGCGCCCACGGCGTTCCCCCGGGGCTGCTGGACCTGTTGAACAGCCACCGGGTCGGGCACCTCCAGCTGGAGCCGTTGGATGCCGAGGACGTGCGGGAGCTCGCGCGCCGGCGGTTCTCCATCGACCTTGGGGCCACCGCCGCCCACGGTCTGGTCCGGCACACCCGGGGGATGCCCCAGGCAATCGTGGAGCTGCTGGCCGAGTTGCCGAGGGAGACATGGCAGTCCTGGTTTCCGAGCCTGCCCGCCAGCTCGCGGATGCTGGCCCGGGTGCGGGGCCTCCTCGAGACCGCCTCGGAGGACCTGGTCTGTGTGGCCGAGGCGGTGGCGGTCCTGGGAGGGGCCGCCACCGCGGATGCGGTCGCGCATGTCAGTGGCGTGGAGGCCCTGATGGACGCCCTGGATGAGGGGCACCGGGTGCGGCTGCTGCGCCTGGCCGTCGACCCGACCACGGCCCGGGTGGAGTTGATGGAGCCGGGCGCCGCCGAGGCTGTCTATGGCCAGCTGGCACCCAGCCGCAGCCAGGCACTGCACTGCCGTGCGGCCGGCGTCGTGCCCCAGGAACGGGACCGACTCGGTCACCGGGCGGCCGCCACCCTGGGGGTGGACGAGGGCCTGGCGATGGAGCTCGAGGAGTTCGTGCGCCGGCGGGCGTTGGTGGGTGCCTGGAGTGACGTGGCCGTCTCCCTGTTCGCCGCGTCCCGGTTGTCCGCCGATCCCCGGTCGCGGAGCGAGCGACTGCTGCGGGGTGTGGACGCGCTCGTGGCTTCGGGGAACATCGCCGAGGCCCAGATGTGGTCCTCGGCCGTGGAGGACATGCCCCCGTCCTCCCTGCGATCCTCCGTGCTGGGCTACCTGTCCACTGCCTCCGGACACAACAACGGTGCCCGGACGCAACTGGAACAGGCCTGGGCGGACAGCGATCCCGAGCGGGAGCCCGCCGCCGCGGCCGCCGTGGCCCAGCGGATGGTGCTGCACGGGGTGGCGTCCTGGGATGGGCCCACCATGGGCCTCTGGGCCGAGCGGGCCATGACCCTGACCGCTCCCGGCACCCCGGCACACATCGAGTCCGAGGCGATCTACGGACTGGGCCTCTACGCCCAGGGGCGCACGGTCGAGGCGGAGCGCAGCTATGAACGGGCCTTCGGGCACGTGGCCGAGAACGCCCAGAAGCAGCGGATCCAGATGGGCTCGGCCTGGCTGGCGTTGCGGACGGACCAGGTGGAGACCGCCCTGGTGAACTTCGAGGCGGCCGTACCCACGGAGCAGCGTGGCGGTTCGCTGCGGATCTCCCTGTGGGCCGAGGCCTGGCTGGCTCGGACCCAGCTCACCCTGGGCGACTGGGATGCCGCGGCCGCCACGGTCTCCCGCGCCGCCGTGCGGCTGGAGACCTCGCGAATGCCGTTGATCCGCCCCCTCCTCTACTGGACCGCCGCCGAGCTGTGGTCCATGCGGGGGGACTGGGAGCGGGCCCGGCGTTACGTCTCCCTGGCCGGGGTGCAGCCGGGGACCTATCGGGCCATGCAGGTGCCGTCCATCCTGGCGCGGGCGCGCTTCCACGAGGCGCGCGCGGATTATGCCAGCGCCCTGGACGCCCTGGAGTCACTCGTGGAGATCGACCCGTGGACCAAGGACCGCGTGTCCTTCTGGCCCTGGCAGGACACCTACGTCAATGCACTCGTCATGACCAACATGGTCGATGAGGCGGACCGGTTCCTCACCGGTTTCGAGGCCATCCGCCGGGAGAAGCCGGTGCCGTCCGACCTGGCCCGGATGGCCTGGGCCCGGGGCCGGATCACGGCCGCGCAAGGAGATCCGGGCGCGGCCCGCGAACACTTCGAGGCCGCACTCGGGCACCTGCGCGGTCTGCAACGGCCGTACCTGCGGGCCCGCGTCAGCTTCGCCTTCGGCCAGAGCATGCGCCGTGCCGGCAAGCGTGGACTGGCCTCCTCTGTGCTGCACTCCGCCAGGGCCCTGTATGACAGCCTGGGTGCCACCACTTACGTGGAACGGTGCGACCGGGAGCTGCAGGCCAGCGGTGTGGACGTCGGTCTCATGGGGGACCCTTTGGCCGCCGGGGCCGCTGGGGTCGCCGGGGCCGGCGGCCCCACGTGGTTCGAGTCCGGCGGTTCGACCGGAGCCGAGCGCACCTCCGTGGAGCTGACCGCGCAGGAGCGGGCCGTGGCCGGACTGGTGGCCTCCGGGGCCACCAACCGAGAGGCGGCCCAGACGCTCTTCCTCGCCGAGAAGACCGTCCAGTACCACCTGACTCGGATCTACCGGAAGCTGGGCATCCGTTCCCGCAGCGCGCTCGCCGCGCGCTACCGCCCCAGCGGCTGAGCAGGCTGATCCGGCTGTGCCGGTTGAGCCTGCTGCGTTGGCTGTGTTGGTTGCACCGTTTGAGCCAGCCGTACCGTGGGGCCGGGGCGGCCGTCGTCGGGCGCTCCTGCCACTGCGGAGGCGACCGCCGGGCTCGCGGCCCGCTCCAGGGCGCGCTGACGCGGGACGGCCAGGGTGACGAGCGCCCCGAAGAGGGCGACGCCCCCGAAGATGTAGAACGCCGACCCGCCGCCGATGCCGAGTGCGGCCAGCCATCCGCCCACCAGAGGGCCGAGGACGCCACCGATCCGGCCGAAACCGGCCACCCAGGACACCCCCGCGGCACGGGCGTTGGTGGTGTAGTAGTTCGAGCTGAAGCCGTAGATGAGGACCTGGGTCCCCAGCGTGCCCACCCCGGCCACGGCGATGAACAGGAACAGGACGGGGGCTGGGAAGGCGAAGGTCATCAAGACCAGGGTGATGGCTGCCAGGACGAACGTGGTGGCCACGATCCGCTGAGCGCCGAGCCGGTCAGCGGCCGTGGAGGCGATGATGCCCCCGAGCACGGCACCGCAGTTGAGGATCAGCAGGAAAGAGAGTGAGTAGTTGGTGCCGAAGCCGTAGCTCTCCATGATGCGGGGCAGCCAGGTGTTCAGCCCGTAGGTCAGGAGCAATCCGGAGAAGGACATGAAACCCAGCAGGATCGTGGCCACGAGGAACTGGCGCGAGAAGATGGCCGCGAAGCCGCGGCGCGCAGGGGCAGCGCCCTCCCGCTGGACGACCTGCTCCTCCAGGAGGGGGATACCAGTCCGGGCCGAGGCGGCGTGCGCCTGTTCGGTCCGGCCGCGGGAGAGCAGCCAGCGGGGGGACTCGGGCAGCTTGAACCAGGCCAGGGGCAGCAAGAAGAGGAGGGGAGTGGCGCCGAGCATGAAGAGTCCCCGCCAGCCCAGGGGCTCGAGCAACAGGATGCCCAGCAGGGCAGCGATCACGCCGCCGGCCGGGATTCCGGAGTAGACCACGGCGTTGTAGAAGTTGCGGCGTCCTGCCGGAGCGAATTCCGCCATGGTGGCTCCCGCCGTGGCGAGGATGATACCGAGGCCGAGCCCGGTGAGCAGACGCATCGCGCCGAACGCGGGCACGGTGGTGGTCAGGGCGGTGATGAACATGCCGACGGAGAACCAGGCGATGCCCCCGAGGATCAACCGGCGGCGTCCGAAGTGGTCGCCCAGGAAGCCGCAGGTGAGTGAGCCGACCAGGACGCCGATCAGGGCGAGGGAGCCCAGGGTCCCGGCTGCAGCCGCATCGAGGGCCCCGATCTGGCCGGGATCGTCCAGGAGGGTGGAGAGCACGGCGCCGTAGATGGTGAGGTCGAAGCCGTCGAACACCAGGGCCATGCAGACGATGGCGGCCACCCAGTTGGCGGTGCGTCGCTCCTGGCGATCGGTCGATGTTCTCGGGTCGTGTGAGGTGCCGCCAGGGGCGGGGGAAGGCAGGGTCATGACCGATTCCTCTCGGGTCAACGCTGGGGGACAACAAGCCAGGGTCCAGCGTTGCAGGACGTGAGGTAGATCACATCAGGAGAATGCCCGGGTACACGTCAGGGGGCGCTCCGGGGGGTCAGGCGACCGGGTCGGCTGGCGTCTGGATCGCCGTCGGATGCGTCTGGACCAGGGGTGCCTTCCGGTGGCGGGGCTCACAGCCGCCTCGCTAGGGTGAGCCCATGATCAATCCCGCACGCCTGCACTCCGACCAGTCCCGGCTGGCTCGCGAGACCGCCATGCTCCTGGCCACCGTCGAGTCCCTCTCCGAGGACGAACTGGCCGCTCCCTCGCTCTGCGAGGGCTGGAGCCGGGCCGACATCGTGGCGCACCTGGCCTCCAATGCCCGGGCCCTGGTGCGCATGGTGGACTGGGCCGTCACCGGTGAGGAGCAACCCGTGTACTCCTCCCCGGAGGCCCGCGCCGAGGACATCGCCCGGATCGCGGCCCTGCCCCGGAGGGAGCTCATCGCCGAGCTGGTCGAGGCGTCCCGGTACTTCGCCGAGCAGTCCGAGCGGCTGGCCGGTGAGATCCGGGCGGAGGGGGTGCGCATCGGCGCCACACCCATCCCCGCGACCTCCCTGGTGGCCGTCCGCATCTCCGAGGTGGTGGTCCACCACGCCGACCTGGACACCGCCTGGACCGTCGAGGAGGCGGACCCGGACTCCCTGCTCAACGCCGTCGAGGCCGTCGTCCGGGCCATGCGGGTCCGCAACGCGCCCGGCATGACGCTCGTGACCGAGGAGCGCGACGAGTGGGTCATCGGTGACGGTGCCCTGAAGGTCGAGTCCGACCGGGAGGGCCTGTTGGCCTGGTTGGCCCGGGGTGACGCTGCGGGCGTCGAGGCTGACGGGCCGCTGCCGGAGCTGCCGTCCTGGTGACCGTCACACCTGCGCCGCGGCCGGACCGTCAGGTGGCGGGCGGCATCTGTTGCAACGACCAGGTGTTGCCGTCCGGATCAGCGAAGTAGACGAAACGGCCCCAGTCCTGTTCGTCCACGCCGCTGCACTCCACGCCGCGGCCGGACAGTTCAGCGAGGGCTGCATCCGCGTCGTCGATGACCATCTGAACGCCCTTCTGCGAGCCGGGCACCATCTCGGTGATGCCCACACCCAGCACGATCGAGCAGGCCGATCCCGGCGGGGTGAGCTGGACGAAGCGCAGCTCGGGGGAGAGGACGTAGTCATGGTCGGCGTGGAAGCCGACCTGGTCCACGTAGAAGGATTTCGCCCGGTCAACGTCGGTGACCGGGATCGCCACCAGTTCGATCTTCATGTCCATGGTGGCCACGGTAGAACCGCGGCGGTGCCGGGACCAGGTCCCGGCACCGCCGCGATCGAGCCTCAGACCGTGGTACCCGCCAGCGCCTGGCGTGCCGGGGCCTGGGCCGAGAGGAACTTCCGGTAGGCCGGCAGGGTGAGGAAGTCCGGGTACTCCTCGGCCAGGGCGGAGCCGGCGAAGACCTCGAGGGCGTCGTCGAAGCGGTCCCCCTCAGACCGTTCGATGCGGGCGAACTCCTCGTCCATCAGCTCCTGCACCCACTCGCGGGTCACGGTGCGGGTGCCGCCCCCGGTCAGCTCGGCGGAGGATCCGGCGTTGATCCACTGCCAGATCTGGGACCGGGAGATCTCCGCGGTGGCAGCGTCCTCCATGAGGTTGTGGATGGCGGCGGCGCCGTTGCCCCGCAGCCAGGACTCCACGTACCGGATGCCGACCTCGATGTTCATCCGCACGCCGGCCTCAGTGATGGAGCCCGGTGTCTCGGACACGGTCAACAGCGCTGCGGCGTCGGGAGTGACATCCTCGCGGCGGTTGGCGCGGATCTGGTTCTGCCGGTCCGCCAGGACCTCGTCGAAGACCTCCATGGCCACCGGCACCAGGTCCGGATGGGCCACCCAGGAGCCGTCGAATCCATCGGATGCCTCACGGGTCTTGTCCGCCCGCACCTTCTCCAGCGCCGCTGCGTTGGCCTCGGGGTCACGGCGGTTCGGGATGAAGGCCGCCATGCCGCCGATCGCCGAGGCGCCGCGCCGGTGGCAGGCGCGCACGAGCTGATCGGTGTAGGCCCGCATCATCGGGGCGGTCATGGTCACGTCGGCACGGTCCGGCAGCACGAACGCCTCACCGCGGTCCCGGAAGTTCTTGATGATGGAGAAGATGTAGTCCCAGCGGCCCGCGTTGAGGCCGGCGGCGTGGTTGCGCAGCTGGTAGAGGATCTCCTCCATCTCGAAGGCCGCGGTGATCGTCTCGATCAGCACGGTGGCGCGCACGGTGCCCTGCGGGATTCCGAGGTGGTCCTGAGCCACCACGAAGATGCAGTTCCACAGCCGCGCCTCGAGGTGGTTCTCGGTCTTCGGCAGGTAGAAGTACGGTCCGCGGCCGCGGCGCAGCAGCTCCTTGGCGTTGTGGAAGAAGTACAGGCCGAAGTCCACCAGGGCGCCGGCCATCGGCTCGCCGTCCACCACCAGGTGGTCCTCGTCCAGGTGCCAGCCGCGGGGGCGGACGATGATGGTCGGGCGGTCCACGAGCTGCACGCCCCCGAGCGTGTAGTCCTTGCCCTCGGGGGAGGTGAAGTCGATCTGGCGGCGGATGGCGTCCCGCAGGTTGACCTGGCCGTTCAGCATGTTCTCCCAGGACGGCGAGGAGGAGTCCTCGAAGTCGGCGAGCCAGCATTTGGCACCGGAGTTCATCGCGTTGATGGTCATCTTCCGGTCCACCGGTCCGGTGATCTCCACGCGGCGGTCCTTCAGACCTGGCGCGAGCGGGGCCACCCGCCAGGAGCTGTCCTCGCGGATGGTGCGGGTCTCCGGCAGGAAGTCCAGGGTGGCGCCGTCGGAGATCCGTTGACGGGTCTCCTCCCGCTTGGCCAGGAGTTCGAGGCGGCGGCCGTTGAACTGACGGTGCAGGCTGGCCAGGAAGTCGAGAGCATCGGGGGTGAGGATCTCCTCCTGCCGGGGCAGGTGCGGTCCGGTGATCGTCACGCCGTTGAGGGTGATGGGCTGGTCGGTGGGGTACATGGGAGCCTCCTCGGGAAGTCGTCCGCGGCGGCCGCAGCAGCGGTGACGCGGTGCGCGTTCAGAAGATCGCGCGGGGTCGAAAAAGTCGGTGGAAGAGCCCCAGGGGTGTGTGCGGGGTGAAATAAGGGGCGACGCCGGCCGTCCGGTCGGGAGCCGGCGTCGGGATAACTGATGGTGGGGTGGAAGGACGGGCGGCGCCCGGACCATGTGGGGTCCGGGCACCACCCGCCTTCCGTCCGGCTCAAGGCTTGGCCTGAGCCGACTGGATCAGAACTGGCCGGCCTCGGTGGACCCGCTGAGGGCCAGGGTGGAGGCATCCGGGTTCAGGGCGGTGGAGATGGCATCGAAGTAGCCGGTGCCGACCTCGCGCTGGTGCTTGGTGGCGGTGTAGCCGCGGGCCTCGTCGGCGAACTCGCGCTCCTGGAGCTCCACGTAGGCGGACATCTGGCGCTCCTGGTAGCCCTTGGCCAGGTCGAACATGGAGTGGTTCAGGGCGTGGAAGCCGGCCAGGGTGATGAACTGGAAGGTGTAGCCCATGGCACCGAGCTCGCGCTGGAACTTGGCGATGGTGGCATCGTCCAGGTTCTTCTTCCAGTTGAAGGACGGCGAGCAGTTGTAGGAGAGCATCTGGTCCGGGAACTCGGACTTGACGGCCTCGGCGAACTTCTTGGCCAGCTCCAGGTCCGGGGTGCCGGTCTCCATCCAGATGAGGTCGGAGTACGGGGCGTAGGCTTTGGCGCGGGCGATGCAGGGCTCGATCCCGTTGCGGACCTTGTAGAAGCCCTCGGCGGTGCGCTCGCCGGTGATGAAGTCCGAGTCGCGCTCGTCCACATCCGAGGTGATCAGGGTGGCGGCCTCGGCATCGGTGCGGGCGATGACCACGGAGGGGACATCGGCGACGTCGGCCGCGAGGCGGGCCGCGTTCAGGGTGCGGATGTGCTGGCCGGTCGGGATGAGGACCTTGCCGCCCAGGTGGCCGCACTTCTTCTCGGAGGCCAGCTGATCCTCCCAGTGCACGCCGGAGGCGCCCGAGGTGATCATGGACTTCATCAGCTCGTAGGCGTTCAGCGGTCCGCCGAAACCGGCCTCGGCGTCGGCGATGATCGGGACCAGGTAGTCCTCCACGGTCTGGACGCCTTCGGCGAACTCGATCTGGTCGGCGCGCATCAGCGCGTTGTTGATACGGCGGACGACCTGCGGCACCGAGTTGGCCGGGTACAGGGACTGGTCCGGGTAGGTGTGGCCGGAGAGGTTGGCGTCGGCGGCGACCTGCCAGCCGGAGAGGTAGATGGCGCGCAGCCCGGCCTTGACCTGCTGGACGGCCTGGTTGCCGGTGAGGGCGCCCAGGGCGTTGGTGTAGGAGCCCTCGGCGTGCTCACTGGTCAGCTGCTCCCACAGCTTCTCGGAGCCGCGGCGGGCCAGCGTGTGCTCCTCCTGGACGCGGCCGCGGAGCTTGACGACGTCCTCGGCGGTGTAGGTGCGCTCAGTGGTGGCCCAGCGGGAGTTGTGATCCCAGTCGTGCTGGATCTGCTCGGCGCTGGCCGGGGTGTGCTGGGTGTTCTGCTCGGTCATGGCAGTCTCCTCGGGGTCTGGACTGACGGATCTGGGGTGTCGAAGCGGTGTCTGGCTGCTTCGTTGGGATCCAGTCTTGACTCCCTGAGGACTCGAAAGGGTGAAAACTCCGGAAAAGTTCTGGCGAATGCTCCAATTTGTCAAAAGATAGGATCTTTGCGTACTTCGTTGCCGTAAGTGGTTCTCGTAGACGTGGAATGCGTCAGATGGCAAGAAAACTGACTGTCAGTCCTGGTGGATGGCCGAGCGATAGGCCGCGAGATCCTCCGCGAAGGTGTCGGTTCCGGGGAATCCTGTGACGCTCCTGGCCGGTGCTGGACCCACGGTCGGCTGCACCGCGGTCATATCGCCCGGGGTTGACGCGACCTCCTCCGCGGACCTCGCGGCGGCCAGGGAGCGGAACATGGACCACGTGGGCGGCATGAGCTGATGACGTCCGGCGCGGAAGTCCTGCAGGGCGCCGCCCGCCGTGGTCCACCGGCTGTCCGTGCCCTCGAAGGAGAGTGTCCCCGGGACCTGGCCCTCCGGCAGGATCGCGGCGAAGAAGTACGTGTCATAGCGCCGGGGGGCGTCTTCGGGGGTGACCCAGCGGGCTAGGGGCGCCATGCCGGTCACGTCTGGCAGCAGCTCCTGCTCCGTCAGCAGGTCGCCGAAGTCCAGCTCGTGACGCTCGACGCGGATCCGGGTGTCCTCCGGCCAGGCGTTCACCGAGGCAGGGCCCACCGGGGTCCCGTCCCGGTGCCGGGCCACCAGGATGCCGGTCTCCTCGAAGGTCTCCCGCACGGCCCCGGCCAGCACCTTCCCCGCAGTGGCCGGCTCCAGCCCGAGCAGCCCTCCCCAGGCGTTCAAGTCGGTGCCCTCCCAGAGTGCGGCGGGCAGTTCGTCAGCGGGGTCGATCCGGCCACCGGGGAAGGCTGAGACCCCCGCGCTGAAGGCGAGCTCCGTGGACCGGGTGATCGTGAAGACCTCGGGGGCTCCGGCGGCAGATGCCGTTCCGGGGCGGAGCAGCAGGACGGTCGCGGCCTGGGGGATCGGCTGGGGTGCGCCCGGAGCCGTCATGCCGCACTCCCGGCCTCGGCGGCGACGCCGGGGGAGGTGCCGCCGGCGAGGGACCGGTAGGCCATCCCGGCCAGGATGACGCCCGCTGGATCCCCCGGGGAGTCCGGGGCGCTGTGCGGGGTGGAGTTGAGCAGGCCGAAGGTGCCGAGCAGGCGGACCTGGCGCTCGCCGTCGTGCATGGTCGGGTCCAGGCGGGCCAGGACCCCGTCCCAGAGCTGGACGTATTCGCGCTGCAGTCGGCGCACCTCCTGGTTGTCCTCCGGAGCCAGGGAGGGCAGCTCGCGGTCCTGGATGCGGATGACGTCCGGATCGGTGGTGGCGAACTCCAGGTGGAACCGGATCAGGCGCATCAGGGTGTCCGCGGCACCGCCGCGCGCCTCCTCCGGCGAGTCCTCCGCCAGGATGGTCCGGCATCCGTCCAGCAACCGCTCAGAGGCGTCCACGAGGATCTCGGCGAGGAGTGCGTCCTTGCTGGGGAAGTGCTTGTAGAGGGCGGGGCCGCTCATCCCCACGGCCTCGCCGAGCTCCGCGGTGGACACGGCGGCGAAGCCGCGCTCGGCGAACAATCGGGCGGCGGACTCCATCAACGCGGCGCGGCGATGGGCCTTCTGGGTGGCCCGCCAGGTTGCGGTCATCTGGTCCTCCTGGGGATCCGGGTGCGTCCATCATAGACAACTTCGGTTACTGACCGCTAACCTGATTTCAGTTACCGTATAATCACCCAAAGGACGGCGCCCCTGATGTCGACAACCTACCCAGAGCTGATCGCCGAGCTGCGCGAGCGGCGCGCCACGGCGGCCCTCGGCGGGCCGGAGCGATCCCGCCTCAAGCACACGGAACGCGGCAAGATGCTGGCCCGGGACCGCGTGGACACCCTGTTGGACGAGGGCAGTCCCTTCCTCGAGGTGGCGCCCCTGGCCGGATTCGAGCTGTACGGGGGAGACGCCCCGGCCGCCGGGGTGGTGGCCGGCATCGGCCTGGTGGAGGGCCGCCAGGTGATGATCGTGGCCAACGACGCCACCGTGAAGGGTGGCACCTACTACCCCATCACGGTGAAGAAGCACCTGCGCGCCCAGGAGATCGCTGCCGAGAACCGGCTGCCCTGTCTCTACCTGGTGGACTCCGGGGGGGCCTTCCTGCCGATGCAGGACGAGGTCTTCCCGGACCGGGACCACTTCGGGCGCATCTTCTACAACCAGGCGCGGATGTCCCGGGACGGCATCCCCCAGATCGCCGCCGTCATGGGCTCCTCCACGGCCGGTGGTGCCTACGTGCCCGCCATGAGCGATGAGACCGTGATCGTGCGGAACCAGGGCACCATCTTCCTCGGGGGCCCGCCGCTCGTGAAGGCGGCCACCGGCGAGATCGTCACGGCCGAGGACTTGGGTGGTGGCGAGGTGCACTCGAAGGTCTCCGGCGTCACGGACCACCTCGCGGAGAACGACGAGCACGCCTTGCAGATCGTGCGGGACATCGTGGCCACCCTCCCGGACACCGCGGAGCTGCCCTACGTCCCGGCCGCCGTGGCGGAGCCCGAGCACTCCCCGGAGACGCTGGCGGACGTGGTCCCCGTCTCCCTGACCACCCCCTACGACGCCCGGGAGATCATCGCCCGCACCATCGACTTCGGCAGCTTCCACGAGTTCAAAGCCGAGTACGGCACCACCCTGGTGACCGGCTTCGCCCGGATCCACGGACACCGCGTGGGCATCCTCGCCAACAACGGCGTGCTCTTCGCCGAGTCTGCTCTGAAGGGCGCTCACTTCATCGAGCTGTGCGAGCAGCGGGGCATCCCGCTGCTGTTCCTGCAGAACATCACCGGGTTCATGGTGGGCCGCGAGTACGAGGCCGGCGGCATCGCCAAGCACGGCGCCAAGATGGTCAACGCGGTCGCCACCGCGTCCGTGCCCAAGCTGACCGTCGTCGTCGGGGGTTCCTTCGGGGCCGGCACCTACTCGATGTGCGGCCGCGCGTACTCGCCCCGGTTCCTCTGGCTGTGGCCGAACGCCCGGGTCTCCGTGATGGGCGGACCGCAGGCCGCCTCGGTGCTGTCCACCGTGCGCCGGGACCAGATCGAGGCCTCCGGCGGCGCGTGGAGCGCCGAGGACCAGGCCGCGTTCGAGGCCCCCACCCGGGAGCAGTACGAGAAGCAGGGCAGCCCCTACTACTCGACCGCCAGGCTCTGGGACGACGGCATCATCGAGCCCGCCCAGACCCGTGACGTGCTCGGACTAGCCCTCGACGTCGTGATGCGGTCGCCCTCGGACCGCACCGCCCATACCCCCGCCGGCCAGACGAGCCAGACGTCGTCCTTCGGCGTCTTCAGGATGTGAGCCCCATGACAGCAGCAGTGACCGAGACAGGTTCCCAGACCATGTTCAAGACCGTCCTCATCGCCAACCGCGGCGAGATCGCCTGCCGGGTGATCCGCACCCTGCGCTCGATGGGCATCCGCTCCGTGGCGGTGTACTCCGATGCCGACGCCGGCGCCCGCCACGTGCGATTGGCAGACGTGGCCGTGCGGCTGGGCCCGGCCCCCGCGGCCCAGTCCTACCTGGACATCGACGCCGTCCTGGACGCCGCCCGCTCGACCGGGGCCGAGGCCATCCACCCCGGCTACGGCTTCCTGGCCGAGAACGCCGCTTTCGCCCAGGCCTGCGCGGACGCCGGGATCGTGTTCATCGGCCCCGAGGCGGAGTCCATCCGGGTGATGGGGGACAAGATCACCGCCAAGAACGCCGTCGAGGCGCGCGGCGTGCCGACTGTCCCGGGGATCGCGCAGGCCGGGATGGACAACGCGGCCCTCGCGGCGGCGGCCCCTGAGGTCGGTTACCCGCTGCTGATCAAGCCCTCCGCGGGTGGCGGCGGCAAGGGCATGCACGTGGTGGAGTCGGAGGAGCAGCTCGCTGACGCTCTCGACGCCGCCCGGCGTGAGGCCGCCGCGAGCTTCGGGGACGACACCCTGTTCCTGGAGCGCTATGTCACCACGCCGCGGCACATCGAGGTCCAGGTCCTCGCCGACTCCCACGGCCACGTGATCCATCTCGGTGAGCGGGAGTGCTCCTTGCAGCGCCGCCACCAGAAGGTGATCGAGGAGGCGCCCTCGCCCCTGCTCGATGAGGCCACCCGCGCCCGGATCGGTGAGGCCGCCTGCGAGACCGCGCGCTCCGTGGGCTACCGCGGGGCCGGCACCGTAGAGTTCATCGTCCCCGCCGACTCCCCGGACGAGTTCTTCTTCATGGAGATGAATACCCGCCTGCAGGTAGAGCACCCGGTGACGGAGGAGATCACGGGCGTGGACCTCGTGGAGCAGCAGCTGCGGATCGCCGCCGGCCAGGTGCTGGAGCTGGACCAGGAGGACATCGTCCTGGACGGCCACTCGATCGAGACGCGCATCTACGCCGAGGATCCCTCCGCCGGCTTCCTGCCCACCGGAGGCCTGGTCGAGCACGTCCGGCACCCCGAGGGGGAGGGTGTCCGCGTGGACACGGCGCTGGAGGACGGGTTGAGCGTCTCCATCGACTACGACCCGATGCTCGCCAAGGTCATCACCTGGGGCCGGGACCGTGAGGAGGCCCGGCGGCGGATGGTCGCGGCGCTGGAGAACACGGCGGTGGTCGGCTTCACGACCAACGTCGAGTTCCTGCGGGCGCTGCTGGAGCTGCCGGCCGTCGTCGCCGGAGACCTGGACACCGGCCTGATCGCCCGCGAGTTCGACTCGATCGAGTTCGCCGAACCGGGGGAGCGGGAGTTCCGGGAGGCCGCCCTGCTGATGGACGCCGCCCGCGGCTCTTCGGCCGATCCGTGGCGCCGCCGCGACGGCTGGCGATTGGGAGCCCCGGCGCCCCGGCGCTTCCCGCTGGTGGCGGCGGACGGCACCACCCGGACGGTGCTGCTCTCCGGCACCGTGGATGCCCCCGCCGTCGTCGTTGAGGCCGCGTCCGGATCGGAGCTGGACACCAGGCCCGACGCCGGCCGGGCCGGGTCCCTGCCTGCGCTCGTCAAGCGCATCGGGCAGGACGTGACCGTCACGATCGGGGGCGTCGGGCGCAGCTTCACGGCCGTCGTCGGGCCCGAGGGGGTCCAGCTCACGCGGCTGGGAGCCCTCTTCGACATTCGGCGGGTCCACGCGGACCACAGCATCCAGGGGGAGGCCGAGTCCAACCCGACTCTGACCTCGCCCATGCCCGGCACCGTGCTGCTGACGCCGGTGGCGGACGGCGATGTGGTGGCCGAGGGCGATCCGGTGATCGTGGTCGAGGCCATGAAGATGGAACACGTCATCCGTTCCACCGTGGCCGGCACGGTGGCGCTGCATGCTGCCGCGGGGGACGCCGTCTCCCGGGGGCAGACGCTCGCGGTGATCACGCCGGTGGAAAACGAGAGTACCGACGACGAGGAGGGGGCCGCATGAGCGGGGAGCGGAACGAACGGCGGATTGTCCAGCGGGGACTGTACTTCGACGAGATGGAGGAAGGGACCGTCTACGTCCACAGCCCCGGCCGCACGGTGACCGAGGCGGACAACGTCCTGTTCACCACCCAGACCATGAACACCCAGTCCCTGCACCTGGACGCCGCCTGGTCCGCGGACACCGAGTTCGGCGAACCATTGGTCAACAGCATGTTCACCCTCTCCACGCTGGTCGGACTGTCCGTGGCGCAGCTGACCCAGGGGACCATCGTGGCCAACCTCGGCTTCAGTGAGGTGAGGTTCCCGGCCCCGATGCGGCATGGGGACACCCTGTATGCGGAGACGTTGATCGCCGGGAAACGGCGCTCGCAGTCCCGCCCGCTCCAGGGGATCGTGGAGTTCCACCACACCGCGCGGAACCAGGACGGGGTGGTGGTGGCCGTGGCGAAGCGGTCCACGTTGATGCAGGTCTCTCCGGAGGCGCTCGAGGGGGAAGGCGCCGCGGAAGGTGCCGGGGGGGCGGACGTCGGGCGGCCGACGTCGGGCGGTGTGGCATGACCGCGGCCGACCGGATTCCGGGCCCGTCCATCCTGTTCTGCCCCGCCGACCGGCCCGACCGGTACGCCAAGGCCGCCGCCGTGGCCGATGCCGTGATCCTCGACCTGGAGGACGCCGTGGCGCCCGCGGACAAGGCGGCGGCGCGGGAGCACGTTGCCGCCTCGACCCTGGACCCGGAGCGCACCATCGTCCGGGTCAACCCGGTGGGCGGTGAGACGGCGGAGGAACACCGCCTAGACCTGACGGCGCTCGACGGCGGCAGGTACCGGACACTGATGGTCGCCAAGGTCGAGGACCCGGCCCAACTGGACCACCTCCACGAGGCCGACTACCGGGTTATCGCCCTGTGCGAGACGGCCGCCGGGGTGGAGCATGCCTTCGAGATCGCCCGGCACCAGGCCGTCGTCGCGCTGATGTGGGGCGCCGAGGACCTCGTGGCCTCCATGGCGGGCAAGTCCAGCCGCTTCGCGGAGGGTCCGCGCGCCGGGCAGTATCGCGAGGTGGCCCGGTACGCGCGCTCGCGGGTGCTGATTGCCGCCAACGCCGCCGGGAAGGTCGCGGTGGACACGGTGTACATGGATATCGCCGACCTGGACGGTCTGCAGGCCGAGGCCGAGGACGCGGTGGCCTCGGGCTTCGCCGCCACGGCGTGCATCCACCCCTCCCAGGCGGAGACGGTCCGGCAGGCCTATGCCCCGAGCGCCGAGGAGAGCGAGTGGGCCGAGGCGGTGCTGGCCGAGGCGGAGGTGCAGCCGGGGGTCTTCCGGTTCCGGGGGCGCATGGTGGACGAGCCGATCCTGCGGCAGGCCCGGCGGATCGTGGGGTGAAGCACCCGCCGGACGCGGCCTGGTCTGGAATCTGACCGGGTCGGGATGGCCCTTGACGGCCGCTTTCATGGCGTCTATGGTCAGTCCATTCTGTTGTGCTCCCGATGGGCGTGAGTGCATGGACGTTCGCCTCCACTTCAAGAGGCGGTGATCCCGGGGGGCGGTAGTGCCTGAATCCACCCAGGAGCTGATCGAGCAAGTTCACCACACCCTGGAGCGGGTGGCCGGCCTCAGTCGTCGTTCCTACCAACGGGCCGATGTGCAGGACCGCATCCCTGCACTGGATGCAGCGCTTGCTCGAGCGGAGGCGGTGGTGCGCGGCCTGGCCAACCGGACCAAGAGGACGCCGAGCTCGGCGCCGAATCGTGGGGTGATGGATCTCTTCACCCTGCTGGCTGATCTCGGCGACCTCAGGAATCGCTTGCTCATGCACCAGCTGTCTGGTCGGCATGAGGTGATCCACCGGATGAACGAGGCGCTGAGCCGGCTGCGTTCAGCGGAGACGGTGCAGGAGTTCGTCGACCAGGTGCCCGTGGAGGTCGTGAATCTGGGGTATGTCCGTTCCCTCTATTCCTCGGCGGAAAGCATGCAATGGATCGCCCGGTCCGCGCACTCGACGCAAGGCCCGGAGGAGAGTCTTCTCCTGCTGGAGGCAGGGCAACAGGATCCTCTGCGTGATATCCACGACCTGTACGAGGCCGAGATGGTCCGGGAGCGCCACCCCATCCTGCGCCATGGGATCCGGAAGAGCCGGCGAGTCCACCCGGAGATCATCAAGGTCACGGAATCTGATTCCTATGTGGCATCACCTCTCGTCCTGGACGGACAGGTCAGGGCCTTTGTCAGCGTGGACGTCAACGCCGAAAGCGGTACCGTCGACGCGTTCGATTTGGAGCTGATGGGGCTGTTCACGACGGGCGCTGCGATTGTGCTGGACCGGCTCGGAGTCCCACGTCACCTCGACTCGGTGGCCGGTGCTGAGCGGGCGATCGGGGCCGGATCGGGCAACGGAGGTGGCATGCCTCCGGACCTGACCCGGCGCGAACTGGAGGTTCTCGGATTGGTGGCTGAGGGCCTGTCCAATGCGGCCATCGCCCAGCGGCTCGTCATCAGCGAGGGGACCGCCAAGACGCATGTGAAGAGCATCTTGCGGAAGCTGGGTGCCTCGAACCGTACCCAAGCGGCCGCCTTCCTGCGGCGGGGTTGACTCCGCCACGGAGGCATCGGGTCTTCCTGGGGAGAGATACCCCTTTCGGGAGATGTGAGCCGCATCACAGTAAACCTAGATTGGGGACACCCAACCTAGGAGGAAACGATGAGCGTCACCCAGGATTCCCCGGACACGTTGGTCCCCGACCACATCGCACGCCAGGTCGTCACGCCGGAGGGCCACCGCGATGACGAGGCCCTCTTCGAGGCCTACCGGTGGTTGCGCGACAACGCCCCGCTCGCCAAGGTCCACGTCGAGGGCTATGACCCTCTCTGGCTGCTCACCAAACACGCGGATATCATGGAGGTCGAGCGGCAGCCGCAGATCTTCTCCAACGGCGGTCCGGAGATCGGCTCTCACAACCCCAACCTCGGCAGCCAGGCCGACGACGCCTTCCACCGGCAGCTCACCGGGGGCAGCCTGCGGGTGATCGACTCCCTCACCTACCTCGACCCGCCCGAGCACACCATGGTCCGGGACATCGCCACCGACTGGTTCCGTCCCGTCACCCTGAAGAAGTGGGAGGACGAGATCCGCGTCCTGGCCCGGGAGGCCATCGAAGCGCGGTTGCGCCCCGGGACCAACGAGCTGGACTTTGTCAAGGAGTTCACGGTCTACTACCCCCTGCACGTCATCATGACCCTGTTCGGCGTCCCGGCCGAGGACGAGCCCCGCATGATGGCGCTGACCCAGGACTTCTTCGGCACCGCGGATCCGGACGCGCAACGCGAGGACGTGGAGCCGTTGTCCCCGGGAGCCGCGGCGGAGCAGTTCTCCGCGGCCATCCAGGACTTCTACGCCTACTTCGACCGGTTGATCGAGGACCGCCGGGCCGAGCCGCGGGACGACCTCGCGTCCATCATCGCGAACGCACGCACGGAGGACGGCGAGTACTTCGCCCGCAGCTACGCCTACGGCTGGTTCATTGCCATCGCCACCGCAGGCCACGACACGACGTCGAGCACCCTGGCCACCTGCCTCGAGGCGCTCGCACAGAACCCCGACCAGTTGGCCGCCGTACAGGCCGATCCCTCCCGGATCCCGGACCTGGTCAACGAGTCGCTGCGTTGGGCCTCGCCCGTCAAGCAGTTCACCCGGATGGCACTGGAGCCCTACGAGCTGCGGGGCCAGAAGATCGAGGCCGGCGATCGCCTGGTCACCCTCTACCAGTCGGCGAACCGAGATGAGGACATCTTCGAGGATCCCTACGCGTTCCGCTACGACCGCAAGCCGAACAAGCACATCGCATTCGGCTACGGCCCTCACATGTGCATCGGCCAGCACCTGGCCAAGATGGAGCTGCGGGTCATGCTCGAGGAGCTGCTGCCGCGCATCGCGTCCCTGCAGCTGACCGGGGAGCGGAAGGTCGTCCAGACGAACTTCGTGGGCGGGCTGAAGAACCGCCCCCTGGTCCTGGAGCTGTCGTGAGTCCGCGCAAGGTCGTCGTGGTGGGGGCCGGCCACGCCGGCGGCACCTTCGTTGCGCTGCTGCGCCGAGAGGGCTTCGACGGAGAGATCACCATGGTGGGCACCGAGGTCAACGCTCCGTACCACCGGCCGCCGCTGTCCAAGTCCTTCGGCGGGGGCAGAGGCGGTGAGAACCGAGGTGCACCCGCGAAATGGCTCTATGACCCGGCTTTCTACCAGGAACAGGGGATCGATCTCCGCCTGAGCGAGACCGTCACCTCCGTGGACCGGGGCGGCCGCTCGGTCACCCTGAGAGGTGGAGCCGTCCTCGACTATGACGTGCTCGTGTTGGCCACCGGCGCCGAACCCCGCCGCCTCGGTCTCCCGGGTGAGGGACTGGAGGGGATCCACACCCTCCGGGACGTCGGTGATGCCGTACGGCTGGACGAGGCCATCACCTCGGGCCGGCCGCTGGCGATCGTCGGTGGCGGCTATATCGGCCTGGAGGTCGCCGCGGCGGCCAGGGCGCACGGCGTGGACGTGACCGTGATCGAACGCGAGGACCGCCTCCTCGCCAGGGTCGCGAGCCCGGCGCTCTCAGGGCTGCTGTCCGAGCACCACCGGGCCAGCGGCACCGCGATCCTCACCGGAGCGCAGACCGTCGGCTATGTGTGCGACGCCGGCCGGGTTGGCGGGGTGCGCCTGGCCGATGACACGGTCATCCCCTGCGGCACCGTCCTCGTCGGAGCCGGAGCCGTGCCCCGGCAGGCCCTCGCGGAGCAGGCGGGGCTGGAGTGCGGCAACGGCGTCATGGTTGACGCGCGGTGCCGCACCTCCGACGAGTCGATCCTGGCGATCGGTGACGTCACCAACCGACCGGTGGACGGGTTGGAGATCATGGACGGTCGCATGCGGGTGGAGAGCATCCCCAGCGCGGTCGACCAGGCTCGGCATGCCGTCGATGTCGTCCTGGGCCGGCCGGCCCAGGACCATGAGGTCCCGTGGTTCTGGTCCGATCAGTTCGATCTGAGGATCAAGATCGCCGGGATCGTCCACGGTGACTACGAGACGGTCCAGCGCGGGGATCCGGCGGCCGGAAGTTTCGCTCTTTACCACCTGCGGAGTGGCCGACTGGTCGCCGTCGAGACCGTGAATGCTCCCAAGGACTTCATGGTCTCCAAGCGGATGCTCTCCACCGGGTGCCCCGTCGACGCCGAGGCACTGCGTGACCCCGAGGCGGATCTGAAGCTCCTCCTCGCCGCCGCCTGATCCGGAAACCGGCGGTCGCCCGTCCTGCAGAAGTCAACCCTCGAGTCATCGAGATACCCAGAAAGCGAATTCCATGCCCACCATCACCTATGTCCTCCCCGACGGAACCGAACAGCAGATGGACGTCCCCTGCGGGCAGTCCGTGATGGACGGTTCGGTGCGCAACAACCTCCCTGGCATCGTGGCCGAGTGCGGCGGCAGCTGCTCCTGCGCTACCTGCCACGTCTTCCTGGAGCACGCCCCGGACGGGGCCTTCGACGAGCCCATGACGGAGGAGACCGACCTCGTGGAGTTCCTCGAGGACGCCGCACCGAACTCCCGGCTCTCGTGCCAGCTCATCGTCTCCGAGAACGCGGACGGCGCCCGAGTGCGAGTGTCCACCGCCAACGGCTGACGTCTCCCGCCTGACCCCCTCATCTCACCGTCAAGGAGCAACCATGAAAACCACCGCAGCCGTCCTCGAAGCCCAGGGCAGCGACTTCACCCTGCAGGAGATCACCATCTCGGATCCCGGGCCCGGTGAGGTCCTCTTCGAGGTGGTCGGAGTCGGCCTCTGCCATACCGACCTGGCGGTGCGGGAGGGGCACCTGCCGTTCCCGTTCCCGGGGGTCGTGGGCCACGAGGGCAGCGGCACCGTGGTCGCCGTGGGCGAGGGCGTCACCAAGGTCGCCGTCGGAGACCGGATCGCTGCGAGCTTCAACAGCTGTGGGCAGTGCACGCAGTGCACCACCGACCAGCCCGCCTACTGCGCGGAGTTCATGGGGCGGAACTTCGGCGGTACCCGTGCGGACGGCACCAGCGCGCTGCGCGCCGGTGATCAGCAGGTCGGGTCGAACTTCTTCGGCCAGTCCTCCTTCGCCCGGCACGCCATCGCACACGAGCGAAATGTGGTCCCCGTGCCCGAGTCAGTCCGCCTGGAATTGGCCGGTCCACTGGGATGCGGTGTCCAGACAGGGGCCGGTGCCGTGTTGCAGTCCTTGAACTGCGAGCAGGGCTCGTCGCTCCTGGTCACCGGAGGCGGGCCGGTCGGGCTCTCCGGCGTCCTCGCGGCGGTAGTCCGCGGGGTGGAGACGATCATCGTGTCCGAGCCGATGGCCCAGCGGCGCGAGTTCGCGCTCTCTCTGGGCGCCACCCACGCACTCGATCCGCTGGCGCGCCCGCTGTCCGAGCAGGTCCGCGAAATCCTTCCGGAGGGCGTGCGCTACGTGCTGGACACCACCGCCATCGTGCCCGTGGTCACCGAGATCATCGCGTCCATGGCGCAACGGGGGCACCTGGGCATGGTGGGGGTGCCCTCGAACCCCGAGGCGGCGCTCAACGTCAACCTGCTGGAGATGCAGGCCCGCGGGCTGAGCTTCACCGGCATCGTCGAGGGCAACAGCGATCCCGACGCGTTCATCCCCGAGTTGATCCGCCTGTACGAGCAGGGTCGGTTCCCTTTCGATCGACTGATCACCACCATGCCGTTTGAGCAGATCAATGAGGCGGTCGCCGCCCAGGCCAACGGGGAGGCCGTCAAGGTCGTCCTCGTCCACAGTTGAGTCACCCCCGCTGAGCACCCACCAAGGAGAACACCATGACCACCGTCGACACCCGACAGACCATCGACTACGACCGCCTGTTCCTGGGGGGTGAATGGACAGCACCGACGACCGCTGACCGCATCGAGGTCCACTCCGCCACCACCCATGAACGGGTGGGAAGCGTACCGGAGGGCAGTGAGGGCGACGTCGACGCTGCCGTCGCTGCCGCCCGCCACGCATTCGACGACCCGACCGGCTGGGCGCACTGGACCCCGACGCAACGCGGCGAGGCGCTTGAGGGCTTCGCGAAGGCCCTGGAGGCGCGCGGGGCGGAGACCGCCCGGCGGGTGACGGTCCAGAATGGCATGCCCACCTGGCTGTCCCAGCAGTGGGAGCAGGGCTTCCCGCCCATGCTGGTGCGGTTCTTCATCGACCTGGTGAAACAGACCCAGGAGGAGATCCGCCCCGGCCTGCTCGGAAAACAGACTCTGGTAGTCCGGCGTCCCATCGGTGTCGTTGGTCAGATCGTGCCGTGGAACGTCCCGCAGGCCATCACCTTCCTCGGCCTGGCGCCGGCACTGGCCGCCGGTTGTACGGTCGTGCTCAAGCCATCCCCGGAAACAGTCCTGGACGCGTTCCTGCTGGCTGAGGCCGCCGAGGAGGCGGGGCTGCCGGCCGGCGTCGTGAACGTCATTCCCGGGGGCCGCGAGGTGGGGGCTTATCTCGTGTCTCATCCTGGGGTGGACAAGGTGTCCTTCACCGGGTCCACGGCCGCCGGGCGGACGGTGGCCGCGGCCTGCGGCGAGCTGCTGCGCCCGGTCACCCTCGAACTGGGTGGCAAGTCCGCAGCCGTGATCCTGGACGACGCCGACCTGGACTCCCAGCTGGAGGACTTCTTCGGCAACACCATGATCAACAACGGGCAGGTCTGCTGGACGTCCACGCGCATCCTCGTGCCCTCAGCACGGTACGACGAGATCACCGGGACCCTGGCGGACCTCTACTCGGGGCTGAAGGTGGGGGACCCCCTGGACCCGGCCACGAAGGTGGGCCCCCTGGTCTCCGAGCGACAGCGTGAACGCGTGGAGGGCTACATTGCCGTGGGCAAGCAAGAGGCCCGTCTGCTGGTGGGCGGCGGCCGGCCGCGCGGCATCGACCAGGGCTGGTTCGTGGAGCCCACGGTGTTCGCCGACGTCGATCCAAAGGCGAGGATCGCCCAGGAGGAGATCTTCGGGCCGGTGCTCTCGATCATCCGCTACGAGGACGAACAGCAGGCGACCCAGATCGCCAACGACTCCGACTACGGGTTGGGCGGCTCGGTCTGGACGACCGATTCGGACCGGGGAGAGGCGTTTGCCCGCACGGTCCGCAGCGGTACCTTCGGCATCAACGGCTACGCCAACGATCCTGTCGCCCCGTTCGGCGGTGTGAAGGCCAGCGGCCTCGGCCGCGAGTTGGGTCCTGAGGGCCTGGCCGCGTTCCAGGAGATCAAGACGATCTACCTGGACCGTCCGAACGCCTGACGGCCGGGCCCCCGAGCGGCCGGTGGCCGGTGCCTGGTCACGGTGCCGACCACCGGCCGCCGGGTCCGGAGGCGCTGACGCAGCTCAGCCGCGCCCGACCAGTCGCTCGTGGAGGTGCCCGGCCAAGCTCTCGACCTGGGCTCGAGTGCCCTCGTCTTCCCCGGTACCCGCAGCGGAGGACAGCAAAGGGACCACCCCGCCGTCGGCGTGGACCCCACGCAGGAAGGCGGCCATGCTGTCGCGATGCGCATGCAGGATCGGGTGGTCGGGGAACTCGGTGCTGGGCATCGGCCGGCCGGTGGCCTCGGCGTGGCGCCGGTGAACCCCGTCCACGAAGTCGCCGGTACGGGCGTAGTCCTCGATCACCACGTCGTCGTCGGCGCCCAGGAGCAGCAGGATGACGGCGGCCAGGACCCCGGTGCGGTCCTTGCCGGCGGTGCAGTAGAACAACACGCCGCCATCGGAGGCGGCGATCTCCCGGATGCTGTCCAGCAGGACGGCCGAGCGTGCCCGGGCCAGCCGCAGGTACCAGTCACCCACTCCCGTGTAGTCCGTGATGGAGTCGAACGTGGCGGCCAGGGTGGCCGGGTCGGCTGACTTGCGGGTCATCGGTTGGTGCACGTGCCGGATTCCGTTGCGCTCCAGGACGGCGGTGCCGGTCAACTGCACCTCGTCCGGGGCTCGCAGATCGATGACGGTGCGCAACCCTTGGCCGTGGAGATCCCGCAGTTGCTCATCGGGGCTGACGGTGATGTTGTCACTGCGCCACAGCCGGTTCTCGGCAATGCGGCCGCCGGCCACCGGCAGCCCACCGAGGCTTCGAAGGTTTGCCGTCGGGATTCCCGCCATGGGTTCAGGCACGGCGCAAGAGCGCTGCAAGGGCCTGCCCGCCGCCGATGCACATGGTGACGATGGCCAGCTCCTTGTCCTCCCGGACTAGAGTCTTCGCGGCCCGCAAGGTGAGGATCGCCCCGGTGGCGCCAACGGGATGGCCGAGGGCGATCGCCCCGCCATAGGCGTTGGTCTTGGCCGGGTCTAGGCCGGCGTCCCGGATGACGGCCACCGCCTGGGAGGCAAAGGCCTCGTTGAGTTCGATGACGTCCACGGTCGCCGGCGAGGTCCCGGTCATCGCAAAGAGCTTCTCGAGCGCCTGGACCGGAGCGTAGCCCATCAGCTGCGGTTCCATGGCGGAGGTGGCCACCGCCTCCAGCGTGGCCAGCCCCTGGACGCCACGGTCCCGGGCCACCGATTCGCGGGCCAGCACGAGCGACGCGGCACCGTCGTTGATGCCGGAGGAGTTCCCCGCGGTGACGGTGCCGTCCTTCTCGAAGGCCGGCCGGAGCCCCTGCAGGATCTCGACGGTGGTCTCGGGCTTGGGATGTTCATCCTCGGCGACGGTGAACGGCTTCCGTCCGGGGACCTCGTAGGCCACGATCTCTTCGGCAAAGGCCGCATGTGCCTCCGCGGTGGCGGCCCTCCGCTGCGATTCGGCGGCGAACTCGTCCTGCTCCTGTCGGCTCACACCGTACTTCCGGGCCACGTTCTCTGCCGTGACGCCCATGTGGATGCCGCTGAAGGGATCGGTCAGGATGGCCACGGTCCCGTCCACGAGGCTCCGGTCACCGAGGCGGTATCCCTCCCGCGCGCCGAAGTCATAGAAGGGCATGCGGGTCATCGACTCGTTGCCGCCGGCCAGCGCGATGTCCACCCCGCCCCAGTGCATCTGTTGCGCGGCGGACCACACGGCCTGGAGCCCGGATCCACACAGGCGGTTGACGGTGAAGGCCGGCGTGCCCTCGTCCAGCCCCGCTGCCAGAGCCACGCGTCGGGCGTTGTAGGCGTCCGGGCCGACCTGGCCGATGCAACCCATGACGACCTCGTCGACCTCGTCTGGGCCTACCCCGGCCCGGACCAACGCCTCCCGGCTGGCCGCCGCACCGAGCTCGAAGCCCGGAACCGTCTTGAAGACCCCGCCGAAGCTGCCGGTGGGAGTGCGAGCACCGTCGAGGATGACGGCCTTGTCTCGGGTGGTTTCCATGGGAGTCCTTCGTCAGGGGAACACGGTGTCGGCGGTGCGCGTCGTTTCCTCCACTGTAGTGCGATTACCCGAAAAAGTCAGACCAAATAAGCACACAAATGGTTTCGAAAAATCGTGTGACGCTCTACTATGAGGTGCATCACACCCCCTGCCTGTCTCGTCTCCCGGAGGTCCAGATGTCCGCAGTCGCTTACGTTCCCACGCTCGAAGAGCGCTACAGGCCTGAGCGGATCCGCGCTTTCTATGAGTCAGGCGTGTGGTTCAAGGACAGCTTCTACGGCCAGGCCCGCGCACAGGCCGAACGCCAACCGGACAAGGTGGCCTTCTTCGACTCCACGAGCTCGCTGACGTTCGCCCAGTTCCGAGAGCAGATCCTGCGGCTTGCCGTCGGGTTCAAGAGGCTGGGGGTCCAGCGCGGCGACCGGGTACTGGCGCAGGTCCCGAACATCACGGAGTTCCCGGTGATCGCCGGTGCCGTCAGTCGGATCGGGGCGGTGATCGTGCCCGTCATGCCGATCTACCGGGCGCACGACCTCGAACACGTGCTGGAGAACTCGGGTGCCACTGTGGCCTGCTTCGCCCAGAGCTTCGGCGGGTTCAGCTACGAGGACATGTTCACCCAGCTGCAGGCTGCCGCTCCGGAGCTGCGCCAGCTCGTGGTCCTCCGCTCGGAAGGCACCCCGGCGGAGGGGGCGGTGACCTACGAATCCCTGTTGGTCGACGGTGACCTTAAGGCACTCGAGGCCGAGGCCGGTCCGGACAGCTCCCCGGATGATCCCTTCGAGATCGTCTACACGTCGGGAACGACCTCCCGTCCCAAGGGCTGCTTCCACACGCTGAACACGGTCCGTTCCAGCGCCGTGCAGATCGTGCGGTCCCTGGACTACTCCGCCGAGGATGTGCAATTCGGGCCGTCCCCGATCACCCACAGCACCGGCCTGGTGACCAGCGTGTTGATCCCCCTGTACCTGGGAGCCTCGTCCCATTTCATGGAGAAGTGGGAGCCGTCCGACGGCGTCCGCCGGGTCCGGGAGCATCGGCTCACGGCGGCCGTGACCGCCACCCCGTTCCTGCAGATGCTGATGAAGGCCTTCGACCCGGAGCGGGACGACGCCTCTTCCCTGCGCATCTGGGTGTGCGCCGGTGCGCCGATCCCCGGTTCCGTGGTCTCGGCTGCCACCGCGATGTTCCCGAACTGCAAGATCCTCAGCCTGTACGGGCGTTCGGAGAACCTGTTGACCACGCTCTGCTCGGTCGAGGACGCCCCGGAGCGTTCCAGCACCAGCGACGGCCGCGCGGCCGACCCATCCGTCGTCCAGGTGGTCGACGCCGAGGGCACCGAGCTGCCGCGGGGCGAGGTGGGCGATGTGGCCTACAAGGGCCCGTCCCACATGCTCGGCTACTGGAACAACCGCGAGGCCACCGAGGAGCTGTTCACCCCGGACGGCTACTCGCGGTCCGGCGACCTCGGCTTCATGGACGAGGACGGCTTCGTGCGCATCACCGGCCGGTCCAAGGACATCATCATCCGTGGCGGCATGAACATCTCCGCCCGTGAGGTTGAGGATGAGCTGCTGCAGAACCCGCAGATCGCCAACGTCGCTGTGGTGGCCATGCCGGACGAGCGGCTCGGCGAGAAGTGCTGCGCCTTCGTGGTCCCGGCGGACGACGGCGGCGCCCCGGACCTGGAGACGATCGTCGCCTTCCTGAAGGAACGCGGGATTGCCAACCAGAAACTCCCCGAGCGTCTGGAGGTTGTCGAGGAGCTGCCCACGACGGCGACCGGCAAGATCCAGAAGCACGTGCTCCGGGCGCAGATCGCCGAGAAGGTCTCAGCCGGGGTCTGACGCAGCGGTGTGGTGCGGCGAATCCGCGTAGTAGCCGTCCTCCAGGGCGAAACGGACCCGCAGGGGCTGGGCGTCTGGGACGATCTCCGGTTGGATCGGTGAACAGTCGGGGGAGGCGTCCAGGGCCTCGGCCACCGTGCCGAACCCCTGCAGGTAGTGGAACTGGGACCAGGTCGGTGGCATGAGGAAGGTGCTGCCGTTCCGGAACCACTCCAGTGCGGTGGCGGCGTCCAGCCACTGGACCGCGCTGGCCTCGCCGCTGGCTTGACGGGGTTCCTGACCCTGTGGCAGGGCGGCCAGAAAGAACCGGGTGTCGTAGCGGCGCGGCTCGCCGACCGGGGTGATCCAGCGCGACAGTGGCCGCAGCAGGCCGACATCGGGGACGAGTCGGTGGGCGGCCAGGAAGTCGGCGAAGGACACCTCACGCGATTCCAGGCGTGCCCGTTCCTCCTCGAAATCACGTGGATCGGCCAGGATGCGGCCGCAGCTGGGCCGGGCCAGCAGCACCCCGCATTCCTCGAAGGTCTCCCGGATGGCTGCCGCCAGCAGTTGCATGGCCAGAGCCGGGTCCGGGCCCAGCATCGGCACCCACGGTTCCAGGTCGGTTCCGGCCCAGAACTGCTCCGGGAGGTCGTCGCCCGGGTCGACCCGCCCGCCCGGGAAGACGGTGGCACCGGCGGAGAACGCCATGGAGGTAGCCCGGGTCAACGTGAAGGCCTCCGGACCCCCGTTCGAATCCCGCAACAGGACGACCGTGGCCGCATCGCGGACGGGTGCAGCATCGATTGCGGGGGTCGTGTACCGGGGATACTCGGTGGGCGCCGTACCGGGGTTCGTCTCCGAGGTGGACATCAGGACTCCTTGACGGTGACGACGACCTTGCCGACCGCGGTGCGGTTCTCCAACGATGCGAAGGCCCTCGCCGTGTCCGCCATCGGGTAGGTGTCCTCCACCGCGGGACTCAGCCGGCCGGCGTCGAGAAGGTCCTGGACTCCGCGGCGCACCCGGTCCAGCGTTCCGGGGTGCTCCTTCTCCATGACGTCCATGGCGATCCCCGTCAGGGTCAGGTTCCGCAGCAGCAGGCGGTTCACCTTGATCTCCGGGATGCTGCCGCCGGCGAAACCGACCACCACGCCGGTGCCACCGATGGCCAGAGCGCGGACGGTGTCCAGGAAGCCGTCCCCGCCCACCATGTCGATGAATCCTTGGACGCCTCGGCCGTCTGTGAGGGACTTGACCTCGTCCAGCCAGGCGCCGGTGGAACGGACGACGTGAGTGGCTCCGGAGGCACGGGCCACCCGCTCCTTCTCGTCGGTGGAGACCAGGGCGATGGTGGAGATCCCCTGGGCGCGGGCGATGTCCAGCACCGCGGTGCCGACGCCACCGGCGGCACCGGTCACCAGCACCGTCCCACCCGGCTGCACCCGGGAGCTCTCGAGGGCATACCAGCCGGTGGAGTAGTTCATGTAGACGCCCGCCGCCTGGACGTAGTCCATGGATTCGGGGATCCGGACCAGGTAGTCCTCGATGGCCAGGGCCCGTTCGGCCAGGGCGCCCTGCCACACGATTCCCGCGACCCGGTCGCCGGTCCGCAGCGGGGAGTCCTGAGGGGCCTCCAGCACGACGCCGGCCAGCTCGCTTCCCGCGATATAGGGGGCTTCCAGCCCCGACTGGTACTTGCCCCGGGTCTGCAGCGGATCGATGAAGGACAGGCCCACGGCGTGGACGTCCACCAGGACCCGCCTGCCCTCGGCCCGATGGTGGGCGCCTTCGGGCTCCGGGACTTCCTCCACGCGGGCGGCGGTGGGGCCGGTGAGTTCGGGGATGAGGACTGCCTTCATTCGGGTCTCTGCTTTCCTCCCGCCCGGAGGCGGGATGCTGCGGTACGGGCCTAGCCCGTGGTGACGGAGGGGGTGGGTCGCTCCAGGGAGGCGAGGGCGCCTTGAAGGAGGGCGAAGAGGTGGTCCTCCACGGCCGCGCCACGGAGGGTGCGGCCCGGCCAGGACGTCATGGAGAAGATGGCGCCCAGCACGGACTGGACGGACTGGGCCGTGCGGTCCTGGCCCAGTCCGGGGTAGCGCCGTTGGAACAGGAACTCCCACTTCTCGATGTACTGGCGCTGGCGGCGGTCGAAGGGGCGCTTCCAAGGATCCGAGAGCGAGCGGACCTCCCGCTGGTACAGGCCGACGAGATGGCCCTTGGTGGCCGAGAAGTGGATGTGGTGCCGCAGGGCGCGGTCGAGGTCCAGGGCCGGGTCTTCATGAATCGAGATGGTGGCCGTCATCAGCTCGTCCAGCGCCTCGTTGAGCAGGGTGGCGAGGATCTCGTCCTTCCCTGAGAACGATCGGTAAAGGGCCGGGCCGCTCAGTCCGGCGCGACGCCCCAGCTCGTCCATGCTGACGCCATGGAAACCCTTCTCCGCGAAGGCGCCGGTGGCGGCACTGAGGATCGTCTGTTCCCTGCCCATAGAGGGAGACTAACCGTGATAACGACCGTTCACAACAGCAAGACGCCTCCATCCACGGGGATGCTGGTTCCGGTGATATAGGACGAGGCATCGCTGGCCAGGAACGTGACCGTGGCGGCGATGTCCTCGGGATCGCCGATCCGGCCCAGGGGAATCCGGGCATCGATGATCTTGCGCTTGTAGTTCTCGCTGTAGTTGGCCGTGGCTTCCGTGGGGAAGACACCCGGGAGCAGGGCATTGACCCGGATCCCGCGCCCGCCCCACTGGGCCGCCAGATCCCGGGTCAGGCCGAGGACGCCGGCCTTCGAGGCGCTGTAGGCGGCCGCCGGCATCCTCGCGGTGGTCACCGCCATCACCGAGGAGAAGTTGATGACCGATCCGCCGTCCGCCAGATGCCGTCCCGCAGCCTGTGCCATCCAATAGGAGCCGTTGAGGTTGAGGTCGACCATGGAGAGCCAGTGCTCCGGCGGATCCTCGGTGGCCTCGTGGTACTCGCCCCCGGCCCCGGCATTGTTGACCAGGATGTCCACGTGGCCGAAGGTCTCCTGTGCGGCATCCGCCAGGGCGAAGCAGGCCTCGCGGTCGGTGACGTCGGTGGTGACCGCCACGCAGCGGACCCCGAGGGCTTCCACCGACCTACGGGTCTCGTCCAGCCGGTCGGCCCGTCGGGCGCCGATGGCGAGATCGGCACCCGCAGCGGCGAGCCCCAAGGCGACGGCCACTCCCAAGCCGGACGAAGCTCCGGTGACGATGGCGGTCTTGCCGGTCAGGGAGAAGCGGTTGCGGAACCGTTCGGGAGAGTAGTCCATGGCTCCAGTGTCCGCGGTCGGCAGGTCGGCGGCCAGCGGTGGCCGGTCTCCCACTGTGGAGTTCTCCATGACCGGGCTGGGGCGGGCCTTGCCTGGCGCGGTCCGGTGCCGGACAGTGGCAGGGTGACTGGACGTGCTCAGGTGCTCGCAGAATCCGCCGTGGTTGAACGGGTGGCCGCCGCTGCGCGGAATGCTGCCCCGTGGGCCGGTGTTGGGCCATCCCCGGAGGTGGCCGGGATGCGGCGGCTGCCGGGTGGGGTCTCGAGCCTGACCTACGCGGCCGAGATCCGCGCCGGAGGTGCAGACGGGTACCCCGTGGTCATCAAGATCGCTCCGCCGGGGTTGGACCCCGTGCGCAACCGGGACGTGCTGCGGCAATCCCGGCTGATGGCCGCGATCGGGGCTACCGGCGCGCTGCCGGTCCCGCGCATCCTGGTGGACGACGACGGCGACCCGCCCCTGTTCGTCATGGACCTCGCCCCCGGACAGTCCTATGAGCCGTTGCTGGACGTGGCGGAGAACCCTCCCGCGGCCTCGGTGGTCCGGGAGCGGGCCCTGGTGGCGGCGGCATCCCTTGCCGGTCTCCAAGGCCTGGATCCCGTCCTCGCCGGATCGGGGGAGCCGGTTCTCGACCTGCGAACGGAACTGGACCGCTGGGAGAGGTTGCTGCAGACGGTGCCCGATGAGATCGTCCCCGGCCACGCGGAGCTGTACCGCAGGCTGGCCGCAGCCGTCCCGACTGATGCGGCTCCGGTGCTGGTCCACGGGGACTACCGGCAGGCCAACATGCTCTTCGAGGGTTCCGTGCTGAACGCCGTAATCGACTGGGAGATCTGGTCGGTGGGCGATCCACGACTCGATCTGGCGTGGCTGCTGATGCACACGGCCCCCGCCCACCGCTACGCGCGGACGCGGTCGGCGGTGGACCAGGACGCCGGCGCCGGGATGCCGTCCCGCGAAGAACTGGTCTCGGCGTACCTGGAATCCGGCGGGCCCGCTCGGCCGGACGACCTGCCATGGTTCCTCGCCTACTCGTATTACAAGGTCGCCTCCACCCTGGGAGTCATCGTCAAGCGGAGCCGGAAGGACGCGGAACCGCCCGAGCACCTGCTGGCGGCAGCTGACAGCCTGCCGGACGTGGTGGCCTACGGTCTGGAGGCGCTGAGCGGGAGGCGACCGGCCGGCGTCGCCTCCCGCCACTGGAGAAGTCCACACCCGGGAGGATCGCGGCAGGAGCCTGAAGCCGACCGCGGGCCCTAGGGTCGCAGCAGATCATCCCCGTCACACCGGACGGGCACGCCGGGCCCCCTGCCCCACGGGTATACCGGCACCATCCCCACGAGAGGACCCCATGGATTGGTCAACACCCGCACCCCTGCAGGACCTGCTGGACCGTCTGGATGCCTTCATCGACGCCGAGATTGCCCCGTTGGAGCAGGAACACCCGCAGTTCTTCGATCACCGCCGGGAACACGCACGGACCGACTGGGACCGCGACGGGGTCCCGGCCCGGGAATGGACGGAACTGCTGGGGGAGATGCGCCGCCGGGCCGACGCGGCGGGGTTCTACCGTTACGGACTCCCGGCGGCTCTCGGTGGGCAGGACGGTTCGAACGCGGACATGGCTCGCATCCGGGAGCACCTGCTGGCGCGTGGACCGGGCCTGCACTTTCCCCACAATGACGAGGCCTCGGTGGTGGGCAACCTTCCCCTGGCTCTGGTACTGCACGAGTACGGAACTCCCGAGCAGAAGGAGACGTACCTGCACCGCTATGTCAACGGGGAGATCGAGATTGCCTTCGGACTCACCGAACCGGGCCACGGCAGCGACGCCACGTTCCTGGAGACCACGGCCCGGAGGGACGGCGACGACTGGATCATCCAGGGGGCCAAGCGTTTCAACAGCCTGTCGCACGCCGCGGAGGTGGACGTGGTCTTCGCCCGGACCTCGGGAGAGGACGGGAAAGCCCAGGGGATCACCGCATTCCTCGTCCCCACGGCATCGGAAGGGTTCGAGATCCCCTTCAACTGGTGGACCTTCAACATGCCCAGCGACCACCCGGAGGTTCACCTGAACTCCGTTCGGGTGCCGAACTCGGCGATCCTCGGCGAAGAGGGCCGGGGCCTGGATCTGGCCCAGCTGTTCGTCCACGAGAACCGCACCCGCCAGGCGGCGTCCTCTCTGGGTGCGGCCCAGTTCTGCATCGATGCCTCCGTGGCCTACGCCCAGGAACGCACCGTGTTCCGCAAGCAGCTCCACGAACACCAGGGCATCCAGTGGCAGCTGGTGGACCTCAACACCGAGGCGGAGATGGTCCGCAGCCTGCTCTACCGGACGGCCGCCCTCATGGACGAGGGCGGCAAGACCAGTGCCAGCCCGCTGGTGTCCATGGTGAACCTGCGGTCCAATCAGCTGGCCTGCAACGCCGCGGACCGGGCGATCCAGATCCACGGTGGCATCGGTTACACGCGGCACCTGCCCTTCGAACACATCTACCGCCACCACCGGCGGTACCGGATCACCGAGGGCGCCGACGAACTGCAGAAGCGGCGCATCGCCAGCAGCATGTTCGACTTCCGCTCTTCCGCGCCGTCCCCCGGCACCCGGGGCTAGTCCGTACCGAGAATCTTCGGGGCGACGGAACGGTGGAACGGCTGGAATGGGGCGATGTTGCGTGCCGGCTCGGGCGTGACCCAGGCCCGTGAACCGTTGGGGGCTGCTCCGTCGACGCGGATCACCGAGCCAGAGGTGAAACCCGAGGCCGGGGAGAGCAGATAGGTGATGGCCGAGGAGACCTCCGCCTCGGTGCCCCAGCGCTGCAGGGGGATCTCCCCGCGCAGTTCACGCTGCATATAGCCGTCGTCCTCGGGATCATAGGTGTCCAGCCCGGAGGAGGCGATAGAACCCGGTGCCACGGCGTTGACCCGGACCCCGGACTCGCCCCATTCGGCTGCGGCCGTCTGGGTGAGGTTCCACATGGCGGAGCGGGCGGCACCGGAATGACCGTACATGGGCCAGCCCATCCACATGTCCGCAACGATGTTGACGATGCCCCCGCCGTGTTCCTCCATGGTGCGGTTGTACACCTCGCGCATCATGATGAACCCGCCGACCACGTTCGACCGCAGCACGGCCTCGAGCCCCTTGGTCTTGATGGTCTTCAGGGCACCCCGGTACTGGCCTCCGGCGTTGTTGACCAGGCCGTGGATGTGGCCGCGGTCTGCCAGGACCGCCTCGACGATCTCGATGACGCGGGCCTCGTCTCGGATGTCCCCGGAGTAGGTGGAGGCAGAGCCGCCGTCCTCGAGGATCTCGGCTTGAACGTCATCGAGCTTCTCCTGGGTGCGCCCCACCAGAACCACGTGGGCGCCGAGGGAGGATAGTTCATGGGCCGTGCACCGGCCGATGCCGCTGCCGCCGCCCGTGACCACCACGGTCTGGCCGGCGAACAGGTCGCTCCGGAATGCTGACTGGTATCCGCTCATGGGTGTTCTCCTTCAGGTGATGCCGTGTGCTCCGGCCGTACTTCGATGACAACTTTTCCGTGGGCCTCGCGGCGGTCGATGATGCCCATCGCCTCCGGGGCGCGGTCCCACGGCAGGACATGACCGACCAGCGGGGATACCGTACCGGACGCGGCCATGGCCTCCAGTTCGTTGAGCATGCGCTCGCCGAACCCCGGGTGCCGTTCCAGCCAGGGATTGACGGCCACGCCCATGACGCTGAGATCCCGCAACAGCAGCCGGTTGACCTTCACCTCCGGGATGCCTCCGCCGGCGAAACCGACCACCATCAGGCGACCGCCCACGTCGAGGGACCGCAGGGAATCGGTGAACCGGTCCCCGCCCACCGGGTCGATGACGATGTCCACACCGTGACCTCCGGTGGCCGCACGGGCCCGGCCGGGCCAGTCGTCCCCGGAACGCAGCACCTCGGTCGCCCCGCAGCGGGTGGCCACGTGTGCCTTCGAATCCGAGGAGACCACCGCCAACAGGTGATCCGAGCGGACCTTGAGCAGATCGAGGGCGGCACTGCCCACCCCGCCGGCCGCTCCGTGCACCAGCACGGACTCCCCGTCCGTGAACCCCGCCCGGTGCAGCGTGAACCAAGCGGTGAGGTAGTTCAGGAAGAACGCGGCCCCCTCGTTGAAGGACATGGTGGACGGGATCCGCACCGTATATCCGGGGATGGCCGTCACCTGGTCGGCCGCGGAGCCGAAGACCGTCAGCCCGGCCACTCGATCGCCTACCGCAAACCGTGAGCCCGCCGGGGCCTCCAAGACGATGCCTGCGAACTCACCACCGGCCACGTACGGCACCGGTGCCGCATGTTGGTAGGCGCCGCGGGACTGGAGCACATCCGGAAAGGCGACGGCGGCCGAATGGACCTCGACCAGGAGGCGTTCGCCGCCGGCCCAGGGGTGTGCTCCGTCCGGATCCGGCACCTCGGCGAGCACAGCGGCTTCCGGGCCGGTGGTCGCGGGTACCTGCAGGGCCCTCATGCGGTGTCGCCGGAGGCAGGCCGTGCGGAACCGGGCCCGGCAGTGGACTCGACGTGGGACACCATGCTGGAGGTGACGGTGCGGTGGTTCAGGAAGTCACCGCCGTCGATGGTCAGCAGCTGGCCGGTGACCATGCCGGAGGCCTCTGACGCGAAGAACGCGACGCCGTTGGCGATGTCCGCGGGTTCCACGAACCCCTCCGGCAGGGTCCGCAGCCAGGCGTCCTGGATCTCCTGCGGCATGGAGAGGATCCCACTGCTGGCGGTCATCCCGGGCAACACCAGGTTCGCGGTGATGCCGCGGCCGGAGTTTTCCGCAGCAACCGTGCGGGCCATGCCGATGAGCCCGGCCTTGGACGTGGAATAGGAGACCTGCGCAGGCATGCCCTGCACGGCCGAGGTGGACGAGGTCAGAACGATGCGGCCGTAGCCGCGTTCACGCATCCCGGCCAGGCACTGCTGCAGGACCCGGAAGGTCCCGGTGAGGTTCACCTCCAGATCCAAACGCCATTTGTCCAGGTCGAAGGAGTGCGCCGCGCCGAACAGCGTGGTGATCGCCGCGTTGCCCACGTAGACGTCGATGGGGCCGAAATCCGGTAACTCGTCCCGGGACAGGTCTACCTGCCAGGTGCACCCGGGTTCACGGTCCAACGTCACCACCTCGAAGCCGTCGGATTCAAGCCGGGCGACAATCGCCTCGCCGATGCCGCCGGAACGTCCGGCACCTGTCACCAATGCGCGTCTGCTCATGCGATCCTCCTGTGGTCGGTCTCGTTCGCTGGGGCGTTCTTCTCCGGCAGGGCGCCGGTGAGTTGGAGGACCAGCAGCGCCGTCTGGACGGACAGCTGGTCGTTGGCGTTGCCGGCCACGTCCAGGCCGGTGAACTCATGCACCCGGCCGAGCCGGAGCCGGACGGTGTTCTCGTGGACGGCGAGGGCACGCGCCGAGGCCCGGATGCTGCGGTCGTGGCCGAAGTAGGACTGCAGGGTCACCAGCAACGACCGCTGGGTCTCATCGCCGCCCAGCAACGGACCCAGCACCTCGGAGACATAGGCGCGGATGGCTTCGGTGTCCGCATTGGCCACGAAGAGCCGGGCCGGACCAAGGTCATCCACGGCCAGGATGCGCTGTCCCCGTGGGGAGAACCGGTCTACGCATCGGGCGACCTCCCGGGCCTCCCGGTACGCGCGGCGCAGGCCCATGCGATCGGTCACCGAGGAGACCCCGACGGCGGCGCCCGGCCTTCCGTCGTCGTTCCGCGGCTGCAGGTACCGCCCAACCGCGTACTTGACCTCGTGGACGAAGTCCGCCGGCGCCCGGCCGTCGGGTACCTCGACGAGCAGGATGGTGCCCTGGTTGCCCTGTGTTCCCAGGACCTCCACGCCCAGCGCGGAGGCGAGCCGGGCCGCGGCGCGGGCCTCGTCACCGGTGTGGGCGATGTGGCCGGTCCGGGACGGACGGCCGAGGCCGTGCCCTTCAGTTTCCGTGCGGCCTTTCTCTGTGGGGTCGGAGAGGTAGACGACCAGCCGCTTGCTGTCGACGTTGACGCCGAGGTATTCGCCGCTCGCCACCAAGTCGTCCTCGGCTCCGGATCCCCGGACCAGTTGGCGGGCCAGCAGGGACCGGGCATTCCAGGCGGCGCGGGCCACGCGGTGCTGTGCGTCGTATTCGGTGGCCAGATGATGGGCTACGCGATCGGCCAGGATCCGGTCTGCCTCCTCGAAGAGCCGGGGCATTTCGGCCACCACCCACCATGCGTGGATGATCCCACGCCGGGCGACGGGAACCACCAGGTGTCGTCGAGCCAGACCATGCGCGGGGGATGGGGGAACCATCGTGGCCGCCAAGCTATCCGTGTCGATCCCCCCGTCCATCTCCGTCAACGACTCCCATCGGGGGGTGGAGATTTCGCGTGCGCGGGCCGTGCAGGCAACCAGCCTGCCATTCGTTCCGATCAGCCATTGCGGACGGTCCGAGAGGCCCCCGGCGGCGGACACCAGGCCCACCAGACCCTGATGGGCGGCGGCGCTGTCCGCGAGGGTCAGCTCGGCATGGTGCAAACGGGGCAGGTCCGAAGGGGCGGGCAACGCAGAAGCGGGGCGGCTGGTCAACAGTGTCCTCCCTGCGGGCGGTTGGTCTTCAGCGACACTTTAGAATGGTCAGTCCATTAAGTGCAAGGGAAGGCTGCGGGCGGTCTGCTCGACCCTGCGGGTCGGGATGACCACGGGGAGATGGAGGGGGTGCAGGTCGGCCGCCACCCCTTGCTCAAGGCGGCCAGTCTTGTAAGGTGTGAATGGTCTGACCGAAAGGGGCAAGATGCAGGCGATTGTGATGGGCGACTATGGCGGACCGGAGGTCCTGATTCCGGGCACCGCCCCCGACCCGAGGCGGCGTGACGGATGGACCACCGTGCGCCTGGGGGCCAGTGCGCTGAACTGGCATGACACCCTGGCGAGGCGCGGTGTCTACCACTCCCCGCTGCCGGCCGTGCTGGGGGCGGACGGTGCCGGGACCGTGGTGGAAAGCGGGGAGGACGTTGTCATCCTGCCGTCCCTGTTCTGGGGCGCGCGGGAGTCCGCCCCCGCTGCGGGCTTCGAGATCCTCGGAGACCACCGGAGCGGGACCTATGCCGAGTTCGTGTCCGTGCCGGATGAATGCCTCTTCCCCCGCCCTGCCGGCCTGGGCCTCCACGAGGCGGCTGCCTTCGGGCTGGTCGGCGTGACGGCCTACCGGGCGCTGTTCACACGGGGGCGGCTGGCGGCCGGTGAATCACTCCTGGTCCTCGGCGCCAGCGGGGGCGTGGCCACCATGGCCGTCTCCCTCGCGGCGGCCGTCGGAGCCACGGTCACCGTGACCTCCGCCTCGGAGGCCAAGATCGGCCGGGCCCGCGAGCTGGGGGCGAGGGCCGGCGTCGACCATTCCGCCACCGACTGGGTGGAGCAGGCTCGGAAGCTGACGCCGGGGGGCGAGGGCTTCGACCTGGTTCTGGACCCCGTCGGCCGCGTGGGGGAGTCCCTGGGTGCCCTGCGGGCTGGCGGCCGGTGCGTGGTGCTGGGGGCCAATGCGCAGGAGACGACGCCCTTGGAGGTGCGGCCCTTCTACTTCGGGCAGCACGACCTGCTGGGCACCACCATGGGCAGCCCTCGGGACTTCGCGGATCTGCTGCGGCTCGTGGACGAGAGGACGGTCCGCCCGCCCATCATCGACCGCACCTACCCGCTGGACCAGGCTGCCGAGGCCCACCGCCATCTCGAGTCGGGAGCCGGGTTCGGCAAGATTGTGCTGGACCATGGCTGACCACTGATCACTGACAACAGGAGAAACGCTCGTGGATACCACCATCCGCTATGACGTGCGCGACGCCGTCGCCACCATCACCCTCGACGACCCCTCTACTCGCAATGCCCTGGGGGATGAGACCCTGGACCAACTGCTGGCGGCGCTGGAGGCGGCCCGTGACGACGGGGCCATCCGCGTGGTCGTGTTGCGGTCCGCCGACCCGAAGGTCTTCTCCTCCGGTGGCAATCTCAAGGCCTTCACCGACGAGCGCCCGGTGGTGGAGAAGTATGCCGGCTTGGACCGGTTCCCCCGCCTGTACAGATTGCTCGGTGGGCTCGGCAAGCCCGTGGTCTGTGCGGCCGAGGGTGATGTCCTGGCCGGCTCCTTCGGCCTGGCGCTGGCCTGCGACTTCATCGTGGCCGTAGACGGCATCCGATTCGGCTGCCCCGAGATCAACGTGGGGGTCTTCCCCTTCATGATCTCTGCCCTGATCTACCGCAGCGTGCCCCGCGCCCGGGCCAACGAGCTGATGATGACGGGCGAGCTTATCTCCGCAGCTGAGGCCCACCGGCTGGACATCGTCAATCGGGTGGTCCCGCGCGAGGACTTCGAGGATGAGCTCTCCAGGCTCGTGGATCGCCTGGCCTCGCGCTCGCCTCTGCTGATGCGGATGGGCAAGGACGCCTTGGATGCGACCCGGGACATGTCGCTCGATTCCGCGCTGGACTACCTGCAGTCGCAGCTGGCGCTGGCCTTCGCCACGGAGGATATCCGCGAGGGGGTGGCTGCATTGAAGGACAAGCGGGAGCCCCGGTGGGCGGGCCGATGATGCTCGTCACGGTGGGCAGCAATGGGCTTATTGTGTCAATGGTCTGACCGAACTAGTATGCCAGTGAGCCCAGTCACAGACGTGACTGCGGGCATGGCCGAAGCAGGGCAAGAGAATGGCCCGAAAGGGGACCTGATGGCATTCGCGACAGTGCGTGACCGCTACACCCAGGAGCAGATCGACGGTTTCTATGCCGAGGGCTTCTGGGGCAAACCCACGATGTTCGAGGTGCTCGAACATCAGGTGGCGCAGCGCGGTGACAAGGTCTTCATCACCGACGACGCCACGGGCTTCACCTACCGTCAGGTTCACGATGACGCCGTGCGGATCGCGGCAGGCTTGTCTCGGCTGGGTGTGGGGCGTGGTGATTCGGTGGCCATCCAGATGCCCAGTTGGGCGGAGTTTGCCGCGCTGTCCATGGCCGTCAACCGCGTAGGGGCCATCATCGTTCCGGCCCAGCCGATCTATCGGACCGATGAAGTCAGGCACATGATTGCGACGGCCAACGTCAAGGCCGTCTTCACGGCCACCGAGTATCGCGGGTTCGATCATGCCGGCATGTGGCTCAGCTTCATGGAGTCTGCCCCGAGCCTCGAGCACGTCATCACGGTCCGGGGTGAAGGTCCTGCGGGGACGCAGGCGGTGGAGTCCCTCATCGAGGGCATCGCCGTGGAGGAGGCACAGCGCGAACTCCCGGTGGGTGCCGGCCCGGATGACGCGTTCGCCATGGTCTTCACCTCCGGCACCACGTCCCAGGCCAAGGGGTGCCTGCACACCTTCAACACCCTGGCCACCTCGGCCCGGATCCAGTCGGAGAACTACCGCTACACCGAGGACGATGTGCAGTTCGGCCCGAGCCCGCTCACCCACACCACCGGACTGGTGACGAGCATCATCCTGCCCCTGCTCAACGGGGCCGCGACTCACGTCATGGAGCGGTGGAACCCGGAGTTGGCCCTCGAGCAGATCCGGGAACACCGCTGCTCCGTCACAGTGAACGCCTCCACCTTCCTGCAGACGCTGGTGGAAGCCTATGACCCGGCACGCCATGACGCCTCCACCATGAGGGTGTGGACCCTTGCTGGTGCGCCGATCCCTGCCTCGCTGGTGGAGAAGGCCCGGCAGGCCCTGCCGAACCTATCCGTCCTGAGCCTCTATGGCCGCACCGAGAACACCTCGATGACGATGTGCACGCTGGATGACGAGCCGGAGCGGTCCCTCACCTCGGACGGGCGTGCCTTCCGCGGCCAGGAGATCGTAATCCTCGGCCCGGGGGACGAGATCCTCCCCGCCGGCCAGGAGGGCGAGATCGCCTTCCGTGGCGCCATGGTCCTGCTGGAATACGTCGGTGAACCGGAGAAGACGGCCGAATCGTTCACGGCCGAGGGCTACTCCAAGTCCGGTGACCTCGGGATCCTGGACGAGCAGGGATTCCTGCGCGTGACCGGTCGGTTGAAGGACATCATCATCCGCGGCGGGTACAACATCTCCGTCCGGCAGGTCGAGGATTTGCTGGCGGCGCATGAAGCGGTGGGCAAGGTGGCCGTCGTCGCGATGCCGGACGAGACCATGGGCGAGCGGGCCTGCTGTTACCTGGTCCCCGCCTCCGGCCATGCTCCACTGACGCTGGACGAGATTCGGGACTACCTCCTGGGCCACGGACTGGCGATCCAGAAAGTCCCCGAGCGCCTGGAGGTGGTGGACGAGGTGCCCACGACGCCCACGGGCAAGATCCAGAAGAACGTGCTGCGTGCCGAGATCGCTCGCAAGGTCCTGGGCGTCCCGGACCTCAGCAGCGCTGGCTAGGGTCCATCCTGCGGCGGGATCCGCAACGAAGCCCGAGGGCGGCACCGGACATCAGGTGCCGCCCTCGGGCTTCGAGCATGGCGTTGGGGTGGACGTGTCCCTTCGGCGGAGGGCGCCTATAGGCCGACGTTGATCCCCGTGCGCTCGTCCACCTCGAGGAGGGCCTCGGCGTAGGAATGGACGTGACGGGTCATGCGACGCACGGCGGCGTCCCGGTCCTGTTCGCGGATCCCGCGAGTGACAGACCGGTGGGCGCGGACCGTGGTGGCCCGCACCGCGTCGTCCACGAACCCCTGGTTGTCCGTCGCCTCGTAGATCGCGCGGGACAACGCGCGCATCATTCCCGAAAGCAGTTCATTGTGGCTGGCTTCGGCGACGGCCATGTGCCAGTCAACGTTGATCTGGAGGAATTCGGCGAGCGAGGCGCCCTCGGCCTGCTCGATCTGGTTGTTGAGCTCGTCCAGTCGCTGGAGGTCCTCGTCGGTCCGGTACAGGGCGGCGAGGCCGGCGCACTGCGGCTCGATGGCCTCGCGGGTCTCCAGCAGATCGTCCAGCCGGATCTGCCGGCCGCGGATGAGCAGTTCCACGGAGCTGGCCACCGAGTCGCTGTCCGGGCGGCGCACGAAGGCACCCCCGGAGCGGCCGGTGCGGATGGTCACGAGGCCCTGGACCTCCAGGATGCGCAGGGCCTCCCGGACGGTGGTGCGACTCATGGCGGTCTGGGCGACCAACTCGCGCTCGGGTGGCAGGGACGTGCCCTCGGGGAAGTCGCCACGGAGGATCCGCTCCCTCAGGTCGTCCGCCAGGACGTCGGACGCCTTGGGCACCTGCAATGGCGACAGGGACGCAGCGGGCGCGCCCGGGATCGACGTGGTGCCGTTCGATGTGGCCATGGTTGCCTCCTGGGTTGCGCGGGTATGCGGCGTGCGGGTTCCTCGGGCGAACCTGTTCCTCGGCGGCCACGCCACCCATCGGAAAGCAATGGTTCAAGAATTTCCCTCACCGCCGAGATTACCAGTAGGGTCTTCGTGACTAAACGGTCAGACCTTTGGTATGGTTCCAGGCATTGGACGCAGCGACCGCGTCCAGCCCCTCACAGGGCGCCCCTTCACCACAGGAGGCCTCCGCATGGACTTCGAACTGACGGAAGACCAGCAGACCATCAAGGACGCCGTGGCAGAGCTCGCCGCGCGTTTCGACCACCAGTATTGGATGGACAAGGACCTCAACAAGGAGTTCCCCACCGAGTTCTACGAGGCCTTCGCCGAAGGCGGCTGGCTGGGACTGACCATTCCCGAGGAGTTCGGCGGCCACGGCATGGGCATCACCGAGGCCTCCCTGCTGCTGCAGGAGGTGGCGGCCTCCGGTGCCGGCATGAACGGCGCCAGCTCCATGCACCTGTCCATCTTCGGCATGCATCCCGTGGTCGTCCACGGCACCGAGAGGATGAAGCAGGAGAACCTGCCCCGCATCGCCGCCGGTGACCTGCACGTGTGCTTCGGCGTGACGGAGCCTGGCGCCGGCCTGGACACCACCCAGATCACCACCTTCGCCCGCAAGGACGGTTCCGACTACGTGGTCAACGGCCGCAAGGTGTGGATCTCCAAGGCCGTGGAATCCGAGAAGATCCTGCTGCTGACCCGGACCACCAAGGCCGAGGACGTGCAGAAGAAGACGGACGGCATGACGCTGTTCTTCACCGACTTGGACCGGGCCCACATCGACGTCCAGCCCATCAAGAAGATGGGCCGCAATGCGGTGACCTCCAACGAGCTGTTCATCGACGACCTGCGGATTCCTGAGGAAGACCGCATCGGCGAAGAGGGCAAGGGCTTCACCTACCTCCTGGACGGCCTCAACCCCGAACGCATGCTGGTGGCCGCCGAGGCGCTGGGCATCGGCTATGCCGCCCTGAAGGCCGCCACCCAGTACGGCAACGACCGGGTGGTCTTCAAGCGCCCGATCGGCAAGAACCAGGGCATCCAGTTCCCTCTGGCCGATTCACTGGCCCGCCTCGAGGCCGCCGAGCTGATGCTGCGCAAGGCCACGTGGCTCTACGATCACGGCAAGCAGTGCGGCAAGGAGGCCAACATGGCCAAGTACCTATGCGCCGACGCCGGCTTCGACGCGGCCGACCGGGCCCTGCAGACGCACGGCGGCATGGGCTACTCCGAGGAGTACCCCGTGGCCCGCTACTTCCGCGAGGCCCGGCTGACCCGGATCGCCCCCATCAGCCAGGAGATGATCCTGAACTACCTGGGCTCGCACGTCTTGGGCCTGCCGAGGAGCTACTGAGATGACCGTGGAACAACGAAGCTACCCTGCCGTCTTCTCCCTCCAGGGCCGTTCGGCCCTGGTGACCGGGGCCGGTGCCGGCATCGGTGAAGCTGTGGCCCGTGCGCTGGCTGCCGCCGGTGCCGCGGTGCTCGTCACCGACCTGCAGGAGGAGGCCGCCCGCGTGGTGGCCGAGTCCATCGTCGCCGGTGGTGGGACCGCCGCCCATGCCGCCCTGGACGTGCGCAACGCCGAACAGGCCGCCGCCGCGGCGCGCCAGGCCGCGGAGCTCAACGGGGGAACCCTGAACATCCTCGTCAACAACGCGGGCGCCATCGCCCCGGCGATGTTCCCGAAGATGACCGCCGAGCAGTTCGAGTTCGTGATCGGCGTCCACCTGGTGGGTTCCTTCACCGTCAGTCACGCGGCCCAGGAATTCCTGCCCGACGACGGCACGGGCCGCATCCTCAACGTCACCTCCGCGGCCGGATTGACCGGCACGATCGGCCAGGTGAACTACGGCTCCGCCAAAGCCGGCATCATCGGACTCACCAAGTCCCTGGCCAAGGAACTGGCCCGCCGTCAGATCACGGTCAACGCGCTCGCCCCGCTGGCCGCCACGGCCATGACGGAGACCGTGCGGACCAATGAGAAACTGTCCGCGAAGCAGCTGGCCCGGATCGCCATGGGGCGTTGGGCCACCCCGGAGGAGATCGCCCCCAGCTTCGTGTTCTTCGCATCCGATGCGGCCAGCTACATCACTGGCCAGGTCTTGCCGGTCGACGGCGGAACGGTGGTCTGAACCATGAGCAACACCGCGCGCACACAGCGTTCCTTCACCAATCCGTTCATCGAGAACGGCCGCGACGCCTGGATCGTCGAGGCCCTGCGCACCCCGATGGGCAGATCCCACCCCGAGAAGGGTTGGTTCCGGGATGTCCACCCCAACGAGCTCCTCGGTCGGGTCTACACGGAACTGCTGAAATCCACCGGCCTGGCCCCTACGGAGATCGAGGACCTCGTGATCGGCTGTACGGCACCGTTCGGCGAGCAGTCCCGCAACATCGCCCGCAACGCCTGGCTGCAGGCCGGTTACCCGCCGGAGGTCCCCGCCACCGTGCTGGACCGCCGCTGCGGATCGGCCCAGACTGCCGTGGAGATGGCCGCCGGGCTGGTGTCCTCCGGAACCCATGACGTGGTCATCGCCGGCGGCGTGGAGCACATGGGACATGTGCCGATGAACTCCCCCGCGGAGATCTCCAAGCTCTACGGGGATCCCTGGCCGGAGGAACTGCGAGCCCTCTACGACTTCGTCCCTCAGGGCGAAAGTGCCGAACTCATCGCCGACCGCTGGGGAATCACCCGCGAACAGATGGACGAGTTCGCTGTCCGCTCCCATGCCAGGGCCGCCGAGGCCGTGGACGCCGGCCGTTTCGAGCGCGAGACGATCCCGTGGGAGACCCACGGTGAACGTCATGCCAGCGACCAGACGATCCGCCCCAGCACGTCCCTGGAGTCCCTCTCCGGCCTGAAGACCGTCTTCCGTCCGGATGGCCGGATCACCGCCGGCTCCTCCTCGCCCATCTGCGACGGCGCCGCCGGCGTGGTCATGGCCTCGGACGCCGCCGTCGAACGCCACGGCCTGACCAAGCGTGCCCGCATCCTGGACCAGACGACGGTCGGGGTAGACCCGATCATCATGCTGACCGGGCCCATTCCGGCCACGCAGAAGCTGCTGGAACGCAACGGGATGACGATCGGGGACATCGACCTGATCGAGATCAACGAGGCATTCAGTTCCGTGGTCCTGGCCTGGGAACAGGAACTGAAGCCGGACATGGACCGGGTCAACGTGAACGGCGGCGCCATCGCCCTGGGCCACCCCGTGGGCGCCACCGGATCCCGGATGTTCGCCACACTGCTGGCCGAGATGGAGCGGCGCGACGTGGAGATCGGCCTGGTCACCATGTGCTGCGGCGGCGGTCTCGGCACTGCCACCCTGATCCAGCGGGTCTGACGGCCATGGCCCGCATCGATTTCAGCGCTCTGCTGGCGGAGGCGTCCGCCAGCGGTGCCGTACCGGGCGTGTGGTGGGGGCAGGGAGCCGGGGAACCGGTGTCTCTGGTCGACTCCCTGCTGGACACACTGGCTGATCCGGCCTCCGGGCTCGAGCGCGTCCGGGCCTTCAGCGGCCTGAGCCTCAACCCGTGCCTGGGCCGGGACCTGCCGGATGGCCTCGAGATGGAGTCCTACGGCGCCCTCGGGCAATTGCGCAAGGTCGCGGCCGCCGGACGGCTGGAGGTCATCCCGGCAAACTATTCGGCGTTGCCCCGGCTCTTCGCGCAGGGAAGGCTCCCGGCCGACGTCGGGATGGTCCAGGTCTCGCCGCCGAACCGGAACGGCGAGGTGTCCCTCGGTGTGGCCGTCGATTACTTCGGCGACGCGATCGGGTCCACGCGGATGCTGATCGCGGAGATCAATCACGCCATGCCCTTCCTTGAGGACGCGCCCCGGCTGCCGCTCTCCGCCTTCGCCGCCACCGTGGAGGTGGACCGGCCCCTGGCCGAGATGGATCACCGCGCCCCGGACGAGGTCGATCTGGCCATTGCGGCCCACGTGGCGGGGATGGTCGAGGACGGCGACACCCTGCAGATCGGCGTCGGCACCCTGCCGAACGCGGTCCTGCAGGCGCTGTCCGGGCACCGTGACCTCGGCATCCACTCCGGGATGATCACCGACGGCGTGCTCGACCTCATCGAGTCCGGCGTGGCCACCGGTGCCCGCAAGGAGATCGACTCCGGGGTGGCCGTCACCGGTTCCGCCCTCGGCTCCGCCGGGCTCTACCGCCGGCTCGGCGAGCAGCAGGGCCGGCGGCAGGACGACGGGCTCGACGTGTCCTTCCGTCCGGCCAGCTACACCCACGACCCGGCCGTGCTGTCCCGACTCGGCAGTCTCGTCTCGATCAACTCCGCCCTGGAAGTCGATCTGTCCGGCCAAGTCGGATCCGAACGCGTCGGCGGACGCTTCCTCGGTGCGATCGGCGGCCAGGCCGACTTCAGCCGGGCCGCCGCCCTGACCGGGGCTCGGTCCATCATCGCGCTGCGGTCCACCAGCCGTGGAGCCTCCACCATCCGCCCCGAGCTCGACGGCGGCCTGGTCGCCACCGCGCGCGCCGACGTCGACGTGGTGGTCACCGAGCACGGCGCAGCCGTGCTGACCGGGCTGACGGAGCGGGCTCGCGCCCGCGCCCTGATCGCCATCGCGGCCGAGGAGCACCGAGACGAGCTGGCGTGCGCAGCCGACCTCCAGACCAATCAGACCAGTCAGACCAACCAGTACAACCAGAGCAATGCAGAGGTGCCGGCATGACCGAGACAACCACCAACGCCACCCCCGGCGAGGACCGCACCGTGGCGATCCGCGAGGTCGGCCCGCGGGACGGCTTCCAGAACGAGCCCGAGACCATCCCCACCGCGGACAAGATCCGGCTGATCAATGAGCTCGGCCAGACCGGTCTCACCCGGATCGAGGTGGCCAGCTTCGTGCGTCCGGACGTCATTCCGCAGCTCTCCGACGGGGTCGAGGTGCTGAAGGGCATCGACCTGCCCGAGTCGGTGGAACGCATGGTGCTGATCCCCAACACCAAAGGTCTGGACAACGCCCTGGCCATCCGGGAGCTCTTCGACGCCTGCACCCTGTTCGTCAGCGCCTCCGAATCCCACAACAAGGCGAACATCAACCGCACCGTCCGCGAGACCATGGACGACGTGAAGACCATGGGCGGCCGGATCGCGGCCGAGGGCATCAAGTACGGTGCCGTCATCGCCACCTCCTTCGGCTGCCCCTACGAGGGCCACATTCCCATGGAGCGGGTGCTGGACCTGGCCGAGGAGTTCGCCGAGTCCGGTGCCACCGAACTGGGCTTCGGGGACACCACGGGCATGGCCAACCCGGCCTACGTGCATCGCTTCTTCACCGAGGCCGCACGCCGGCTGCCCGGCGTCGAGCTGACGGCGCACTTCCACAACACCCGGGGGCAGGGCCTGGCCAACGCCTACGCGGCGCTGGAGGCAGGCTGCCGGTCCTTCGAATCCAGCTTCGGAGAGCTGGGCGGCTGCCCCGTGCCCAAGGGATCCACCGGCAACATCGCCTCGGAGGACCTCATCAGCATGTTCCACGAGATGGGCGTGCAGACCGGAATCGACCTGGATGCCCTCATCACCTCGGCCCGCCACGCCCAGGAGGTGCTGGGCCGCAAGCTGACCAGTCACTCGATTGTGGCCGGACCCATCCAGTGGGAGGCGGCGGCCTGATCGGCTCACCCCCGCCGCGCACGCCTCCACCGCAATCGACACCACGCATCAAGACCACGCCGGGCGCCACCGCCTGACCGCATGAAGGGAACACGACCATGACCGAAGTACGCACCGCGCTGATCACCGGAGGAGCCCAGGGCATCGGCAAGGGCATCACCACGTCCCTGGCGGAGGCCGGGTTCTCGGTGGTCATCGCCGACCTCAACCTGGAGGTCGCCACCGCCACCGCCGAAGAGCTCACCGGCCGCGGCCTGAAGGCCTCCGCCGTGACCATGAACGTGACCGACTCAGCCTCCGTCGCCGAAGCGGTCCAGCAGGCCGAGGCCCAGTCCGGGCCGATCAGTGTGCTGGTCAACAACGCCGGCTGGGACGACTTCATGCCCTTCCTGGACACCACCGAGGAGTTCTGGGACAAGATCGTGGACCTGAACTTCAAGGGCCACCTGCGCACCATCAAGGCGATTGTCCCGGGCATGATCGAGCGCGGCTACGGCCGAGTCATCAACATCGGTTCCGACGCCGGCCGCGTCGGATCCTCGCTCGAGGCCGTGTACTCCGGCGCCAAGGGCGGGGTCATCGCCTTCACCAAGACCCTCGCCCGCGAGGTGGCCACCCAGGGCGTCACCGCGAACGTAGTCTGCCCCGGCCCCACGGACACCCCCGCTCTGCGTAAGTTCGCGGACGGTGCCGGCGACGACGCGGACAAGGTCATCAACGGGATGAAGCGCGGCGTGCCGATGAAGCGCCTGGGCACCCCCGAGGACATCGGTCCGGCTGTGGCCTTCTTCGCCTCTGAGGGCGCGGGCTTCATCACCGGTCAGACACTGTCCGTCTCCGGCGGACTGACGATGGCCTGAGCCGCGTCATGACCGAGACGACTGCGCCGGAGACCTGGACTGCCTCTGGGACCTACGAGGACATCCGCTACGAGACCACGCCCGACGGCATCGCCAAGATCACCATCGACCGCCCCGAGGTGCACAACGCTTTCCGGCCCCAGACGCTGATCGAGGTCTCAGAGGCACTGGTGATCGCCCGCGAGGACGAATCCGTCGGCGTCATCATCCTCACCGGGGCCGGTGACCAGGCCTTCTGTTCCGGCGGGGACCAGCGTGTGCGGGGGAACAGCGGATATCAGACGGCACCGGGGGCCACGGGGCGGTTCCACGTGACCGACCTGCACGTGCAGATGCGCCGGTGTCCCAAACCGATCGTGGCCATGGTCGCCGGCTGGGCCATCGGTGGCGGCCACATCCTGCAGATGGTGTGCGACCTGTCCATCGCCGCGGACAACGCCCGCTTCGGACAGGTCGGTCCGCGCGTCGGCTCCTTCGACGGCGGCTTCGGCGCCTCCCTCCTGACTGAACTGGTGGGGGCGCGCAAGGCCAAGGAGATCTGGTTCCTGTGCCGTCAGTACACCGCCGAGCAGGCCCTCGAGATGGGGCTCGTCAACACCGTGGTGCCGCTGGAGCAGCTCGAGCAGCAGACACAGTCCTGGTGCCGCGAGATGCTGGCCTTGTCCCCGTACGCGCTGCGCCTCATGAAGGCCTCCTTCCACGCGGCCGAAGACGGCTTCGCGGGCATCCAGCAGCTGGCCCATGACGCCAACCTGCTGTTCTACGGCACGGAGGAGGCCCAGGAGGGGCGCGAGGCGTTCAAGGCCAAACGGGAACCCGACTTCTCGAGGTTCCCCCGCCGGGCCTGAACCGGGATCCCGGCGCTTCCCCTGCCACTGCCACTGTCCCAGACCGTTCACCACCTACGTGAGGACCGCCATGCACGCCCTCGGACTGGCCACCTGGTTCCGCCGCCGCGCCGAAAGGGATGGATCCCGAGATGCGATCTCCTTCGCCGGCCGGACCCTGACCTTCGCCCAAGCTCAGGCCGAGATAGAGGCCTTCGCCGACATGCTGGCCGCCTCCGGGGTCGAACCCGGGGACCGGGTCGCCTATGTGGGGTTCAACCACAGCCGCTTCCTCATCGCGCTGTTCGCCACCGCGCGCCTCGGGGCCATCTTCGTGCCGCTGAATTTCCGGTGCACCGGCCACGAGCTGGCCTACTTCGTCCGGGACAGCGGCGCACAGTTGCTGATCTCCGACGAGGCGCACTCGGGCCCGCTGGACGAGGTCCGCGCCGACCTCGACGTCCGGACCTACCTGCGGTTCGGGGAGGGTGCGGAGGGGTGGCAGGGCATCGACGAGCTGCTGGCCCGGGACTGTCCGCACGTTCAGGAGGCTCCCGTGGACCCGGACTTCCCGGGTGTGATTGTCTACACCTCCGGCACCACCGGCAACCCCAAGGGCGCCGTCCTCTCACACCGGAACCTGTGGACGAACAACGTCAACTGGATGCTCTCGGTGGGCTACGGCTCTGACCATGTGGCCCTGACCTCAGCACCCCTGTTCCACTCCGGCGGCATGTGCGTCATGACCCTGCCGATGCTCATGGCCGGTGCCCACGTCATCATCCACGAGAAGTTCGACCCCGGTCTGTTGCTCGATGACGTGGAACGGTACCGGGTGACCTCGCTGTTCCTGGTCCCGGCCATGATGCAGGGCATCAGCCGGCACGAGCGCTTCGACTCAGCCGACCTGTCCAGCATCCGCATCGTCGTGGCCGGCGCCGCTCCCGTGCCGGAATCCCTGCTGCGGCTCTATGGTTCGCGGGGCATCCCCGTGAGCCAGTGCTGGGGCCAGACTGAGGTGGCCACCGGGGCCACTTTCCTCGGAACCGAGGAGGCCCTCGACAAGCTGGGATCCTGCGGGACGGCGGGCTTGCTCAACGAGGTCCGGCTTGTCGACTTCAGCGGCGAGCCGATCACCGAGCCGGGAGTCCGCGGCGAGCTGTGCGTCCGCGGGGACACCGTCACCCCCGGGTACTGGAACCTGCCGGAGGCGACGGCGGCCGCGCAGGGCGGCGACGGATGGTTCCGCACCGGGGACGTCGCCTACCAGGACGAGGATGGCTACTTCTACATCGTCGACCGCCTGAAGGACATGATCATCAGCGGTGGGGAGAACGTCTACTCCGCCGAGGTCGAGGACGCGATCTACGGTCACCCGGCCGTGTCCGAGGTCGCCGTCATCGGAGCCGCCGATGAGCGCTGGGGCGAACGCGTGGTCGCGGTGGTGGCCTTGAAGGACGGCGCCGAACTGGACCTCGAGACACTCCGTGACTTCGCCGGTGCGAGGCTGGCCCGTTACAAGCTGCCCCTTGAGCTGCGGCTGGTGGACGAGTTGCCTCGCAACACCACCGGAAAAGTCCTCAAGCATGAACTGCGCGCGGAGAGCACCTCTGCGTGAGTGGTCATTTGCTGTGGCGTAAGGACGTCTAACGTCACGGTAGATGACCACCCACACGTCCTAGCGCAATAGCTCGTCCGTGTACTCGACCACTTGCTCGGTGGAGTTGGCTGCAAGTGCGGACGCGCCGCCGTCGGGATGGACCTCGTCCTCCCGGCGGCGCAGCTCGACCCGGCGGATCTTCCCCGAGATGGTCTTGGGCAGGTCGTGGAACTCAAGACGCCGGATCCGCTTGTACGGGGCCAGGTGCTCGCGGCAGTGCTGCAGGATGGCCTTCGCGGTCTCCTCGGTGGGCTCCCAGCCCTCGGCGAGCCGGATGTACGCCTTGGGCACGGCCAGCCGGATCGGATCGGGGGAGGGCACCACGGCCACCTCGGCCACGGCGGGGTGCTCGATCACCGCGGACTCGAGTTCGAAGGGCGAGAGCCGGTAGTCGGAGGCCTTGAAGACGTCGTCATTGCGGCCCACATAGGTGATGATCCCGTCCTCATCCCGGGAGACCAGGTCGCCCGTGTGGTAGATCCCGTTCCGGAACGCGAACGCCGTCTTCTCGGGATCGCCCCAGTAGCCGGGGGTCAGTCCGACCGGCCGGGGGTCAAGCCGCAGGCACAGCTCCCCCATCTCGGCGGACTCCTCGTCCGTGTCCGGGTCGATCAGCACCACGTCGTAGCCGGGCAGCGGGCGCCCCATGGCACCGGGGCGCACGGGCTGGCCCGGGGTGTTGGCCACCTGGAGGGTGGACTCCGTCTGGCCGAAGCCGTCGCGGATCTGGGTGCCCCAGGCCTTCTCGACCTGGGCGATGACCTCCGGGTTGAGCGGCTCGCCGGCCGCCACGATCTTGGTCGGCGGGGTCTTCAGCTGGGACAGGTCGGCCTGGATCAGCATCCGCCAGACGGTGGGCGGGGCGCAGAAGCTCGTGACGGACTCGCGCTCCAACTGGTTCATCAGGGCCTTCGCGTCGAAGCGGCCGTAGTTGTAGAGGAACACGGTGGCCTCAGCGATGAACGGGGCGAAGAAGTTCGACCAGGCGTGCTTGGCCCAGCCGGGGGAGGCCACGTTCAGATGTACATCTCCGGGCTCGAGGCCGATCCAGTACATGGTGGACAGGTGCCCCACCGGATAGGAAGTATGGGTGTGCTCCACCAGCTTGGCCTTGGAGGTGGTCCCCGAGGTGAAGTACAGCAGCAGCGTCTCATCGGCCCGGGTCGGCTGGTCGAGGTGGAACTCCTCGGGGGCGGAGAAGGAGTCCTGCCAGTCGTGGACTGGGTGCCCGCCGCCGGCAGGATCGCTGCCCGGGCGGTCACCGATCTGCACCAGTTGGTAGTCCCCGGGGACCGCATCGAACTTGGCGGCGTCGGCCCCGGTGGTGACCACCCAAGTCGCCTGGCCTCGCTCGACCCGGTCCGCCAGGTCGGCCGGTCCGAGCATCACGGTGGAGGGGATCACCGGGGCGCCGAGGCGGAAACAAGCCAACATGACCTCCCACAACTCGACCTGGTTGCCGAGCATCACGATGATCCGGTCCCCGCGTTGCACGCCGACGCCGGACAGCCACGCGGCCACCTGATGCGACCGGGCTGCCAGTTCGCGGTAGCTGCGGCGTTCCTCGGCACCGTCCTCCTCGACGATGACCAGGGCGGGCTGTTCCGCGCGGGGGCCGGACGCGATGTCATCGATCCAGTCTGAGGCGAAGTTGAAGTGCTCGAACCGGGGCCACTGGAAGGTGCGTTGGGCGGTCTCCGGCTCGGTCCGGCAGGCAAGGAGCTGGTCGCGGGCCTGTCGGAAGGTGTCTGCGGCGGACTGCTGCGTCATGGGAGGCCTTTCTGCTGTACCCGGTGGTCTCTGTCACGCCAGACTACTGACCGGTACCGGAAAACGGGTGGGAGTGGCAGGGCCTGGTCTTCACAAACCGTGCTCTACACAGTACGGTCAGACCATAAGCATACTTTTCTTGATCCGGAGGTACTGATGACGGCTGAGCTGGCTACCGACGTGGTGACGTGGGAGATCGTGCGTCCCGGGACCATGGTGGTGACCATGGACCGCGGACCGGCCAATGCGCTCGGCATTCCCCTGCTGGACGGGTTGCAATCCGCCTGTGACGCAGCCGAGGCCGCCGGGGATATCAAGGTCATGGTCATTCGCTCCGCCATCGACGGCTTCTTCGCAGCCGGTGCGGACATCAAGCATCTAGGCACCATCAATGCCGAATCCTTCACCGCCTACGGCAACCAGATGCGGGCCGCCAACGACCGCATCGAATCCGCATCGTTCATCAGCATCGCCGCCGTCGACGGTCTCGCCTTGGGTGGCGGCATGGAACTTGCCATGGCCTGCACCTTCCGGGTGGGCGGCGCCCAGGCGCGGTACGGCCTGCCGGAGGTCAATATCGGGCTGATTCCCGGCGCAGGCGGCACCCAGCGGCTACCGCGGCTCGTCGGCCGTGGCAAGGCGCTCGACATCATCCTCACCGCCCGTAAGGTCCCCGCTGCCGAGGCGGCGGAGATCGGACTCGTGGACCGCTCCACCGACGGCGATGTCCTGGAGGCAGCCCTCGCGCTCGCCGACGAATTCGCCGGGGCCTCGTTGCCGGCACAGCTGGCCGGCATCCGCTCGGTCGACGCCGCCTATGACCTGCCCTTCTCCGAGGGCGCACTGGTGGAACTGGAGCAGGAGCAGGGTCTCTTCGAACACGGTGAGGCCGCCGAGGGCATCGAAGCCTTCATCACCAAGCGCAAGCCGGACTTCGCCTGAACCTCCCCGCGAGCAGTCGCCGGGTTTCGACCGGGTGACCGCCAGCGACCGACCAGCCATCCACCAGAAGGGACCAGGGGACACCATGACCACTCCGGAACGATCGTTCACAGGACCGCTCGCAGGCCTCCAGGTCCTGGAGATCGGCGGCATGGGACCGGGACCTTTCGCGGCCATGGTCCTGGCCGATCTCGGTGCCGACGTGGTCCGGGTCGACCGGGCCCACGGGGCCAGCCTGCCCGGGCCGAACCACGACTTCCGCAAAGAGGTCATGCACCGGGGCCGCCGTTCCGTGGCGGTGGACCTGAAGCATCCGGACGGGGCCGGCGTCGTCCTTGACCTGGCCGAACGCGCCGACGTGGTCATCGAAGGCTTCCGGCCTGGGGTGGCCGAGCGGCTCGGCATCGGGCCGGAGGACTGCTTCCTACGCAATCCACGGATCATCTACGGCAGGATGACCGGCTTCGGCCAGGACGGTCCGCTGGCCCAGGACGTAGGCCATGACATCAACTACATCGCCACCTCGGGGCTGCTGTCCCTCATAGGGCGCAAGGACGCACCGCCCACCCCGCCGCTGAGCCTGCTAGGCGACTTCGGCGGCGGTGGCATGCTGTTGGCCATGGGCGTGCTGGCCGCGCTGTGGGAGACCGAGCGATCCGGGGAGGGGCAGGTCATCGACGCGGCCATGGTGGACGGGGCTGCGCTGCTCGGCACCGCCTTCTTCGGGTTCATGCCCACTGGCGACTGGCGCCAGGAGCGCGGCGCGAACCTCGTGGACAGCGGCGCACCGTTCTATGACAGCTACGAGACCTCCGACGGCGGCTGGGTCGCCGTGGGCGCGATGGAACCGCACTTTTATGCGGACTTGCTGACCGTCCTCGAGCTGGACGAGGCGTCGCTGCCCGGCAGCCAGTATGACGAGGCGGCGTGGCCGGCCCTCAAAGAGGTCATTGCGGACCGCTTCCGCACCCGCACCCGGGACGAGTGGGTCACCGCGGCACGGGGCCACAATGCCTGCCTGCATCCCGTGCTGACCATGGACGAGGCCACCCGCTCGGAGCATGCCCGGGCCCGCGAATCCTTCACCGAGATCGACGGTGTGGCACAGCCGGCCCCGGCTCCGCGGTTCAGCCGCACCCCCGCGACCGTGACCGCGCCGCCGCCGTTGCCCGGCGAGCACACTGAGGGAGTCCTCGCCGATTGGGGGACACCGACGTGGAGGATTGCCGAATGGCTGAAGTCCGGTGCCGTCGTCGATGCTGAGACCGCCGCCGGGGAAGACGCGGGAACTGCGATCGCGAACGGGACCGAGACCACCGAAACGACCACCGATTCGCCCGCCGAGGCGCGGGCCTGAACTGCCACGGAGCGACCATGAAGACCACTGAGACCACATACGAGACCTTCACCCTGGATGAGCGGGCCCCCGGTGTGGTGGTGATGACGCTCAACCGCCCCGAGACTTACAACGCCATGACCAACACCATGTTCCGGGAGTTCGAGGAGTTGGCGTGGGCCATCGACGACGACGATGACATCCGAGTTTTGGTGATGACCGGCGCCGGTAAGGCCTTCTGCTCGGGTTATGACCTCAAGGATGCCGACGACCTGCCGAACCTGGGTGCCATGGGCATGCTCGACCAGCAGGAACGTGCCGCCCGGGCCCTGCTGGCCCTGCGCAGCATCCGCATCCCCTTCATCGCGGCCGTCAACGGCCCGGCGGCCGGCGGCGGCATGTCCCTGGCTTTGGCCGCGGACATCCGGTTGGTCTCCGAATCCGGACGTTTCAACGCGGCGTTCGTCAAGATCGGCCTGACCGCGGGCGACCTGGGCGTTTCTTGGCTGCTGACGAGGTTGATCGGCCCCGGCCATGCGGCCGAGATCGCCTACACGGGACGCCAGGTGGGTTCCGAGGAGGCGCTGCGGCTGGGTATGGCCACCAGTGTCCACCCGGACGGCGAGGTGGTGGCCGCCGCCGTGGAGTTGGCCGTGTCCATCACCGGGAACTCGCCCACCGGGGTCCAGCTGTCCAAGCGGGCACTGCAGGCCAATATGGAGGCTGCGTCCTACGCAGGAGCCCTGGAACTGGAGAACCGCGGCCAGGCATTGCTGACCCGTACCCAGGATATGTCCGAGGCGCTGGCCGCCTTCAAGGAGAAGCGCCAGCCGAACTTCATCGGGGCCTGAGGCCCGACACCTATCTGCCACTCAGGCACCCCGAGCGACGAAAGACGAGAGACATGAACCTGCAGATCCCCCAGCTGGAAACCCTGACCGTGGAAGAACTCCCCGGGGACATCGTGGTCCTCCGGATGAACCGGCCGGACCGGATGAACTCGCAGACCGTGCAGATGTTCACGGAGTACGGCATCGCCGCCCGCGCCCTGCGGGACAGCGGCGCGCGAGCCATGATCCTCACCAGTGCCGGGGAGAAAGCCTTCTGCGCCGGATTCGACCTGGACGAGATCGACGTGATCACCACTATGGGCGTCCGGGAATTCCTCAAGTTCCAGGAGACCGCCACCGGAGGAATCCAAGGCATCCGGCACCTGCCGTTCCCCGTCATCGCGGCCATCCACGGGCCCGCGACCGGTGGCGGGCTGGCCCTGTCCCTGGCCGCGGACATCCGGCTGGCCGCGCCGACCGCCAAGTTCAGCGCTGCCTTCGTCAAGGTCGGGCTGTCCGTGGGCGAGCTGGGGACCTCCTACAACCTCACCCGGTTGATCGGCCCGGGCCGCGCCGCCGAGATCGGCTACACGGGCCGGATCGTGAAGGCCGAGGAAGCTGAACGGATCGGGCTGGTCAACAGGATCGTGCCGACCGAGGAACTCTTCGACGCCGCCCTGATGATGGCCCAGCAAATTTCGGAGAACTCGCCGGGAGGCGTGCGCATGTCCAAGCGGGCCATCCAGCGCAATCAGGAGATCACCTCCTACGCGGCGGCCCTGGAACTGGAGAACCGGGGACAGGCACTGATGACGCGTACCGAGGACATGCCCGAGGCGCTGGCGGCGTTCAAGGAGAAGCGTGCGCCCCAGTTCACCGGGCGCTGAGATGGAACGAGTCATGACACCCACTGATAACCGGGAACTGGTCTGGGACTGGACCGAGCAGACCCTGGCCGACTTGGCCTGTTTTCTCGAGGACCGCGGGGTGATGTCCGGCCCACTGAGGTCGAAGCCGATCGGTGACGGACATTCCAACCTGACCTTCCTCATCACCAACGGCGAGGCGTCCGTCGTCGTGCGCCGGCCCCCGCCGCCCCCGCTGCCGCCGGGGGCGAACGACATGCTCCGGGAGGCCCGGTTCCTGTCCGGCCTGCACGGCACGGGCTATCCCGTGCCGGAGGTGCTGGCCACCGCGCAGGAGGGCGAGGTGCTGGACGTGCCGTTCTACGTCATGTCCTTCGCGAGCGGCCACGTGGTCACGACCTCCACGCCGGAGGCCCTCGCCACCCCGGAGCAGCGGCTCAACATCGCCCACTCCCTGGTGGACAACCTGGCCCGGCTGCATCAGACGGACTACCGGGCCGCCGGGCTGGACGACCTCGGGCGGCCCGAAGGTTTCAACGCCCGGCACCTGAAGCGGATGGCCCGGCTGGTCCAGGACGCCGCGGGCAACCTGCCGGCGGATTTCGACGCCGTCTACGACTGGTTGGCCACCAACGTTCCCGCAGAGTCCGGGGAGGCGGTCATCCACAACGACTACCGCATCGGCAACACGATGATCTCGCCCGATGCTCCCGGCCGGGTCATCGCCATCCTGGACTGGGAACTGGCGACCCTGGGCGACCCCCTCTTCGACCTGGGGTACTTCCTGTCCTCCGTACCAGAGCCCGGCCACGCCCGAACCCCCACCGAGGACCTGGGCGCGGCCATGCTCGAGGAGGGCTACCCCGGCCGTGCCGAACTTGCCGAGCGCTATGCCGAACAGACCGGGGCAGACCTGACCCACCTGGACTGGTACGTCACCCTGGCCCTGTGGAAGCTGGCCGCGCTGTACGAGTACAGCCGCCGCCGTGGGGAAGACGAGTACTACCTCACGCCCGGTCTCGTGGACAGCTTCCTGGCTGAGGCCCGGGAGACCGCGGGGCTGGCATAGGCCTGACACCGAACCGAATCGACACCGACGACGCTGGCCTCTCACCCCGCGAGCCGGCGGCACCGCACCGAGGAGCACCATGAGTACTGATTTCGACGACGCGATGATCACCACCACCACCACCGACATGCCGGAGAAGTTCTTCGACCGGTTCATGTTCAACCTGCACCCCGACGACGGCACCAGCCCCTCACTCGTCCTGGGTGCCGGTGCCTATCCGCCCCGGGACGTGGCCGACGGGTTCGTGGTGCTCTCCACCCCTACGGAGCAGCGCAACCTACGCTTCTCCACTGAGCTCTCCGCCACCGACGGAGCCTCCGTCGGACCGTTGCGCTGGGAGACGGTGGAGGACAACAAGATCTGGCGCCTAGTCCTCGGCGCCAACCGCACCGGCCTGGAGCTGGACCTGACCTGGAAGGCCCGGGCCCCGTACTGGCTCGGCTCCGTGGACGTGGAGAACGCCGACGGGAACACGACTTCCTTCGACCACCTGTTCCAGCCCGGCCGCTACGAGGGCACCCTGACTCTGGACGGAGAATCTCAGTCGGTCGCGGGTTGGTATGGCGTCCGCGACCGCTCTCGCGGGGTCCGCACCATGTCCGGCGGGCAGGGACTGCATATCTGGTACCAGGCCCAGTTCCCGGACCGCGCCATCGGCTTCTTGCTGGTGGAGGACCGCGAGAGCGGTCGGATCCTACTCGAGGGCGCCGTCATGCACGAGGACGGCGAGGTGGACGACGTCACCGGCGTGGTCCACGACCTGGCTTTCACAGACGACAACGACCTGGTCTCCGGCACCGTGCAGGTGACCACGGCGGCAGGCCGCACCTACCGCGTGGACGCGGACGCGACCGGCGGGGGAGGGTACATGGCCGGCGGCGGATACGGCGGACACCATGGCAAGGTCCGAGGGCGCGACCACGAGGAATACGACGTGTACCCGCTGGACGGCTCCGTGAGCGCCAAGACCTTGGACTCCGCGCTGACCGACCGGAGCTCGACGTTCACTTGGGACGGCCAGGTGGGCTACGGGATCTTCGAGTACGCGCTGACCCGGTCCTCGTCCTACGAGTACAAGCCCACGCTGGATTCCACCACGGCGGAGGCCTGAACCGTGGCCCGGCGTCATCTGACGATGGCGGAGCTACGGGATGTGGAAGGACAGGAGATCGGGACCACCGGGTGGCACATCCTGGACCAGGACACCATCGCGGCCTTCGCCGGAACGACCGGGGACACCGAGCGGATTCACCTCGAGGCGGAGGCGGCCAGGGCACAGGGTCTGGACGGGACCATCGCCCACGGACTGCTGACCCTGGCCCTCGGGCCGATGTTCATCCAGGAGCTCTTCGCCGTCACCAACCACTCCCGGGTGCTGAACTACGGCTTCGACAAGGTCCGGTTCCTAGAACCGGTTCCAGTCGACTCCTCGATCCGGATGGTGTTGCGACTGGAACGGGTGAGGCCGATCGAGGGCGGCAGCGCCTTCCACCTCAACCAGGCTTTCGAGCTGCGATATCCGGATGGCACAGTTGCCAGTCGTCCCGCCTGCGTGGCGGAGGCCGTGGTGGCCTACTTCGACTGAACCCGCCTGAGTCCAGTCCACTCGCGGGATTCGCCGCCATGTGGGCCACCAGTACGAAGGGCTGCATCATGACAGAACCGAAGGCCTCGCAGACCACCGACGGCGACGGCCGGATCAGGCCAGAGGACACGCTCGGTACGCTGTTCCTCCGCTCTGCAGCGGAGGACCCTACGGCTGTGGCCCTCTCTGGGAACTCCGCAACCTTCACGTGGCAGCGGTACCGGGAGATTACTTCTTCCATGGCCTCCGGATGGCGTGCCCTGGGATTAGGGCCCGGGGATGCCGTCGCACTCCTCATCGGTCCCAGTCCCGAGTTCCATCTCGTGGACACCTCGGTATTGCTCGCGCGGGGCGTACCCTTCTCGCTGTCCCCCGAGGACCCGTCTGACCGGCATGGTCTACTGCTGAGGCTCTCCGGCGCCCGAGTCATCGTGACCGCACCCGAACACTTGAAGGTAGCCCATGCGGCCGCCGCGGACGCGGGGAGCCTCGGAATCCGCGTCGTGCTCCTCGGCTCATCACCGGCCGCTTCCTCCGCGGACACGGCATCGGGAGCGGTGTCCCTCGAGGAAGTCGTGCAGGCCGGACGGGCATCACAGTTGCCCGACGCCGGCCCTGGGGATCCCGAGGACATCGCCACCTTGATCTTCACCTCCGGAACCACCGGCACTCCCAAAGGGGTGCGGCTCTCGCACCGGGCCATCGTCAGTTCCCTCGCCTCCACCGACGCCATCGCCCCCATCGGTGTCGGCGGAAAAGTCCTGTCCTTCCTGCCCACGGCACACATCGCCGAGCGATTCATGAGCCACTACCAGGGACTCGCTTTCCGTCTGAGCATCCGCAGCGTCGCGGACCCGGCCACCCTGTATGACGAGGTCCTCCGAGTCCGGCCCGACCGGTTCTTCGCCGTGCCCAGGGTCTACGAGAAGCTGGCTGCCACAACTCATCGCCTGATCGAGGCAGCCGGGCTGAGCGCTACCTTTAAAGCGAGCCTGGATCATGTGCGCCGTGAGCAGGAGACCGGACAGCACGGTTCCACCGATGAGCAAGATCAACGGCTCGCCTTGCTGGCCCCGATCCGGGCCGAGCTGGGCCTGGAGCGGACCGAATACCGCGGTGTGGCCACGGCCCCGTCCTCATCGGATATCCTCGAGCTGTTCTCCGCCATCGGCCTGCCCGTGGGAAACATCTGGGGGATGTCCGAGGCGATCATGTGCACCATGAACCCGCCGGAAAAGCTCAAGCTTTCCAGTGTGGGCATTCTCCTGGATGGGGTTGAGGGCAGCATCGACGCGGACGGCGAGATCCTGATCCGGGGCCGCAACCTTTACTCCGGCTACCTGCCCGGACCGGACACCCCGGAGGATCCGGTCGATGAACACGGCTGGTTGCATACCGGGGACCTGGGCGTCATCGATGAGGGCGGGTACCTCTCCGTGACCGGACGGAAGAAGGACCTGATGGTCACCGCCACCGGCGCGAATATCGCGCCGGCGCAAGTGGAGGGCGCCCTGGTGGGTGCCACGGACCTGGTGGCCCATGTCATGGCCGTCGCCGACCGCCGGAGGTTCGTCACCGCCGTCGTGGGCCTGGATGAAGATGCCCTGATTGAGTTCGCCAGCGTGCACGGATTGGAAGGGGGCGTTGCGCAACTCAGCAGGCACCCTGCTGTGCATCAGGAGATCGAACGGGCCGTTGCCGAGGCCAATGCTCACCTGCCGAAAGCTGCAAGGATCAGAGGTTTTCTGGTTGCCGATCGGTTGTGGCAACCGGGAGGTCCAGAGATCACCCCGACCATGAAGCTGCGCAGGCCTGCGGTCCTCGAGGAATACGCCGAACAGATCGACGCGCTCTACCGTTGAGGTTGGATGCAGCCAACCGAATGTATTGGCGCCCGAGGCCACACGTGGAAGAGGGGCTGACGGATTCCGTCAGCCCCTCTTCCACACAGCGCCGGGGGTAGCGGCCTGTTACGGTCTCGGGGAAGTCGTCTCGTCCGAAAGTTCCTCCGAGTGTGGTGCCTCGGGACCGTTGTCGGCGCTGGCGCTCTGGTGGTCCAGGGTGAAGCGGTAGGGGCCCATGAACAGTAGGCAGACGATGGCCACTCCCACGAGCAGGATGATCGGCAGGGCCCCGGACTGGTAGGAACCGGTGGCACCGTAGATCTGGCCGAGCAGGAAGATGCCGAAGGCCGAGCCCTGTGCATACAGGAAGTAGATGAAGCCCAGGACGCGTCCGTAGGAGTGCTTCGGGAAGTACCGGCTGCACATGTAGGCGGCTATGTCGCCCTCGGCTCCCAAACCCAGGCCGATGAGGACCGAGGCGAGGAACAGCAGGCCGGTGTTCGATGACGTGATCATGAAATACACACCGACCGCGCAGAGGGCGAAGATGATCGTGCCGATCACCGGCGCGTAGAAGCGGTCCAGCAGGAAGCCGACCACCAGCCGGGCGAAGAGCGAGGACAGGCTGAGGACGGAGAGGATACCCACGGCGATGACCTGGTCGATCCCTTTGTCCGTGGTCATCGGGACCACCTGGCCCATGAGGCCGAAGGTGGCGGAGGAGACCAGGAAGATGGAGATGGACAACAGCCAGAACTGGCGGTAGTTGCGCGCGATGGTCCACAAGGACTCGCCCGCCATCTTGCCGCGTTTCCGGGCCGCCAAACGCTCGGCCTCGTGGTCCGCGGGCATCCGGGTGATGAACGCGTAGACACCGGCGGGGATGATGGTGCAGAGGGCACCGATGACGAGGAAGGTCATGCGCCATCCGCCCCAGGCGAGGACCCAGTTGGCGAGGTAGGGCATGAGGACGCCGCAGGCCCCGAGGCCGGCCATGAGGATACCCAGGGCCAAGCCGCGGCGGTCTTTGAACCAGGCGCTGACCACGGTGGAGTGGGCCACCGGGTTGACGGCACCGGCGCCGGCACCGATGACGGCGCACAACAGGTAAAACATGAACTGGCTGTTCGGCATGGCCGCCATCAACATCAGGCCCACGCCAAAGGCCATCGCCATGGGGACGGACGGGAGCCGAGGGCCGTAGCGGTCAATCAGGAAGCCGAGCGCCACGATGCTGATGCCCACGAGCACCGTCTCGAGGGAGAGGCCGTTGGTCATCACGCTGCGTTCCCAGCCGAACTCTTCGGTCATGGGCGCGCCCAGCACGTTGAACAAGACGTTGACGGTGCTGGTGCCGAACAGAAGGGTCAGGAACCCGGTGACCACGTACCACCATCTGTTCAGATGGCCGGTGCGAGCCTGAACCGGGGATAGGGCTGCTGTGCTCATGGAAGCTCCTTGATCATCGTCAGATCTCCCCGATGGAATCAGCTCATGTGGCCAGGAGCAGTTCGAATGCCATGGGGACGTGCAGTGGATCACTCTCTGCTCATGAAACCAGCGTGCGTCATTAATATCAATGGTCAGGCCAAACCTCTGCTTCGATTAAGTTTGGCCAATCGTTGCTTTTGGTCTGTCCTTTGATTATCTTGGGGTGATTCACATCACAGATCGTCTCGTGCACCGTTGAACAAGGGAGCCTCCCGTGGGAGCCAAGAAGAAGATTATGTACTCGTTGTCCGCTGTGGCAGTGATGGGGTTGGTGGCCTCCTGCAGCGGTGGAGGCGCGACCGAGGCGGGGAGTGAAGGTGGTGCTTCCGGTGAGCCGATCAAGATAGCCGTCGTCCCGCCGACCAGCGGGGCCTTGGCAGAATTCGGCACGGCCTCCCGGGAGGCGTGGGAGTATGCGGCTCAGGAGGCCAATGACAACGGCGGCATTCTCGGAAGGCCTGTCGAATTGGTCATCAAGGACACCGACGCGACGGCCAACACCACGCTGAGTGCCGTTCGGGAAGCGGTGACGCAGGATGGTGCGAATTTCATTGGCGGCATCATGACCTCCACCGAGCACAATGCCGTGAACCAGCAGCTGGAGGGCCTAAATGCCCTTTCCTTCAACTCCAATGGCAAAGACGACGCGCTGACGGGAGAGTCATGCAAGCCGAATGCGTACCGTGTCGTCCAGTCCAATCTCATGGACATCAACGCCCTGGCTGATTCGCTGGGGGATCTTCCGGGAGACAAATGGGCTATTCAAGCTGTTGACTACTCCACCGGCCACGATGCGGCAGCGGCTTTCACCGAGGCTGCCGAGGCAGCGGGCAAGGAAGTGGTCTTGGAGCAGTTCGCCCCGCTGAATACCACGGAGTTCGGCAGCTACATCACTGGGCTCAAGAGCAGCGGCGCCGATGCATTGTTCGCTGTGGAATACGGTGCTGACGGAGTGGCGTTCGTGAACCAGGCCGACCAGTTTGACCTGACCGATCAGTTCGACACAGTTCTGGGATTCAACATGGTGAGCGAACCGCTGTTCGAGACTCTTGGTGACCGAATCGTGGGATTCAAGAACAATGTGGGATACGACGTCAGCGCAGCCAACGAGTCCAACCAATCGTTCGTTGAAGGTTTTGAAGCGGAGTACGACGAAAAGCCTTATTACGTCCATGCGGATAACTACCTCGCTGCCCAGACACTTTTTGCCGGCATTGAAGCTGCTGAGAGTGCGGAAACGGAAGATGTGCGCGAAGCGCTCAGGGATCTCAGCTTTGATTCAATCGTCGGCGAGGTCACCGTGCGCTCGGATGACAACCAGGTGCTTCGCCCCTCGAATATCGGGGAGGTGGTTGAAGGCGACGGCGGTCTCGCGTTCGACATCCTGCAGACCGCGGACCCCAGCGTCACCACCCCGGAAGCCAGTGACGCATGCACCATGTAGGTCGGCGGCAACGAAAGTGAGGTGTAGCCGCTGATGATCGCACAACTACTGAATGGCATTGCGCTCGGATCCCTCTACATGGTCCTCAGTTCCGGGCTGGCCATGATCTACGGACTCCGCGGGGTGACGAACTTCGCCCATGGGTCGCTGTATATGGCCGGCGCCTATGTGGCCATGAGCGTCAGTGCCAACGTTTCGTTCTGGGTCGCGCTGGTTGCCGCACCGATCGTCCTGGCCGTCGTCGGGGCCAGCTTGGAACTGATCTTCTTCCGCCGTCTCCAGCACCGAAACCATATCGAGGTCGGTCTGGTTACGTTCGGGTTGAGCATGATCCTCGAACGGGGCATCGTGTTGCTCTGGGGAGAGCAGACTCACACCGTGTCACCGCCGGAGTTACTGTCCGGCTCGCTGTCCGTCCTTGGCACGTCCTACCCGACCTACAGGATCTTCCTGATCGTCGTCGCGCTGGTGATGGCCGCCGCACTGGTCTCCTGGATCAGATACACGCGAACAGGGCTCTACGTGCGGGCCGCCAGCCGCGACGTCCAGGCTGCCTCCGTGCTGGGCATCAATGTGGACCGGGTCAGCCTGATCGTGGTCTGCGTGGGCGGGGCGCTGGCCGGACTGGCTGGCGCACTGGCGGCGCCGTACATATCAGTCAGTCCGACCATGGGCATGCAGATCCTGATCACCGTCCTCATCGTGGTGGTCGTCGGTGGAGCCGGCAGCCTGGGCGGGGCCATGGTCGCCGGTATGGCTCTCGGCATCCTCCAGACCGTCGGAAACATCTGGGTGCCGGCCGTTGCCGCCCTGATCCCGTTCGCGGCTCTCGTCGTAGTACTCGTGTGGCGGCCCCAGGGCCTCGCCGGAAAGCAGGCGTGACATGGCCATCGATGTGGATACCGGAACAGCGGAGGAAAATGGGCTGCCACACCAGCGGCGCCCAGTCAGACGTCGCGGCGGACGACTAGTGCTCTGGGTGAGCGTGGGAACCCTGGTGGTGCTCTTGGCCGGCCTCGCGATGCCGCTGGTGCTGACGAACCGCTACTACATGAGCTTGATGGTCGGAGCTGCCATTCTCTCGCTTCATGCCCTGGCCGTCGGGTTCTTAGCCCGCCATTTGGGGCTGATCAGTCTAGGTCACACGGTCTTCTTCGGCGGCGCAGCCTATTGCGTCGGAATCGCCATGACCCATTGGGGGTGGTCGCCGCTGGGTGCCGCCGTGTTCGGCCTGGTGGTGGCCACGGTCGCTGCTATTCCTATGGGAGCGCTGATCATGAGGTCCTCCGGAATGGTGTTCCTTATGCTGACGTTGGCCCTGGGGCAAGCGCTGTATACGATTTCCATCCAGCCGGTGTCCCGTGACATCACCGGAGCCCATGACGGCCTGCAACTGCAGGCCGCTCCGGACGCCACGTTCTTGGGCGTCGAATTCGGTGGCCTGCTGAGACCGGACGTCTTCTGGCCCTTTGCTTGGGTCGCACTCGTGGTCATCGTCTACCTGTTGTGGGTGTTGGCCAGATCCAGATTCGGAGTTCTCCTGGAGGGCATCCGCGAGAACGAGGAGCGCATGCGGTTCTCCGGTATCCAGACCTTTTGGCCACGGCTCCTGGCGTTCACCATTTCCGGGGCCGTTGCGGCCGTGGGCGGAGTACTCTTCGCCCTGAACGGCCAGTACGTGTCCCCAGAACTCCTCAGCTTCCTGGAAGCGGGCGACGCATTGGTATCCGCGATCATCGGTGGACTGGGCGTGCTGTTGGGCCCCATACTCGGCGCCTTCATCTACACATTCGGTCACTCATTCCTCAACTTCGGAGGAAATCTCCAGCTGTTTATGGGCGCATTGCTCGTCATCGTCCTGGTCTTTTTCCCGGGTGGCCTGGGCGGTTTGCTCCGCTCACAGGTGGCGAAGCGTCGCAAGAACAAGAAATCATCACAGGAGGACTCCTCATGAACCTGTTCGAGGGTCGTGACGTGACCGTTCGTTACGGGGCGGTCCGTGCCCTGGAGGGCGTCGATATTTCCGTGGATCCAGGTGTGGTCCATGGGATCATCGGGCCCAATGGGGCAGGAAAGTCGACGTTCATCGACGCCCTGTCCGGCCGGCGTCGTCTGTCCCGAGGGAAGGTCCTCCTGCGCGGGGACGACATCAGTAAGCGTTCGGTGGTATGGCGCCGCCATCACGGGGTGTCCCGGTCCTTCCAGAAGACCAGCGTGTTCTCGTCCATGACGGTGCGCGACCAGCTAGACATGGTCGGTTGGCAGAACGGTGAGCCGGACGTTAGCGAGATCGTCGACGTTCTGGACCTGGGGCCGGTCATGGACACCGTGTGCTCGGAGATCGCCTATGGAACCCAGCGTTCGGTGGATCTGGCGATGGCCCTGATCGGCCGGCCTGACGTCGTGCTGTTGGACGAACCATGTGCGGGATTGGTCGCCTCCGAATCGATTCGCACGTTGGAGCACATCCGCTATCTGTGTCAGGAGCGCGAGGTGGGGGCCCTCGTGGTTGACCACAATGTCGAAGGGATCTTTGGAACCTGCGATGTGGTATCCGTGCTCAATCTGGGCCAGCTGCTGACGACCGGCGAGCCTGCCACCGTCCGGAAGGATCCTGCCGTGATCGAGGCTTACCTGGGGAGTGCCGCATGACCGCCTTACTCGAGTTCAAGAATGTCTACGCCTCGTACGCGGGGGCCGTGGTGCTTCAAGACGTGTCCTTCTCGATCGAGGAGGGGGAGTTCGTCGGTCTGGTGGGGCGCAACGGTGCTGGTAAGAGCACGGCGCTGCACTCGGTCTACGGAATCCCACAGGTGACCGGGGAAATCCTCATTGACGGCAAGCCGATCAGTCGGAAGCGTTACGAGCCGGCCGCCCGAGGAGTTAGTCTCGTGCCCCAGGGCAAGAGCATTTTCCCGAATCTCACGGTCGAGGAGAACCTTCTGCTGGGCAGGGCGGCCAATCGCACGGGTGATTGGACCGTTCAGGCCGTCTATGAGATCTTCCCCAACCTGTCGCGCGGATCCAAGCGATTGGGGACCCAGCTCAGCGGTGGAGAGCAACAGATGCTGGCGATCGGACGTGCGCTGATGGCCGCCCCCAAACTGCTGCTACTGGATGAGCCGACGGAAGGTTTGGCACCGGTGATCGTTGACGAGTTGGTCGGGGCTCTGCAGCAGATCCACGAGCGTGGCACCGCCGTCCTTCTGGTGGAACAGCACGTCGGCATGATCCAGAAGCTCGCGACCCGGTTCATCGCCTTGCGGACCGGCGAGCTGGCTGCCTCGGGGCCGACTGCGGAGCTGCGGTCCCGTGAGGTGCAGGAGATCATCGCGCTCTGATCCGCGCGTACAAAGAAACAGTGGCCTGCGAGGATTACTTCCCCGCAGGCCACTGTTTCATGCCGTGAGTCAAGCGCCGCTCGTCGGCGATGTGCTGTGCCCTAGACGCTGCGTTGGGCCTTCGAGGCTTCGGTGGCGGCCTTGGACTTCTCGCGGGCCTCGGCCCAGTCCTCGTCGGTCATGGTCGTGAGCCCGGCGAAGGTGCCGGGGCCGGCCAGCATCTGCCCGCCGTCCATGACGATGGTCTGCCCCGTGATGTAGTCGCAGGCGTCCGTCAGCAGAAAGATCGTCAGGTTGGCCAACTCCTCCACCGTGCCGGGGCGGCCTGCCGGGACGGTGTCGAACTGGGTGGCACCCGCTGAGGAGTTCTCCGTGGGATTGAGCATCTCCCAGGCGTATTCGGTGGGGATCGGCCCAGGGGCGATCGCATTGATGCGGATGCCGTACTTGGCCCACTCCACGCCCAGGGACATGGTCATGGCGTTCACTGCGGCCTTGCCCATCGCGGAAGGCACCACGAAGGCCGAACCGGTCCAGACCCACGTGGTCAGGGTGGACAGCACGCTGCCCTTGAGGCCTTGGTCGATCCACCGCTTACCGGCCGCGTGGGTCACATGGTAGGAACCCTTCATCACGGTGGAGGAGACGGTGTCAAAGCCGCGGGGGCTCAGGTCCTTGGTCTGGGCGATGAAGTTCGCGGCGGCGTTGTTGATGACGCCGGTCAGCGGCCCGTGCTCGGTCCAGATCTGCTCCATGGCGGCATCCACGCCGTCGTAGTCCTTGACGTCCACTGTCTGGATGTGAACCTTGCCCGGTGCGTTGGCCGAAGCCTCGTCGGCTGCCTCCTGCAGGACTGCCTCGCGACGCCCCCACAGGTGGACCTCGGCGCCGTGTTCGGCCAAGTGCTTGGCGACGCCGCGGCCGAGGCCGGTGCCGCCGCCGGTGATGAGGATGCGCTGGCCGGACAGGATGTCCTGCCGGAACGGTGAGGGGTGCTTCGTCATGGTCTCGCCTTCTTCGGTCTGGGTGGTGCTGGAAGGTGACCGGCCGGCGTCCTGCTGGGATGGGAAGCACGACGCCGGCCGGCAGGGTAGCGCTCAGGGGCGCCCGAGCAGGGCCTTGGCGATGATGTCCCGCTGGACCTCATTGGCCCCGCCGTAGATGGGCGGGGCGATGGCAGCACGCAACTGGGCCTCCATGCCGTACTCCTTGGTGAATCCATTTCCGCCGTGCATCTGGATCCCCTCGAGCGCCGCCTTCTGCGCGATCTCGGTGCATCGCGACTTGGCCATGGCGGACTCGGAGGCCAGGGCGTCCTCGAGCCCAGCATCCACCTTCGCGGCGGCGTCGTACACGAACGAGCGGGCCATCGCGATGTCCGTGGCGAGGTCGGCGATGCGGTGGCGGAGGGCCTGGAAGCTCGCCAGCTTCGTGCCGAAGGCCTCGCGCTCTTTGATGTACACGATCGTGTCGTCCAGGGAGCGCTGGGCGGCACCCAGGCTCATGGCGGCGATGATCAGCCGCTCCACGCTCAAGCCGCGCATGAGCTGTTTCCAGCCCTGTCCGGCTTCTCCGACCACGGCCGAAGCCGGTACGCGGACGTCCTTGAAGAACAGCTCGTTGACGGTGTGCGGCTCCATGGTCTCGATGGCGACCATGTCTAGGCCCGGGCTGTCAGCGGGAACCATGAGCAGGGTCAGGCCCTCGTGCCGGGTGCCGGAGGTGTCCTCGCGGACCAACAGGAGGATGTTCTCCGCCAGATGGGCGGCGGTGCACCAGGTCTTCTGGCCGTTGATGACGTATTCGTGGCCCTCGCGTACGCCCTTGCACCGCACGCCGGCCAGGTCCGAACCCGTATTGGGTTCGGAGAGCGAAATCGCCTCGAGCCTGCCCGCGGCGAGGTTGGTACAGATGGTGGTCTTCTGCTCGTCGTTGCCCCACTTGAGGTAGGTCTGGGCGGCGGTCAAACCGGTGGAGTAGGAGTGGTTCAGAGACAGACCCCGGGATGAAGCCTCCAGGAAGACCACCTCGTCTAGGAAGGTCCCGCCCTGTCCGCCGTACTCCTCGGGTAGGGAGATGCCGAGCCAGCCGAACCCGGCCATGTCCGCCAGCACCTTCCGGGACGTGGTCTGGGTGCCGCCCTCGGTCAGGGCGTCACGCTGGGCCACGGTGGCCGTGGTCTGCGCGCAGTAATCCCGGACGGAGTCGGCCAGAGAGAGTTGTTCGTCGGTGAGCTGCATGGAGAGATCCTCTCTGGGACCGTGTGGTGGGGTCGGTTCAGATCTGATGAGCGCGGAAGTCTGGCTCACGCTTCTCGTTGAACGCGGTGATGCCTTCCTGCGCCTCCTCGGTCTCGCCGAACATCTTCAGCGTCGAGTAGGCCATCTGGCCGACACCGGCGAAGTGCTCGGTGTCCGAGTTGAAGGACTGCTTGAGGACCTTCAGTGCGGTGGGGGAAAGCTTGAGGATCTCGTCCGCCCAGGAGCGGACCTCGGAATGGAGTTGGTCCATGGGGACGGACTTGTTCGCCAGCCCCCAATCGACGGCCTGCTCAGCCGAGTAGCGGCGGCAGAGGAACCAGATCTCCCGCGCGCGCTTCTCGCCGACCGCGCGGGCCATCAGGCCGGTGCCGAAGCCGGCATCGAAGGAGCCGACGCGCGGGCCGTTCTGCCCGAAGACCGCGTGGTCGGCCGCAATGGTCAGGTCGGCCAGCAGATGCAGTACGTGGCCACCTCCGATGGCGAAGCCGTTCACAGCCGCGATCACCGGCTTGGGAGTGTCCCGGATGACTCGATGCAGAGAGTCGATCTCGAACAACCCGGAGTCCGAGGGGCCGTAGTCACCGCTCTCCATCCGCTGCTTCTGGTCACCGCCGGTGCAGAAGGCCTTCTCTCCGGCACCGGTCAGGGCCACCACGCCGACGGCCGGGTCGTTCCAGGCCGTTTTGAAGGCCATGACGAGTTCGTCCACGGTCCGGGCGCGGAACGAGTTGTATCGGTCCGGTCGATTGACGGTGATCCAGGCGAGACCGTTGTCCACCTCGTAGGTGACGTCGGTGAAGTCCTCGACAGCAGGCATGATTCTCCTTGAAGAAGCGGGCTAGGTGATTCCGGTGGCCTCGTCTCTCGCGATTTGGCCTTACCATTTACTGAGCCTAGGTGTGTGAACGCTCGTTATCAATAGGCTTCGGACGAAAGATTCTTCCAGGGCCATCGCTGCATCATCGATCAGGTTCGCCCCGCATCGGGAAGTGCAGGCACTGCTTGCCGTGTCGCGCATCACGAGTCTGGACCGCCACCATGCTTACCGTCCTTTCCGGAAGGCCTTCGCTTGTTCGGCGTACCAGTCGAGGACGGTGGGGTCTTCTGCGGTGCCGCGGTTGAGGGTTTCAGGTCCGGCGCCTTGGAAGAGTTTCTTGATGGGGACTTCCATGAGTTTTCCGGTGCGGGTCTTGGGGACGGCGGGGGCTTCGATGATCTCGTCGGGGACATAGCGGGGGGAGACCTCGGTGCGGATGGCCGTGGTGATGGCGTCCTTCATGGCCTGGTCCAGGGTCTGGCCGGCGGTGGGGACCACGAAGAGGGGCATGTAGTAGTCGCCCCCGGAGAGTTCGGCGCCGATGACCATGGAGGCGGCCACATCCTGGACCCGGTCCACTGCTTGGGTGATGTCGGCGGAGCCCATGCGGATGCCGCCGCGGTTGATGGTGGAGTCGGAGCGGCCGTGGATGATGAACTGTCCGCCGTTCAGTTCGGTGACCCAGTCCCCGTGGCGCCAGACGCCGGGGAAGTCCTCGAAGTAGGAGGAGTGGTACCGGGCCCCGTCGGGATCGTTCCAGAACTTGATGGGCATCGACGGCATCGGCCGGGTGACCACGAACTCGCCGACCTCGTTGAACACCCGGTTCCCGGTCGGGTCCCAGGATTCGGCGGCCACGCCGAGACAGGCGCCCATGAGCTCACCGCGGTAGGCGGGGTCCAAGGGGTTGGAGCCGATGAAGGCGGTGGCCACGTCCGTGCCGCCGGAATCGGAGCCGACCCGCAGGTCCTGGCCCACGGACCGGTAGATCCAGTCCCAGGTGGAATCCGGCAGCGGCGAACCCGTGACCATCATGGCCTTCAGTGCCGAGAGGTCGTAGCGGGTGTTCGGGGCGATTCCGGACTTCTCGATCATGGTCAGCACGGCCGCCCCGGTGCCGAAGAACGTGGCCTGGTGGCGGGCGATGAGTTCGAAGTGCCGGTCCGGGCCGTCGTGGGTGGGGGAGCCGTCGTAGGTGACGATCGAGGTTCCCACGGTCATGGTGTCCACGACCATGTTCCAGACCACCCAGGTGGTGGACACGGCAAAGTAGGCCCGGTGGTCCGGGCCGAGGTCGTAGTGCAGGCCGTTGGCCTTGAGGACCTCCAGGAGCACACCGCCGTGGGAATGCACGATGCCCTTGGGTTTGCCGGTGGTCCCGGAGGAGTACAGCACCCACAGCGGGTGACTGAAGTCGACCTGTTCGTAGTCGGGTTCGGCGGTGCGGGTCACGATCTCAGAGAGCCGCAGAACATCGTCCGGCAACGGGCCACAGGACCCGGCGGGGAACTGGTCGGCCACGATCACGTGCTCCACGGTCGGCAGGACCTGGCGCAGGTCACCGATGCTGGCGGTCATGTCCCGGACCTTGCCGCCGAACTCGTAACCGTCCACCGTGAACAGCACCTTCGGCTCGATCTGGGCAAAGCGGTCGGCCACGCCCTGGACACCGAAGTCGGTGTTGACCACGGACCAGACGGCGCCGACGGAAGCGGTGGCGAGCAGGGCCACCACGGTCTGCGGGATGTGGGGCAGCACAGCGGCCACTCGGTCGCCCGGCCGGATGCCGAGCCGGCGCAGCTGAGCGGCCAGGGCCGCGACCTGGCCCTCCAGCTCGCCCCAGGTCAGAGTGGTTGCGGCCAGGGTCTCGTGCTCGCCGATGATCGCGAGTTCGTCCGGACGGTCGGCGGCGTGCCGGAGTAGGTTCTGGGCGTAGTTCAGCCGGGTTCCCGGGAACCAGTCGGCCCCCGGCATCGAATCGTCAGCCAGCACCGCGCCGGGACGACCCAACTGCGGTTGCACCGAGGCCAGCACCTGGAAGTACTCCCACACGCTGCCCCAGAATCCCTCGAGGTCGATTACGGACCATTCGTGGAGGGACCGGTAGTCGGTGGTCTGCACCCCGCGGTGCTCGGCCACCCACCGCTGGAAGTCGCGCATCCGGGACCCCTCCACGCGTGCTGCGGACGGCGACCACATCAGCGTGCGATCCGCGCCGCCGTCGTGCCCTGCGCCGGTGTCTGCCGGTGCCGGCGCGGTCACCACTGCCTTTCCCACGACGACGGCGTTGCCGCCCACCGAGGCGGTCAGGTCTAGTTCCGCGCGGTTCCCCGCTGATCCCGCCGGGGCTCCAGGGGAACCGTTGTGGACGGCGGTGAAGTTGATGGTGTCGCCCAGGGAGACAGGTGCTTTGAACTGGACGGAGAAGGAGTGCAGGTTCTCCACTCCGCACCAGTCGGTGAGCCATCCGGACATCAGTGCCGCCGTGAACTGCCCCATGGCAATGGGGACGTCGAAGCCGGCCTGGCGGGCGAACGCCGGATCGTGGTGCAGGGGGTTGAAGTCGCCGCCGGCCCCGGCGAATCGGACGACATGGGTTTGGGTCACCGGGCCGAAGTTCCCTGGGGGAACGGCGACCGGGGCGCTGGCGCCGGTGTCTGCGGTGGCCTCGGGAGTGTACTGGTCCTCAACGCGGTTGCTCATCGACGTCCCCTTTCAAGGATGGTCTCCTGTTGGCGGATGGCCACTTGGCCGTGCCGGTCCCGGTATACGGTTTCCAGGGTGATGACGCGCAACGGCGAACCGCTGCTGCTGGTCTTGGTCACGTCCCCGGTGACGACGCGCCGCCCAGTGAGCGAGTCCCCAGCAACCAGTGGGCGGACGTAGTCCCAACTCGTGCCGCCGACCATCACCCGAGGCAGGTCGAGCCCCAAAGTCTCCAGCATGGACTGCGCCGAGCGGTGGTGACCGGCAACCACCACGTGCGTTGCGGTGGCGGCCACGTCCGGAAGGTGGCGCCGCTCGGCCTCCCTCCGGTCGGTGTGGACCGCATCGTGGGCGCCGGTGGCCCTCGCGAACTCGGCGATCTTGCCGCGTTCCACATCGAAGGCGACCTCGTCCACGATCGTGCCCACCAGGTTTCCGGTGCCGTCGCCGGGCTGCTTCGCTTCGTGATCCATCGTCGTCCTCCCGTTGTCCATTTCGGGCTAGTCATTATGGGCTAGCCAATTCAAATGGTCTGACCTAAAGTTCACTCTAGCGAAAGAACGATGAAGGGACGAGCATGGATTTCTCCGAGCGACCGGACGAGGCGCAGTTCCGCACCGAGGTGCGTGCCTGGTTGTCCGAGACACTCCCCACCCTGCAGTGGCCCGAGCCCCCCGAGCTGGAGGACAAAGTGCCGTTCTGGCGCCCCTACCAAACAGCGCTCTTTGAGGTAGGCTACGCCGGACTGACCTGGCCCCAGGAGTATGGCGGCCAAGGCCTGGACGAGCGCATGTCCTCCATCTTCTCCGAGGAGTCCGCCCATGCGGGGGCCCCGGAGCGGCTGAACACCATCGGCGAGGACTTCGCCGGCCCCACGATCGCCCACTTCGGCACGGCCGAGCAGAAGGAGAAATATCTGCGGCGGATCCTCACCGGCGAGGACATCTGGTGCCAGCTCTTTTCCGAGCCCGAGTCGGGATCGGACCTGGCCTCGCTGCGGACCAAGGCCGTCAAGGTGGACGGCGGGTGGCGCATCACCGGCCAGAAGATCTGGACCTCGCGCGCCCAACTGGCTGCCCACGCCATCCTGTTGGCGCGCACCGGGGGAGGGGAGCGCCATAAGGGCATCACGTACTTCCTGCTGCCGATGGACGCCGAGGGCGTCACGGTCCGACCCCTGGAACACATGCTGGGAGAGGCCGAGTTCAACGAGGTGTTCCTGGACGAGGTCTTCGTGCCGGACTCCGCCGTCGTGGGGGAGGTGGACGGCGGCTGGCGGGTGACCATGGGCACCCTGGCCTTCGAGCGCGTGGCCATCGCCACCGGCCGGGTGAACACGGTGAAGGAGATCCGGAATCTCGTGGACGACGTTCGCTCGCGTACGGATGCCGACGGCAACCCCCTGGGTGCCGATCCGCACGTGCGACGCAGGGTGGCCGACCTGTGGGGGCGGGTGCACCTGCACCAGGCCATCAGCCAGCGCGTCATCTCCGGTGCCACTGGTGGGGAACCGCCCGGAGAGGTCACCTCCATCGGCAAGCTGTTCTTCTGCCCCCTGGTGGAGGACCTGGCCGACTTCGGCCTGTCGCTGGAGCCGCTGAACGACCAGTTCGACCTCGAGGACGAGGTGGCCGCCGTCGGCACCGGTGGTCTGGGCGCTGCCGAGCACGAGGCCGGCCCGCAGGACCAGGGGCATCGGCACTGGCTGCGATTGGCCAACCAAGCCCGCGGCACCGCCATTGCTGGCGGATCCACCTACATCCAGCGGAACATCGTGGCTGAACGCATCCTCGGGATGCCCAAGAAATAGACCGTTCGCGGGGCCCACGGCGGCTACCGCTGAGATCTGAACCACCACGAAGAATACGGGCCACAGTGGTCCAGGAAGTGCGGGAAGACCATGGAGTGGAAATTCTCCGAAGAGCAGGAGGCCTACGCCGAGGCGCTGCAGGACTGGCTGTCCGGCGTGGTGGACTCCGAGAAGCTTCGCGGTTGGTTCGATTCCGGTGACGCATCGGCTTTCGCCGAGACGTTCGCCCGGGACTGGGCCGGCGTCGGAATCCCCGAGGAGGACGGCGGCCAGGGCGGCGGGCTCGTCGAGCTCGCCCTCACAGCCGAGCATCTCGCCCGGGTCGACGCGCCCTCCGCAGCCTGGCTCGCCACAACACTGGCCGTACCGGCGCTCGCCGGACGCCCAGCCGAGGTTGAAGAGGCCGTCGGTGGGCAGACCGTCGCCCTGCTGGCCTCCGCCGACCGGATCCCCAGCGCCGCGGTTCCGCTTCAGGGCGGAGCGAACGGTCTCACTGGCTCGGTCGCTCGGGTCCTGGCCGGGGATATCGCGGTGCGGTTCGTCGTGCCGGTCACCGGGGCGGACGGCCTCGAACTCCACGTGGTCGACGCCGGCCAGGAGAGTGTGCGGGTGACGCCGCGTCGGCTGCTGGATCGGTCCAGGACCCTGGCGGACGTGACCCTGGATGGTGTGGCCTCCCAACGGCTCGACGTCGACGCCGTGTCCGTGCTTGAAACGATCAGCCGCCGCGCCGCCGTGCTGGTGGCCGCCGACACCCTCGGCGCGAGCCAGGCCATGCTCGACCTGGCAGTGGATTACTCGAAGCAGCGCCAGCAGTTCGGCGTCTTCATCGGCTCCTTCCAAGCCGTCAAGCATGCCGCGGCCTCCATCATGGTGGCCGTGGAGGCCGCCCGTTCGGCCGTCTACTACACCGCGGCATCCGTGGACTCGGATCAGCCAGAGGCGGCCCTGCATGCCGCCGCCGCCAAGGCCCAGATCACGGCCGAAGGGGCGCGGTCCGCGGACACCGCCCTGACGATGCACGGGGCCATCGGATACACGTGGGAACACGACCTCCAGCTGTACTACAAGCGGGCCAAGCTCAACGAAGGGCTCTTCGGATCCCCGGGTGCGTGGAACGATCACATCGCAGATGCCTTGCTGTTGACAGCGCGAGATCAAGCGACGCCCCGGCTGCTTGGCGCGGGAGCGAGTGTTTGAATGGCCCCGTAGATGTAGACGCCGTTCAGCTGCAGAAGCTGCTGATTCCGCATGGACGAGCGGAAGAACTCTTCGGGCTGTCGGGATTGGGACTTTCGGGCGCGGACTCTTTCGGCACCATGGCACCGGGGCCGTGGAGCCGGGAACAGGACGGCCGGTTCGCGGCAGGCGTCCACGGCGTGCTGGCCGACAATGTCCTGGCCCAAGCGGTCTTGGCGCACCGACGTCCGGACATGTGGGCCGTGACCACCGAGCTCGCCTTCGACTTCTTTGCACCACCCGTCGAGGGCCAGGAACTGACGGCATCGGCGAGGGTGCTGGTCGTGGACGCTGGTGGCGGAGGATCGCGCGGTCGCATCATCGACGAGAGCGGCGGGGCCGTGGCTGACGTTTCGGTCAACCGGACGTTAGGCGACGTGCCATGACCTTTCCGATCATCTCCGGCCCGGCGGAACGGGTCTTCGGTGTCCATGAGATCTCCCCTGCCGCCCCTGAGATGGAGGTCCGAGCACGAACACGGCGCTGGGTGGAAGGCAGCGACGGGGACGCCCCTGTCGGGGTCCTGGGTGTACCCGTGGACAATGCCACGGGGTATGCCGTCATCGCCGGTGCGCCCCCGGGGCATTGGTCTGTCACCACGGAACTCTCCCTTGATGTCTTCGGACCGATTCCCACGGATGGCAGTGATCTCGTCGCGTCGGCGGCGCTGGTGCACAGCAATGCTTCCACTGGATTCTCCGAGGGCGAGGTGGTAGATGCACTGGGGTGCACAGTGGCCCGGATCCGCCAACGAGGTCTCTTCGTGGCGGGATATCCGGGGGCGGCCACGTCTGTTGCTGTGCCGTCAGCCGGTCCCGGCCCGGTGGACCTGGGCGCCTTCTTCGGTGTGGTGTCCAATGGCTCGCGAAAACCCGGTGCGGCGGAGGTCGACGTGACCGCCGATCTGGTCAATCCGATGAGGAACCTGCACGGGGGTGTGGGGCTCTGCCTGGTGGAATGGATGGCCCGCGAAAGGCTGCAGGTGGTCAATGGTGACGGATTGCGCACGACCTCGATCCATGTGTCGTATCTACGCCCCGTCCCGATGGGCTCCACGGTCCGGGTCTCCACGGAAGTGCTGCATTGCGGTCGTAGCTTTGGCCTGGTACACGTGACGGCGTCCCTGCCGAACGGCAAACCTGTTCTCGTCGGCAGGGTGACCGGTGGAGCAGCGTAGGACTGGCGGGGGTGCGAGTGGCCTCCGAGGCCTAACATCAGGGACGACGGCGGCACCCGGCTTCGGGCGCCGCCGCCCTTTTCGCGTTGTTGGCTACCGGGCCCGGGGGCCGAGGATCCCGCAGGTCGGGGCCGGCCAGTTCAGGGCAAGGTCCTGTGCCACCAGCCGGTCGTAGGCCGCGGCGACGTCCTCGGGGAATTCCACTCCCCGGCGGGTGTCCATGTTGACGTGGACGAGGACCGTTTCAAAGATGCAGGCCAGCCGGTCCTTTCTGCGGTCCATGATGAGCGCGACCATGTGGCCGACCTTGGCGCTTCGCTCCAGCGTCCGGACGTGGACGGTGATGGGGGCGCCCAGCTGCATCTCCTGCAGGTAGGTGAGGTGCTGTTCGGCGGTGAAGACACCCATCCGGCGTTCGGCACGATAGTCATCGTCGATGCCCGTGGCCCGGCAGACCTGATCGGTGGAATGACCACCCAGGTCGACATAGTGGCGGATGTTCATGTGCCCGTTGACGTCGATCCAATCGGGGTGGACCTCGTCCTTCCAAGCTGGCTCGATCTGCAGGATCTCATCGGTGCTGGGAGTGGTGCGGGTCATGACCATGGTGGTCTCCTCTAGGCCGGGGCCGACGTCGGGCTCGGTTATTTGGTCTTACCTTATCGTCATGGGCGCTCTGGGTCACAATGTGGCGTGAACTCGATCACTCATCGGAATTTACTAGGTAGCCCTAGTAATTAGCAGGAGGTCCTAGTACCTTGGTGCGCAGATCGAATACCACCCCGTGTCGAGGAGAGCGCTCCATGAAGATTGTTGTGTTGGCCAAGCAGGTTCCGGATACCTGGTCGGATCGGAAGATCGACTTGGAGTCGGGTTTGTTGGATCGTGCCGCGTCGGAGCCGGTGCCGGATGAGATCAATGAGCGGGCGTTGGAGAACGCGTTGGCGTTCAAGGATGAGAACAAGGACACCGAGATCGTGGTGGTCGCGATGGGTCCGGAGGATGCCACGAAGACGCTGCGCAAACTGCTCTCGATGGGCGCGGACTCCGCGGTCCTGGTCAGTGATGTTGCCCTGGCTGGTTCGGACATGGTCCAGACCGCACGGGTGCTGGCCGCAGCGATCGAGAAGGTCGGCGGGGCCGATCTGGTCGTGGCGGGCAACGAGGCCACGGATGGTCGGGGCGGGATGATCCCGGCCATGGTCGCCGAGGTGCTGGGGCTGCCGGTGCTGCCGGGCCTGGACGAGATCCAGATCGCCGCGGACCGGGTCTCGGGTGAGGCCGTGGTGGACGGCGGGGCCCTGCAGGTCTCCTCCGATTACCCGGCGGTGGTCTCGGTGACGGAGAAGACGGCCGAGCCGAGGTTCCCGAACTTCAAGGGGATCATGGCGGCGAAGAAGAAGCCGTTGGAGAACTGGTCGCTGGCGGACCTGGGGATCCAGGCCGGCCCGGAGGCCGCCTCGGTGCGGTCGGTGATGGTCTCCGCGGCGGCCCGTCCACCGAAGGAAGCCGGCCCGAAGGTCGCCGATGACGGCACCGCGGCGGCGCAGCTGGCCGAGTTCCTGGCCACGAACCGGCTCATCTGAGCCCGGCCACCCCCTGATCTGATCTGTGAATCGCACGAGACTTTTGAGTTGAAGGAAACACACATGGCGAACGTTGGAAATGTACTGGTTTTGATCGAGACGACCGCCGAGGGGGCTCCGAAGTCCACGGCGGCGGGCCTGCTGGGCGCCGCTGCCGGCCTGGGGAACCCCGTGGCGGTGGCGGTGACCGCCCCCGGCCAGTCCGGGAACCTGGCCGCCGACCTGGGAGCCCTGGGTGCGGGGCAGGTCTACCTGGCGGAGTCGGAGTCCGCGGCCACCGAGTTGGGCTCCGCCGCGGTCGGTGCCTTGGCCGATGCGGTGCAGGCCTTCTCGGCACCGGTCGTGTTGCTCTCGGCCACGAATGATTCCAAGGCGGTGGCCGGGCGTCTGGCGATCGTGGCCGGCGGATCCGTGGCCAGTGACGTGGTCGGCATCGTCTACGACGAGGAGGGTCAGGAGGTCATCGCGTCCCATGCGGTGTTCGGTGGGGACTTCACCACCGAGTCCACCGTCGAGGGTGGCCTGTTGATCGCCACCGTGCGCCCGGGCTCGATCGAGGCCCGCGCCGAGGCCGTGGCCTCCCCGGAGGTGACGACGGCGGCGGTGTCCACGCAGGCCGCGAAGGGTGCCGTGATCGATTCGGTCAGTGAGGCTCCGGCCTCTTCGGACCGTCCCGCGCTGCGGGGGGCCAAGGCCGTGGTCTCCGGTGGCCGTGGGGTGGGCTCGAAGGAGGCCTTCTCCGTGGTCGAGGACCTCGCCGATGTCCTCGGTGCCGCGGTTGGTGCCTCCCGTGCGGCGGTGGACGCCGGCTATGTCCCGCAGTCCTACCAGGTCGGCCAGACCGGTGTGACGGTGACCCCGCAGCTGTATGTGGCGTTGGGGATCTCCGGGGCGATTCAGCACCGGGCCGGGATGCAGACCTCCAAGACGATCATCGCGATCAACAAGGACGAGGATGCCCCGATCTTCGAGGTCGCGGACTTCGGGATCGTCGGCGACGTGTTCACCGTGGTCCCGCAGCTGATCGAGGAGATCGGCAAGCGCCGCAACTGATCTCCGCTTGCCTGCGCCGCCCGCAGAGCACCACGGCTTGCGGGCGGCGCAGGCAAGCGAAGGCACCTTCCTCCCCGGCGCATCTGGCGCACCGTGATGATCCCCTCAGAAGGACTGAATACCACCATGAGCAGCGAGCAGAACCCGGGACAGTCTCCGGCACGACGCCGGATGGCCGGCTACACACCGGTGGTCGCGCAGCCCGAAGCCCAGGCCACCGAGCACGAGGTTCCGGCCCCGGCCGTGTCTGAGCCCGAGGCCACGGCCCCTGAGGCCCAGGTGCCGGAGCAGGCGACCGCGGCCCAGACCCCGGCTCCGGCTGAGCAGCCGGAACCGGCCTCCGCGGCCCCGACGGCCCAGCCGGAACAGACGCCCGAGCCGGCGGCAACGGAAGCCCCCGCCCGGAAGCGCCGGATGGGCAGTGCCCCCGCCCCGGCTGCAGCCGCCTCGCCTGCAGCGCCGGCCGGCCCGGAGACACCGGCCGAGCCTGCCGCAGGTGAGCGAGCGGCATCTCCGGCCGCTTCGAACGCTCCGGCCTCTGGTGCGCCGAAGCGTCGCATGGGCGGCGCTCCGGCGGCGCAGGCCGCCGCCCCGTCAGCGCCGGCGCCTGAAACCCCGGCCGCCGGGACCGACGGGGCGGCAGCCGCCCCGAAGAAGCGGATGGGCGGGGCCCCGGCTCCGGCCAAGACCCGGATGGGTGGCGCCCCGGCTGCGGGGACCGCGACTTCCACTGCGCCGGCTTCCACCCCGGCTGCCTCATCTGCGGCTGCCACCGCGTCGCCGTCCACGGACTCCTCCTCCGCACCCGCTGCTGCTGCCGCCTCCACGTCTGGAACCGCCACGCAGACCGCCTCGGCCAACCGGCCGTCGTCGGGCAGGATGGGTTCGGCGGGAGCCGCCGGAACTCCAGGACCGGCCGGCGCGGCGACGCCCGAGAAGCCGGAGCGCCCGTGGGTGAAGCCGGCCCTGATCATCGGCGGCCTGGTGGTCGTGGCCGTCGCCGTGGTGCTGGGTGCCCGGTGGTTACGGACCCTGGAGGGCGTGCAGGAGTTCATCGCCACGTATGACGGTCATTCCACCCAGCTGGATGCGGCACCGGAGGGCATGCCCTGGTGGATGGGCTGGCAGCACTTCTTCAACATGTTCCTGATCGTGCTGATCATCCGCACCGGCCTGCAGGTCCGCAATGAGCGCAAACCCCCCGGGTACTGGACGGCGAAGAAGGGCTCGTTCTTCTCCCCGAAGGGCAATACCCCGAAGAAGGTGTCTCTGACCCAGTGGCTGCACCAGTCCCTGGACGTGCTCTGGGTGCTCAACGGGCTGGTCTTCATCATCCTGCTGTTCGTCACGGGCCATTGGATGCGGATCGTGCCCACGGACTGGGACGTGTTCCCGAACATGCTCTCCGGTGCCATCCAGTACGCCTCCCTGGACTGGCCCACCGAGAACGGCTGGGTGCACTACAACGCCCTGCAGACGGTTGCCTACGGCTTCACCGTGTTCATCGCGGCCCCGCTGGCGATCCTCTCCGGCATCCGGTTCTCCACCTGGTGGCCGGACAACGCGGACAGACTGAACAAGATCTACCCGGTCGAATGGGCCCGGGCCACCCACTTCCCGGTGATGCTCTACTTCGTGGGCTTCATCATCGTGCACGTGTTCCTGGTGTTCTTCACCGGGGCCCTGGCCAACCTGAACCACATGTACACCTCACGCGACGTCGTGGACTGGTGGGGCCTGGTGATCTTCCTGGTCTCCCTCGTGGTCATCGCCGCGGCCTGGTTCCTGACCAAGCCGCTGTTCACCACCCCCATCGCCGCCCGCATGGGCAAGGTCTCCAAGTAACTCCCGCAGCCAACCCGTGATCCGGGCGTGGCCACGCACAAAGGACGGACAGCATGCTTCGCATCACCGAAGACCAGCAGGCACTCGTGGACGCGGTCCGCGACTTCGCCACCGAGCGCATCGCCTCGCACGCCTTGGAGTGGGACGAGCAGAAGCACTTCCCAGTGGACGTCCTGGCCGAGGCTGGCGAGCTCGGCCTCGGCGGCATCTACGTGGACGAGGCGTATGGCGGAGCCGGACTGGAGCGCAAGGACGCCGTCCTGATCTTCGAAGAGCTGTCCAAGGCCGATCCGGCTCTGGCCGCCTACATCTCCATCCACAACATGGTGGTGTGGATGATCGATTCCTTCGGCACCGATGAGCAGCGGGCCCAGTGGGTGCCGCAGCTGGCCAGCATGGAGCACCTCGGCAGTTATTGTCTGACCGAGCCCGGCGCCGGCTCGGACGCCGCCGCACTCAGCACCCGTGCTGTCCGGGACGGGGACGACTACGTCCTCAACGGCGTCAAGCAGTTCATCTCCGGTGCCGGCACCTCCGAGTACTACGTGGTCATGTGCCGGACCGCGGACACCGGGTCCAAGGGCATCTCCACACTGGTGGTCCATAAGGACACCCCGGGGCTTTCCTTCGGGCCGCAGGAGAAGAAGATGGGCTGGAACACCCAGCCCACCCGCCAGGTGATCTTCGAGGACGCCCGCGTCCCCGTCGGCAATCTCCTCGGCAAAGAGGGCGACGGCTTCCATATCGCCATGAAGGGCCTCAACGGCGGCCGCATCAACATCGGCGCCTGCTCGCTCGGCGGGGGACAGGTCGCCCTGGAGAAGGCGACCGCCTACCTCAAGGAACGCACGGCCTTCGGTGAACCGTTGACCACCAAGCAGTCTCTGGTCTTCGATCTGGCCGACATGACCACGAGCCTGGAGTCCGCCCGCACCCTCCTGATGCGCGCGGCGGACGCCTTGGACCGCCAGGATCCGGACACCGTCCGCCTGTGCGCCATGGCCAAACTGGTGGCGACCGACGCCGGCTTCGAAGCCGCCAACAAGGCCCTCCAGCTGCACGGCGGCTACGGCTACCTGCACGAGTACGGCATCGAGAAGATCACCCGCGATCTGCGGGTCCACCAGATCCTCGAGGGATCCAACGAGATCATGCGGCTGATCGTCGGCCGCATGCTGGTCGACGGCTGAGAGGACCCGTGAGCAACGACATGAGCAACGACACCACCACGAACGCCGCCACAGAGACCGAACCCGAGGTCGTCGTCCACCGCGCTGGCCGCCTCGGACACCTCATCCTCAACCGCCCCAAGGCGCTCAACTCACTGACTCACGCCATGGTGCAGACCGTCCGGGACACCCTGGAGCAGTGGCGGGACGACGACTCCGTGGCCACCGTCCTGATCAGTGGCGCGGGCGAGAAGGGGCTGTGCGCCGGGGGTGACGTCGTCTCCCTCTACCGCGCCGCCGTGGACGGCCGCCCCGAGGTCGGGGACGAGTTCTTCGCCGACGAGTACGCCATGAACGCATTCATCGCCGACTACCCGAAGCCCTACGTGGCCTTCATGGACGGGATCGTCCTGGGCGGTGGCGTCGGGGTGTCCGCGCACGGCTCGCACCGCATCGTTACCGAGCGCACCCGCTTGGGCATGCCGGAAACCGGCATCGGCTTCTTTCCCGACGTCGGCGGGGCCTGGCTGCTCTCCCGCGCCCCCTCCGGCTTCGGTCACCATATGGGCCTGACCTCCTCGCACGTGACCGGCGCCGACGCGCTGGCCCTCGGCTTCGCCGACCACTACGTGGAATCCTCCCGGCTGGCTGAGCTGGCCACCGCCCTGGAGACCACCGGCGCGGAGGAGGCCATCGCTGCCGTCGCCGCCACAGGCGCCGCGGTGCCCGAATCCCCGTTGATGCAGCAGCGGGACTGGATCGAGTCGGCCTACGCGCAGGACACGGCGGAGGACGTCGTCGCCGCTCTCCGCTCCCACGGCGATCCCGCCGCGGCCGCGGCCGCCACCCAGATCCTGGCCAAGTCGCCGACCTCCGTGAAGGTCACCCTGGAACTCATCCGCCGGGCCGCGCAGATGTCCACCGTGCACGAGGTGCTGGACCAGGACGCCACGGTGGCCCACCACCTGCTGCGCGGCCACGACATGCGCGAGGGTATCCGCGCCCAACTCGTGGACAAGGACCGCAATCCGCAATGGAACCCGCCGACCCTCGAGGACGTCCCGGCGGACGCCGTCTCCTCAGCCTTCGACCCCGTGACCTCCGGGTCCCGGAATTGACCATTCAACTCCAGGAGAACCTGACATGACCGAGAACACCGCAGCCACCGTTGCCACTCCGAGTGCAGACGCGGCCGGAGGTCCGTCCGAGCTGCCCGCCGTCGCCTTCATCGGCCTGGGGAACATGGGCGGCCCGATGGCCCACAACCTGGCGGCTGCGGGCTACCGGGTCATCGGATTCGACCTGGTCCCCGAGGCCCTGGAGAAGGCGAAGGCGGCCGGCGTCGAGATCGCCTCCTCCGGTGCCGACGCCGTGCGCAGCGCCGCCGCCTCCCCGCGCAGCCTCGTCATCACCATGCTGCCGGCCGGCCGTCACGTGGTGGGTGCGCTGAAAGGCTCCGACGGAGCGGACGGCAAGGACCCGGTCGAGGGCCTGCTGGCCGCAGCGGCTCCCAACACCCTGTTCATGGACTGCTCCACCATCGCGGTGGAGGACTCCGTGACGGTCCGCGAACTGACGACGGCGGCAGGGCACCGGGTGCTGGACGCCCCGGTGTCCGGCGGCACGGTCGGGGCCGAAGCAGGCACATTGGCGATGATGGTCGGCGGTGCGGCTGAGGACGTTGCGGAGGCCATGCCCGTGCTCGAGGTGGTCGGCAAGCGCATTGTGCACTGTGGTCCCGCCGGCAACGGACTGGCCGCCAAGGTCTGCAACAACATGATCCTCGGAGCTTCTATGATCGCGGTGTCCGAGGCCTTCGTGCTGGGGGAGAAGCTGGGCCTGAGCAACGAGGCCCTCTTCGACGTGGCCTCCAACGCCACCGGCCAGTGCTGGGCGCTGACCACCAACTGCCCGGTTCCCGGGCCCGTGCCGACCTCGCCGGCCAATCGCGACTTCAAGCCCGGCTTCGCCGGCGCCCTGATGGCCAAGGACCTCGGGCTGGCCAAGAGCGCCATCGAGACGACCGGCATCGAGGGCCGCATGGGGCTGCTGGCCGAGGAGATCTACGCCGCCTTCGCCCAGGGGGAGGGCGGCACCAAGGACTTCTCCGGGATCATCGAGCTGATCCGCGAACAGTCCGCCCCCGCCGCCTGAGACCCGCGCCCGAGACCTGAGACGAGCAAGGAGCACCATGACCACCGAGAACGCCATCGAGAACAACACCGCAGACCGCACCTACGAGACGATCCTGACCAGCACCACCGGCCGCGTCGCCACGATCACGCTGAACCGGCCGAAGGCCCTCAACGCCCTCAACCTGAAGCTCACCGAGGAGCTGCTCGAGGCGGCCGAGGCCTTCGACGCGGACCCGGAGATCGGCGCGATCGTCATCACCGGTTCGGAGAAGGCCTTCGCCGCCGGGGCGGACATCAAGGAGATGGCCACCCGCACCTTCTCCGACGTCTACACCGCGGACCTCTTCGGCGCCTGGGACCGCCTCGCCGCGGTGCGCACCCCGGTCATCTCGGCCGTGGCGGGCCATGCCCTGGGCGGTGGCTGCGAGCTGGCGATGATCGCGGACATCATCATCGCCGCGGACAACGCGAAGTTCGGCCAGCCCGAGATCAAGCTCGGCATCATCCCCGGCATGGGCGGCTCCCAGCGGCTCACCCGGGCCATCGGCAAGTCCAAGGCCATGGAGATGGTGCTGACTGGGCGGGTCATGGGCGCCGACGAGGCCGAGCGCTCCGGCCTGGTGGCCCGCGTGGTCCCCGTGGCCGCGCTGGCCTCCGAGGCCGCCGAGCTGGCCGCGACCATCGCGGGAATGTCCACGCCCATCGCTATGATCGCCAAGGAGTCCGTCAACCGCTCCTACGAGTCGTCCCTGAGCGAGGGGCTGCTCTACGAGCGTCGAATGAACCACGCGTGCTTCGCCACCGAGGACCAGAAGGAGGGCATGGCCGCCTTCGTCGAGAAGCGCCAGGCCACCTTCACCCACCGCTAGACCGCAGCCCTACCGAACACGGGCCAGCACTGAGCAGCACCGAACATCATTGAGCTTCACGGAGAGAAGGACCCCATGACAGAGATCATCTTGGACGAGCGAGCGGCCGGCATCATGGCCGGCGTCGAGCAGTTGCTGTGGATTGACGGGCGCGCCACCGAGGCGTCCACCGGCGAGTGGCGCGAGGTGCGTAACCCTGCGCGTCGGGGTGAGGTCATCGGGCGGGTGCCGGCGGCCGGCGAGGAGGACGTCAACCGGGCGGTCTCGGCCGCGCGTCGGGCCTTCATCGAATGGCGCAGCGTGCATTTCACGGACCGGGCCCGGGCCCTGCTGGCCATCGCGGACGATGTCGAGGCCGAGGCGGAGAAGTTCGCCCAGCTCACGGCCCTGGACACCGGCAACGCCCTGAGCTCCCAGGCCCGTCCTGAGGTCAAGACACTCGTCTCCCTGTTCCGGTACTTCGCCGGCGTGGCGGGGGAGTCCAAGGGCGTCACCCTGCCTGCGGGGGATCAGCAGCTGCAGTACACCCGGCGCGAGCCGCTGGGCGTGGTGGCGTGCATCCTGCCGTGGAACTCGCCGCTGATGATCGCCGCCTTCAAGGTTCCGGCCGCCCTGGCCGCCGGGAACACCGTGATCCTCAAGGCGGCCGACGATGCGCCGCTGACCATCCAGTACCTGGCCCAGGTCTGCCAGCGGCATGTGCCGGCCGGCGTCGTGAACTCCCTGACCGGCCGCGGCTCGGTGATCGGCAATGCCCTGTCCACCCACCCGGGCGTGGACAAGGTGTCCTTCACCGGCTCCACCGAGGTGGGGCGCGGCGTGGCCGCGCAGGCCTCCGAGCGGCTGGCGCACCTGTCCCTGGAGTTGGGCGGGAAGAACCCGTCCATCGTGTTCCCGGACGCCGTGGAGGACGAGGGGATCCTGGACGGGTTGATGCTCTCCTCGCGCTTTGCCCGCCAGGGTCAGTCCTGCACCGCCGGTTCCCGGTTGTTCCTGCACGAGGACATCTATGACGAGATGCTGGAGAAGCTGGCCGCGCGGCTGGGGGCGATGGTCGTCGGCGACCCGCTGGACGAGGCCACGGACATGGGCGCGGTCATCAATCAGTCCCAGTTCGACCAGATCTCCGGCTTCCTCGAGGACGGGCGGAACCACCCGGACCTGACCACCGTGCTCGGTGGCTCCGCGCCGACCGAGGGGCCGCTGACCGAGGGCTTCTATCACGTGCCGACCATCTTCGGCGGGGCCCGGAACGACTTCCGCCTGGCCCAGGAGGAGATCTTCGGCCCCGTGCTCGTGGCGATCAAGTGGAAGGACGTGGACGAGGTCATCCAGATGGCCAACGACTCCCACTACGGGCTGGCCGCGTACGTCTGGACGCACGACCTGGACAACGCCCTGAACACGGCGCACCGGATCGAGTCCGGGTGGGTGCAGGTCAACCAGGGCGGCGGCCAGGTGGTGGGCCAGTCCTACGGCGGGTACAAGCAGTCCGGTATGGGCCGGGAGGCGTCCCTGGAGGGCATGCTGGAGGGCTTCACCCAGATCAAGCAGATCAACGTGAAGCTGCGAGGTTGAGCATGACTCACCAGAGTGCGGACCACACCGTGCCCGACGGCGGCGGGTCACCCGCCGCGGCGGGCGCGGCCCTGCCGCTGGCCGGGATCACCGTGATGGACCTGTCCCGGGCCCTGGCGGGGCCGTACTGCACGGCGCTGCTGGGAGACCTCGGGGCGGACATCATCAAGGTGGAGTCCGCCAAGGGTGGGGACTCCACCCGGTCCTGGCCACCGTTCGAGGACGAGCACTCGCTCTACTTCGATTCGACGAACCGCAACAAGCAGTCGATCGCGGTGGACTTCTACACCGAGCAGGGCCGTCAGCTGCTGTGGGACCTCGCGGTGTCCGCGGACGTGCTGGTGGAGAACTTCCGCCCCGGGGTGCTGGCCACCATGGGCTTGGACCCGGAGGCGCTGCGCGCGGCGAACCCCGGTCTGGTCATCGCCTCCGTCTCCGGGTTCGGGACCACCGGCCCACTGGCCCAGGCCGCCGGGCTGGACCAGGTGGCCCAGGGGATGTCCGGGCTGATGTCCGTGACGGGCCCGGATGCGGACTCTCCCACCCGGGTGGGGGTGCCGGTGATGGACCTCTACGCGGGCGTCTTCACCGCGGTGGGGATCTGCGCCTCGCTGGCCGGCCGCCCCGGCAACGGGGGGCGAGGCCACGAGGTGGGGACCTCCCTGCTGGAGGCCGGACTGGCCGTCTCGGCGTTCCAGGGCCAGAACTACCTCAGCACGGGTACCGTCCCGGTGCCGCAGGGCAACAACCACCCCGTGCTCTCCCCGTACGGGGTCTTCCGGACCGCCGACATCCCGGCGATCATCGCGGTGGGCAACCAGGTGCATTGGAAGAAGTTCTGCGCGATCATCGGCGCCCCCGAACTCGAGGAGGATCCACGCTTCGCCCTGGGGCGTGACCGCTCGGAGCACCGGGCCGAGCTGACCGAGCTGATCGAACAGCAGCTGGTGACCCGCCCCGGGCTGGAGTGGATCGAGGCGTTCCGCGCCGCGGGGATCCCCACCGGGCCCATCTACACCTACGCCCAGGCCTTCGAGGACCCCCAGGTGCAGGCCTTGGACATGGTGCAGACCGTCCAGCGGCTGGACGGCTCGGCGCTGCCATTGCTGCGTGGGCCGCTGAGCATCGACGGCACTGCCACGGGCGTGCGCAAGGCCCCACCGGCGCTGGGCGAGGACACCCGGTCCGTGCTCGAGGGTCTGGGCCTGGACGAGGGCCAGATCGCCGGCCTCGTCGAGGCGGGCATCGTGCAGGAGCGTGGAGGACAGGGGGCGCGGTCATGACGGAGACCACCGCGTCCGGTGGATCGGTGGAGGTGTCCCAGTCGGGGTCCATCGCCACGCTCACCCTGTCCAATCCGGGGCGGCGCAACACCATGACGGAGGCCATGTGGCGGGCCCTGGAGCCGGCCTGCGCCCGACTGGCCGATGACGCATCGGTGCGGGCCGTCGTCGTGCGGGGGGCCGGGACGGACTTCTCGGCCGGGGCGGACATCTCCGATCTGCGCGCCATCCTGAGGGACGAGGACTCCGGGCACCACGACGGTGGCGCCGTGGCCGTCGGCGAGGCGGCCCTGGCCGGACTGCACAAGCCGACCATCGCCGCCGTCGAGGGTTACTGCCTCGGTGGCGCCTGGCAGATCGCGGCGGCCTGTGACATCCGGCTGGCCTCGTCCGGGGCGACCTTCGGGATCACCCCGGCCAAGATCGGGATCGTGTATCCGACCGCCGGGATCGAGCGGCTCGTGCGCATCGCCGGGCCGGCCACCGCCAAGTACCTGCTGTTCAGCGGCGACTTCGTGGATGCCGAGCGGGCCCGCGTGCTGGGCCTGGTCCAGGCGGTCCACCCGGCCGAGACGTTCTGGGACGAGGTGAACGCGTTCGTGCAGCGGCTCGCCGCCCGGTCCCAACTGTCCATTCAAGCCATGAAGGACATCGTGGACACCATTGATGCGGCGGGCGCCGGCGATGACAGCGGGGCGGAACTGCAGAACGCCAGCGACCACTGGCAACACCTGATGGCCACCGCCGGGGACGCCGAAGCCGGGGTCGGAGCGTTCCTGTCCAAGAGGACCCCGGAGTTCACCTGGAACGGCGGGCGGGACACCCAGAGGCGCACCAGGACGGGGGAACCCGCATCGTGACCCCTCCGCTCCAGCACGACCCCGTGGCACAGGCCCACCAGAATTGGGCGGGCCACGGCTGGGAGGAATCCGCCGACGCCATGGCGGCAGTGACCTCGCTGTTCCGCGCGCAGCAGATCCTCATGGCCCGCATCGACGCCGTGCTGCGGCCCCTGGACCTGACCTTCGCGCGCTTCGAGATGTTGACCCTGCTGGGGTTCTCCCGGACCGGGGCAATGCCGCTGGCCAAGGCCTCGAGCCGACTCCAGGTCCATCCGACCTCCGTCACCAACACCGTGGAACGGCTGGGCCAGGCAGGACTCGTGGAACGCCAGCCACACCCCACGGACGGCCGGGCCAACCTCATCGCCATCACCCCCCAAGGCCGCGACCTGGCCCTGCAGGCCGCCCGGGAGCTCAACCGCAAGGTCTTCACCGACCTCGGGCTGCCCGCGGGGGAGCTGACGGACCTCAACCGCATCCTCGGGACCCTGCGCTTCTCCGCGGGGGACTTCTCCGAGCCCAGTGAGCTGATGGGCGGCAGCGTCCCGGACGCCGGATCCGGCCCCGTCCGGGACTCCGGTCCAGGTCCCCGCACCGGGGACCGCGAGGCGGCCACGGACGTCGCGATCGTCCGGGGCGAGGAGCAGACCGCCGCCCCGGGGCGCATGCCGGACCAATCCGGGGACAAGCCCGCGCGGCCCCGGAAGCGCAGATTGCCGAGAGCATAAGGCATCCTGCCGTCCAGCGGGCCCAAGGACACACCGCCGACTTGTTTTTTGGATCAAATAATGAGAAAATGAATTGGTCATTTTCCCGGTGGCAGGCTTCTGCTTGCCCCGGTGACATCTCGGTGTAAGCAACAGGAAGGTGCATCCCACCCATGCGTCTGGTTCCCGGTCAGTTTGTTGTCCATCCCCACCACGGCCCCGCGATCGTCCTCGATCGTCAGGTCCGGCAATTGAAGGGCAAGGACGTCGCGTATGTGGAACTGGACATCCAGGACAAGGGCTTGCGTATCTCCGTCCCCGAATCGATGGTCAAGGACATCGGTGTCCGCGATGTCAGCAGCCACACCCAGGTCCGCAAGCTGATGTCCCTCCTGGCCAAGCCGAGCGAGTACGTCGAGGAGCAGTGGTCCCGCCGGTTGAAGGCGTTCCAGGAGAAGCTGGCGACCGGTGACCTGCCTCGCGTGGCCGAAGTGGTCCGAGACCTGCACCGCCGGCAGGCCGAGAAGGACCTGTCCATGGCCGAGCGCACCCTCTACCGTGACGCCGTGGAGATCCTCGCGGCCGAGGTCGCGATCGTCCTGGACATCTCCGTGGTTGAGGCCGAGGACGTCATGGTCCAGGCCATTGACGGCACCCCGCTGAAGGACCTGGGCCTGGATCGCGGCAAGGACTCCAAGCACGCCAAGCAGGCCGCCTGAGCGGTCTTTCCCGCTGCCGTCTCGCCGCGGCCGTCAGCGTGCGGCGCGGAACACCGCTGCGGCCTGGACGAACGGCTTGGCCTGGGTGAGATGACCGACGTCGGGCCCGCCGGCCACCAGCTCTACGTCCACGATGCGTAGGGAGCGCCCTGCGTGGCGAACCCGGGTGCGAGCGGCGATGGCGCCCCCGGCCGGCCGGAGGAAGAGGACTCGTAGCGACTGCAGGTCGAGTCCGCTCCGGTCCGGCATGGCCTGCTGGGCCGCCAGCCCGGACATGATGGTCAGCGCCCCACCGTGCACCGCGCCCTGAGGGTTGATCAACTCGTCGTTCTCGGCAAACTGCGGACCATCCTGGAACTGGTCGGTGACGGAGGGCCGCTCGTTCGTGTCCTGGTCCGGAACGGCGCAGCCGTGCATGCCCATGAGCGAGGCCAGGGGGGCCTCGGTCTCGGGGCCGAGCGGGAGCGATGCGAGTCGCCTGTACTGCTCTGCTGTGGTGCCGGAGCTCGGGCCGACGCCCTGGAACCACCCCGTGGCGTTGACGTAGACCGTTCCCTCAGCGTCCTGCAGGCTGGCCTGGGCCATGCCGCCCAGGGAATCGACGGCGGCCGCGCTCGCCCAGGAGTCCAGAACGGTCTCCTCCCCTGGGAAGGGGCGGCTGAAGTTGAGCTGCAGCTCGGTGGTGACGATCCAGTCCAGGCCCGGGGCGGCTGCTCGGATGGCCCGGGCCAGTGTGTTGTCCAGCACCACGGCGGCGGAGAGCCCGCTATGGCGCCCCTCGGGATCCACGGACCAGGGTCCCGTTCTCAGGGTTCCCGTCCGCTCGCGCGCCCCCCGCTGTTGTGCCTCGAACAGCTGCACGCGCATCAATTGCTCGGTGCGGCCGAGCAGTTGGGGGCGTGCGGCGGAGGGCGGCGCTGTGATCTGCGAGGTCGAGAAGGTCATTCCAGCAACCTAGCCCAGAGCGGATGCGTTCGGCTCCCAGTCGTTGTGACGGGGCTCATAGCACGCTATTCTTGGCGTTGCAAAGATAACGGAATGATAAAGATCTAACGGTGCCCGTTCGGCCTCGAAAGATTTGCCCGGGCAACCGCGTCAGCTATGGGATGCGGCGGCGTGTCGGACGGGGCGATATCCGGCCGGAGATGGGGCCAAAACCCCGGAAATCCGCCAGACCGGGCTTGAAATCAGATTTCATCTCGTTAGGTTGGAGGGGATGGCAGATGATGCAGACACAGCACTGACCACCCGACCGACAGCCCCCGTGCTCCGCCCTCCGCAGACTGAGGATGGAGCGGCGTTGTGGCACATGACCAAGGACTCGAAGGTCCTCGACCTCAACTCGTCCTACTACTACCTGCTCTGGTGCAGGGACTTCGCCGACACCACCGTGATCGCCGAGATCGACGGCGAGCCGGCTGGCTTCGTCACCGGCTACCTCCGGCCTGACGCCCCCGCCACGCTGATGGTGTGGCAGGTGGCCGTGACCGAGGCCGCCCGAGGCCACGGGCTGGCCTCCCGCATGCTGGACGAACTCGTCACCCGCACCTCCGCCGAGGCGCTGGAGACCACCATCACGGATGACAACGCGGCCTCCCAGCGATTGTTCGCGAGCCTCGCCGAGCGCTTCGGAGCGGATCACCAGATCACCCCGCTGATCACCGCGGAGATGTACCCGGATGGCCATGACACGGAATACCTCCACCGCATCTCTCCCCTCGCGGAGTAGTCGCGCCGTCAACGCGTCGTAGCGCTGCCGATGCCGTGCAGCGTCCTCGCCCTGTGGCCGGCAAACCTCAGCGCGACCCGAACTTGAATCCATCACCACTCGCCATCGCCCCCACCGACCATGCAGGCCGTCCACCACACGGATGCCTGCCAAGAAAGGGATGAACCATGGACACCACCGTCTTCACCACCATCGAATCCGAGGTCCGCAGCTACAGCCGCGGCTGGCCCACCGTCTTCACCCAGGCCAAGGGTGCCGTCCAGACCGCCGAGGACGGCACCGAGTACCTGGACTTCTTCTCCGGTGCCGGCGCGCTGAACTACGGGCACAACCACCCGCTGCTGCAGAAGGCCCTGGTCGAGTACCTCTCCAGCGATGCCCCGGTGCACTCCCTGGACATGATGACGCCGGCCAAGCGGGACTTCCTGCAGACCTTCAGTGACGTCATCCTGAAGCCGCGCGGACTGGACTACAAGGTCATGTTCCCCGGCCCGACGGGCACCAACACCGTGGAGGCCGCCCTCAAGCTGGCCCGCAAGGTGACCGGCCGCCAGCACATCCTGTCCTTCACCAACGCGTTCCACGGCATGACCCTGGGCTCGCTGTCCGTGACGGGCAACTCGATGAAGCGCAAGGGCGCCGGCATCCCGCTGACCAACAGCTCGAAGATCCCGTATGACGACTACTTCAACGGTGAGACCGAGGACTTCATGTGGCTGGAGCGTGTCCTGGAGGACTCCGGCTCCGGCGTGGACAAGCCGGCCGCCATCATCGTGGAGACCGTGCAGGGCGAGGGCGGCGTGCGTGCCGCCCGCCTCGAGTGGCTCAAGCAGCTCTCGGATCTGTGCGGCAAGCACGAGATCCTGTTGATCGTGGACGACGTCCAGGCCGGCTGCGGCCGGACCGGCACCTTCTTCAGCTTCGAGGAGGCCGGCTTCACCCCGGACATCGTCTGCGTCTCCAAGTCGATCTCCGGTTATGGCCTGCCGATGGCCCTGACCCTGTTCCGCCCCGAGCTGGATGTGTGGGAGCCCGGCGAGCACAACGGGACCTTCCGTGGAAACAACCCGGCGTTCGTCACCGCCACCGCCACCCTGAAGGAGTTCTGGGCCGACGACTCGTTCCAGAAGGGACAGCTGGCCGAGGCCATCGCCACCGTGCACGGTGCCCTGGAGCAGATCGCCAACTCCGTGGACGGTGCCTCCGTCCGTGGCCGCGGCCTGCTGGCCGGCCTGCACTTCGCCGACACGGAGGTGGCCGGCAAGGTGGCCGCCGAGTCCTTCCGGAACGGTCTGCTCGTGGAGACCTCCGGTCCCGACGATGAGGTCCTGAAGCTGATGCCGGCTCTGACCACCCCGAAGGACCAGCTCGAGCGTGGCATGGGCATCATCGCGGCCGCCGTGTCCACGGTGACCGGCACCGACGTCGCCTATCAGCCGGGAACCGGCGCTCTCGCCGCCGCCTGAGTCCCTCAGCGCCTTGGCGCTTTCCTCCACGGCACCGACGGCGGTACGTTGTGCGGCACACGCCGCGCCGGCCGTCGTCGTGCCCCCTGCAGATGTACCAACCGTCCTGACCGAAAGGAATCCACATGCTGGTGACCAACCTGAATGACCTGAACGACACCGAGCGTGACATCAAGTCGGAGACCTGGCGCTCACGCCGCATGGTGCTGGCGCGCGAGGGCGTCGGCTTCTCCTTCCACGACACCGTGATCTACGCCGGCACCACCTCGACGTTCCACTACGCGAACCACATCGAGGCCGTGTACTGCGTGCAGGGCGAGGGCACCCTGACCAACGAGGTGACCGGTGAGGTGCACGAGCTCAAGGACGGCACCATGTACCTGCTGGACGGCAACGAGAAGCACACCGTGCGCGCCACCACCGAGCTGCGCATGGCCTGTGTCTTCAACCCGCCGGTGACCGGCCGCGAGACCCACGACGCCAATGGCGTCTACCAGCTGGTCTTCGAAGAGGGCTCGGACCGCAAGGTGCCGAAGAAGGCCAACGTCGAAACCGAAGCGATGGCCTGAGGGCCTGACTGGCGCGGACCGGTACTGATCGGTGCCGGCCTGAGCCGCCCGGCTGTGGCCCGGTGCCCCGAACTCCCCTTGCGGGGGATCGGGGTGCCGGGCCACAGTGGTATGTGGGGTGACGGGGCATAGTAGGGCCCGCACCCGTGTGGTGAGAACCACCGAAACCGCGCAGAACACCGAAGGATAGGAGAAGACCGATGACTGCAACGGCAACGCAGCACAGAATCGACACCTACCCCACCCGGAACAATGGTGAGGTCAAGGTCATGCCCCGCGAGGATGCGGTGGTGTGGGGGTCCGCGTCAGACGGCCCGCTGGACCAGGCGACCCTGGACGGGTTCGACGCCCGCGGGTACCTGTCGATCGACCGGCTGGTCAGCGACGACGAGGTGGCGGAGTTCCACCGAGAACTCGAACGCCTCTCGCAAGACCCACAGGTCCGGGCGGACGAGCGCTGCGTGGTCGAGGCCAGCAGCCGTCAGGTGCGCTCCGTCTTCGACGTGCACCGCATCAGCCCGGTGTTCAAGAGGATCGCCAACGACCCGCGGGTGGTGGACCGTGCCCGCCAGCTGCTGGGCTCGGACGTCTACATCCACCAGTCCCGCGTGAACTTCAAGCCCGGATTCGAGGGCAAGGAGTTCATGTGGCACTCCGACTTCGAGACGTGGCACGCGGAAGACGGCATGCCCGCACCCCGGGCCGTCAGCATATCGATCTCGATGACGGACAACCACTCCTACAACGGGCCCCTGATGATCATGCCCGGCTCGCACCGTGAGTACGTCTCCTGCGACGGGGCGACCCCGGAGGACAACTACCTCAAGTCCCTGGTCATGCAGGGCGCCGGGACCCCGAGCAAGCAGATCCTGACGGACTTCTACGATCGCTACGGGATCGACGTGCTGGAGGGCCGGGCCGGTGGCGCCGTCATGTTCGACAGCAACTGCATGCACGCGTCCAACGGCAATGTCACCCCCGTCCCGCGCTCCAACGTGTTCATCGTGTTCAACTCGGTGGAGAACACCATTGAGGAGCCATACGCGGCGGCCAGGCCGCGGCCCGAGTTCGCCGGCTCGACCGACTTCACTCCGGCCGGACTGCGGTAGAGCCCTGGCTCACGGCCCGGGAGCCCGCTCCAGCTGGGGCCGGCACCCGGGCCGCTGTGGCTCAACGGTCCTCGGGCGTCCCCAGTGTCTGCGGGGTCTCGGGGTTCCTGGCCGGGGCAGCCTGGTCCGCTTGGGTCGCCTCGTCGACCAGGGGTGCGTCCTCCGGGTGGGCGGCCAGGTGTTCCCGGTGCGCCTCGTCCACGTGCAGATCGGATCCCTCCACGGACTTCGGCACCAGGGACACGGCCACGAAGGAGACGATGGCCAGCGCGGCGATGTAGACGCCGATGGTCCAGCTGGCACCGGTGCGGTTCAGCAGCAGCTGGGCGATCATCGGGGCGAAGGCGCCGCCGATGATCGAGCCGAAGGCATAGCCGATCGACACGCCGGAATAGCGAACATTGGCGGGGAACATCTCGGCATAGAGCGCGGACTGCGGGCCGTACGAGGGGCCGAGGCCGATGGTGAGGATGACGATGGCCAGGGTGAACAGCGGCAGTGAGGCGGTGTCCAGCAGGAACCACATGGGGATCGCCCACAGGATGATGATGCCGTAGCCGATCTGGAAGGTGCGGATCTTGCCGATCCGGTCACCGAGCCTGCCGCCCAGCATGGTGAACGCCAGCCAGCCGAGGCCGCCGATGAAGGAGGCCACGAGCGTGGACTCCCGGCTCATGCCCAGCACATTGGCGCCGTAGGAGGCGAAGAACGCGATGACCAGGTAACCGGCCGCGTTGTTGGCGGCGAAGATCAGGGCGGCCAGGATGACGTTCTTCTTGTGGCTCTTCAGGAGCACGCCCAGGGGAGCGGCGGATTCCTTCTTGCGCAGCTGCATCTCCTTGAACACCGGGGACTCGTCCACGGCGCGCCGGATGAGGTAGCCCACCAGGATCAGCACCACGGAGGACAGGAACGGGATGCGCCAGCCCCAGGCCATGAAGGCCTCCTCGGACATGGAGCTGGTCAGCAGCGTCATGAAGGCGGTGGCCAGCAGCATGCCGATCGGAACACCGATCTGCGGGTAGGAGCCGAAGGTGCTGCGCAGGTTGCGCGGAGCGTGCTCGACCGACATCAGGGCGGCTCCGCCCCATTCGCCACCGGCGGAGAAACCCTGGACGATGCGCAGGAAGATCAGGAGGATCGGGGCCCAGACGCCGATCACGGCGTGAGTGGGCAGCATGCCGATCAGGGCCGTGGCCCCGCCCATGCCGACCAGGGTGAGCACCAGGATCATCTTGCGTCCGTACTTGTCCCCCAGGTGGCCGGCGATGATGGCGCCGAGGGGTCGGAACAGGAAGCTGATGCCCAGGGAGGCCCAGGAGACCACCTGGGCCAGGGGTGCGTTCTCCTCAGCCAGCGGCGCGAAGAACAATGGCGCCAGCACGAAGGCCGCGGCCTGGGCGTAGATGAAGAAGTCGTACCACTCGATGGTGGTACCGACCAGGGTGCCGGCGAGGACCTTGCGCTCCTCGGCGCTGCGCCGCGGGCGGGCTGCCGCTGCGGTCTGTGAATCTGCCATGGTGAGCTCCAGACGACGGATGGGATGCTGAGGACGGTGCGGATTAGTGACTGACCGTTCGGTCACCGCACGATGATAATCCACTCTTGTGAGTCACGCCACATTCACCGCGGGGGTGACTGGACTGGTTGACCCCGCCGGCCGGGGGTGCGAATCTAATAGTGAACGATTGGTCGGTAATTGTCTGCCGTCCAGTCAGCGAACCCCACCATCCCCGTCGAACGGAGCCGAAGTGAGCGAAGCATTCCTGATCGGAGGTGCTCGCACGCCGGTCGGCCGTTATGGGGGTGCCCTCTCCTCCGTCCGCCCAGACGATCTGGCGGCGGTGACCATCCGCGCCGCGGTCTTGCGTTCGGGGCTGGACCCGGCCGCGGTCGATGAGGTCATCTACGGCAACGCCAATGGAGCGGGTGAGGAGAACCGCAATGTCGCCCGGATGGCCTGGTTGCTGTGCGGCTACCCGGACCACGTCCCCGGCATCACCGTCAACCGCCTCTGTGCCTCGGGCATGAGTGCCATCCAGATGGCCACCCACATGATCCAGGCCGGTGCGGCCGAGATCGTGGTGGCCGGCGGCGTCGAGTCCATGTCCCGCGCCCCCTGGGTCATGGAGAAACCGGCCACGCCGTTCTCCAAGCCGGGCGAGGTCGTGGACACCTCCATCGGCTGGCGCTTCACCAACCCGGCCTTCCTGTCCGGGGAGTACTCCCGCGGCGGCAAGGCCACCTACTCCATGCCGGAGACGGCGGAGGAGGTGGCCCGGGTCTACAACACCTCGCGCGAGGACTGCGATGCGTTCGCCGTCCGGTCCCACGAACGTGCCCTCGCCGCCATCGAGGCCGGGCGCTTCGCCGAGGAGATCGTCCCCGTGACTGTCCAGGGACGCAAGGGCGCCGAAACGGTGGTGGACACCGACGAGGGGCCCCGGCCGGGCACCTCGCCCGACGTCCTCGCCGGGCTTCGCCCCGTGGTGAAGGGCGGCAGCGTGGTCACCGCCGGCAACGCCTCCACGCTGAACGACGGGGCGTCCGCGATCATCGTCGCCTCCGAGGCCGCCGTGGAGAGGTACGGGCTCACGCCTCGTGCCCGGGTACTGGCGGGAGCCTCGGCCGGGCTGGCACCGGAGATCATGGGCATGGGTCCGGTCCCGGCCAGCCGCAAGGTGCTGGAACGCACGGGCACCGCGGTCGGTGACCTCGCCGCCGTCGAGCTCAACGAGGCGTTCGCCTCGCAATCCCTGGCCAGTCTGCGCGAACTGGGCCTGGACGCCGGGACGGTGAACAACGACGGCGGCGCGATCGCCCTCGGACACCCGCTCGGCTCCTCCGGGTCCCGGATCGTGATCACCCTGCTCGGCCGGCTCGAGCGCGAGGCGTCCCCGGGCGCACGGGGCCTGGCCACGATGTGCGTCGGCGTCGGTCAGGGCGCGGCGCTGCTGGTGGAGGCGGTCTGATGGTGCCGCTGGAGAATCTGAACCCGGACATCTTCGCGACGTTGGCGGTGGAGGAGAGCGAGGATCGGCTCGTGGTGCGATTGCACCGGCCCGAGGTGCGCAACGCAATCGACCAGGTGATGGTCGATGAGCTTCACGCGGTCTGTGCCCACCTGGAGCGGGTGCCGAAGGTGCTGATCCTGACCGGGACGCCCTCGGACGCCGAGGCCGGCACCCAGGGGGTCTTCGCCTCGGGGGCGGATATCGCCCAGCTGCGTGAGCGCCGCCGGGAGGACGCGCTGGCCGGGATCAACTCCACGATCTTCGATCGGATCGCGAAGCTGCCGATGCCGGTGATCGCCGCCCTGGACGGATACGCGTTGGGTGGGGGCGCGGAGCTGGCGTATGCCGCGGACTTCCGGATCGGGACGGCGGCGCTGCGGATGGGCAACCCGGAGACGAACCTGGGCATCATGGCCGCCGCGGGGGCGACCTGGCGGCTGAAGGAACTCGTCGGTGAGCCGCTGGCCAAGCAGATCCTGCTGGCCGGCCGAGTCCTGACCGGCGCCGAGTGCCTGGCAGCCGGTCTGATCAGCGAACTGGTCGAGCCGGAACAGCTCCTCGACGCCGCGCACTCGTTGGCGGATCGGATCGCTGCGCAGGACCCGCTGGCGGTGCGGATCACCAAGTCGGTGTTCCATGCCCCGCGTGAGGCCCACCCGGTGATCGACACCTTGGCCCAGGGCATGCTCTTCGAGTCCGAGGCGAAGTTCGACCGCATGCAGGCCTTCCTCGACCGCAAAGCCAGCAAGTCCAGCAAGAACAACACCAGCCGGGAGCAGTCATGAGTAGTGCAGAATCCGCGATGGTTCCGGCCCGGGTCGGCGTGCTCGGGGGCGGGCGGATGGGTGCCGGGATCGCGCATGCGTTCCTGATCAAGGGCGCCGAGGTGGTCGTGGTGGAGCGTGACGAGGCTGCTGCGGCTGCGGCCCGTGAACGGGTGAGCGCGTCGGCAGCGGCCTCGATCGAGCGCGGGGTGCTGCAGGGCCCGCTCGAGCAGGTCCTGGACCGCCTGGCCGTGACTCTGGACCGGAGCGCTTTCGCGGACCGGGAACTGGTGATCGAGGCGGTCCCGGAGGATTGGGAGCTGAAGGTCGCCTCCCTCAAGGACGTCGAACGGCACCTGGGAGACGGGGCGGTGCTGGCCTCGAACACCTCGAGCCTGTCCGTCACCGGGCTCTCGGCCGAACTGGTGCACCCGGAGAACTTCCTGGGGCTCCACTTCTTCAACCCGGTCCCGGCCTCGACCCTGATCGAGGTCGTGGTCGGGGCCCAGACCGCCCCCGAATGGGTGGCCGCGGCCCGGGCGTGGACTGCGGGACTGGGCAAGACTGCGGTCGTGGTCAATGACGCCCCGGGCTTCGCCTCCTCCCGACTCGGGGTCGCGATCGCGCTGGAGGCCATGCGGATGGTCGAGGAGGGAGTGGCCACCGCCGAGGACATCGACAACGCCATGGTCCTGGGCTACAAGCACCCCACCGGGCCGCTCAGGACCACGGACATCGTCGGGCTGGACGTGCGCCTGGGGATCGCCGAATACCTGGCCTCCACCCTGGGAGAGCGCTTCGACCCGCCCCAGATCCTGCGGGACAAGGTCGCCGCCGGCGAGCTCGGCCGCAAGACCGGTCAGGGCTTCTTCACCTGGTCCTGACCCTCCACCCCCCTGCTCAGACTCGGCGGCCGGCCAGGGGATTGTCGAGGTCCCCGGCATAGGACAGGGATCCGGCGGGGTCCGTCAGATCCACCATCTGCCGGTTGTTCCGCAGCTGCAGGCGGTTCAGGCAGGACAACCTGAAGGTCGGTTCCAGGAGACGCAGCGCATCGAACCGTTCGGCCGTCTCCGGGTGCCGGGACCGGTAGTCCGTCAGGCGTCCGGCCACCACGGCCCAGAACTGCTCCTCGGTGACCAGGGCCTCGCGGTCGAGCAGCGGGGCCAGGAAGCGCAGGAAGCAGTCCACGATGTCCGTCAGGATGGAGAGCCCGTGGTCCTCCGGAGCCACCTCGGCCCGGAGTCGTTCGACGCCCGGGGGCAGGTCCGTCCGGTCCCCGAGCACCGCGACCTCCTCCGCCAGGTCCTTGAGCAGCACCCGCTCGGGGGCGCCGTCCCTCAGCACCAGGATCACGTTCTCCCCGTGCGGCATGAAGACCAGGTCATGGCGGACCAGGCAGTGCACGATCGGCACCAGGTAGGCGTCCAGGTACCGTTCCAGCCACGCGGTGGCCCCCAGCCCGGAGCGCCGGACGTAGGCAGCGGCCAGGGAGGCGCCATCGGCATCCGTGTGCAGCAGGGAGGCCATGGTGGTCAGCTGCTCGCCCTGACCGATGCGCGCGGCCGGTGACTCGCGCCAGAGGGCCGCGAGCATCTTCCGGTAGGCCGAATCCCGCTCGGTGGCCGCATGGAACAGCGGATTGGCATACCCGACGGCGGCGACCTCGCGCAGCAGTTGGACACGCCCCGGATCCAGCTCGGGGTCAGCGGCGAAGAGCCCCTGCAGCCAGTCGTTGATCGCCGGTGTCGCGTCCATGTACTCCGCGGACAGTCCTCGCAGGAACCCCATGTTGAGGACGGACAGGGCTGTCTTGACGTAGTGGCGCTCCGGGGCTGAGCGGTTGAAGAACGTCCGGATGGACTGCTGCGGCTGGTAGAGGTCCTCCGTGGCCCCCAGATGCACCAGGTGCCCCGTGGCCACGTCCGCGGCGAAGGTCACCGACAGGCGGTGGCGCCACTGCCAGGGGTGCACTGGTAGCGGCAGGAAGTCCGCGGCGTCCAACCCGGTGTCCCGGCAGGCCTGCTCCAGCCGGGCGCGGAACACAGAGCGCAGCTCCGGGCCGAGCTCGGCTTCGAGCAGTCCGTCCAGGTCCAGTCCGTCCACCGCGGTGAACCGGGTCCGGGACACATGGGCGGCCACCCACTCCAGGGGCAGGGCCGAGCCGGTCTCCGGGGCCAGATCCAGATAGTCGTCCGAGCCCAGCCCGAGCCGGCCGTTGTTGGCCACGAAACAGGGGTGGCCCTCGGTCATGGCGGCCTCGATCCTCTGGAAGTCTGCCACGGCGTCACCTGTCCCGGCGGCGAGCTCCGCCGCGGTGGCCACCGAGTGCAGCTGCTTGTAGCAATGGGAGGCCAGCGTGCTGCCGATCTCCTCCAGGTACACCGGCAGCTGCGCCGTGGACAGGCCCAGCACGTCGCGGAAGGCCGTGACGAACCGCTGGACGTCGGGCACCGCGGGTGCCCAGCCGGCGTCGGGATTGGACTCGGGATCACCCGGCGTCCCGACGCCGGCCGCCTCGCCGCCCCCACGAGCCTCGCCCGGGTGCCCGGTCAGCTCCTCGCAGTGCAGGGACCCGGCATCGATGTCCCAGTGGTCCAGCGCGTAGCGCCGGGCCTGGAACCGGTAGCGCACACCGGGCCCGTCCACGTGCCACGCGTCTGCCTGGAGCACGGGTTCCAGGAGCCGCTCATGGGTGAATTCGGCGAGGGCCTTGGCCAGCAGGTGGCGGTTGGCGGTGGCCCAGCGTGCCGGGGACAGGTGGGCGACGGTCTCCGAGGGGCGGCCGGTGGCGGTGGCGAAGTCGGACCGGGTGCAGAAGGACAGCTGGGCCGTCTTGGCGGGGGCGCCGTCCGCCGCGGGCAGGTCCAGCCGCTCCACGGGTCGGAAGCCCAAGCGGGCGTTGAGGGCCTGGATCGCGGAGTTCCGCGCATCCGGTTCGACCACCACGCGCAGCACCGCCGGATCCGCGAACAGATGCGCCAGCGACGCCTCCATCGCGGCGGCGCTGTAGCCGGACTCGGGACCACCGGTGGTGGCCGGGCTGCCGAGAATTGTGGTGGCCGGGTCCGGCAGCAGCAGATGCAGTCCGGCGTCGCCGTGCCGCCAGGCGTAGCGGCCGGCCAGCACGGACTGGGCCGGGTCATAGGTCTCCAGCAGGAAGGCCGGCGCCCCGCCACGGTGCCCGTCCAGCGCGATCAGTGCGTGGTGGTGCGAGTCGGCGGCGATCCGCTCGTGCTCAGCGCGGACCTGCTCCACGCCCGCTCCGGTCAGGCCCCAGAAGTGCGCCCGTTCCGTGCTGACCCAGGAGTGGAGCAGCCCGGCATCGGCCGCCGGGTCGACGGGTCGGAAGGAGAACCGGGGTGTGGCCGGGGCGGTGCCAGCGGTGGGACCTGCGGGCGCCGGGGTGGGGATGGTGGTCTGGTCGATCATCGAAGGGCCTCCTGGAGGTCTGCGGACGGGGTGGTCTGTGCGGGGGTGCCGGCGTCGGCGGCGGGGTCGAAGGTCGCGTGGCTGCCGGGCGTCCCGAATTCCTGGAAGGCGATCCGGCGCTCCGCCACGTAGTGCTCGTGACCGCACAGGCGGTTGACGAGCACGGAGTTCCGGTAGGCGCCCATCCCCAGGTCCGGAGCCGTGAACCCGTGGGTGTGCAGTTCGGCATTCTGGACGAACACGTCGCCGTGCCTGCCGATCCCGTAGCCACGGTCCACGTCCCAGCGCCCGTCCGGCAGGCGGGACAGCCGGTCCTCGACGCCGGCCAGGAAGTCCGGCTGACGGTAGCCATAACCGGTGGCCAGGACGACGGCATCGACCTCGGTCTCCTGTAGCCCGCCGTCCTCGCCGTGGCGCAAGGACAGCACCAGCCGGCCGGTGCTCTCACGGATGCCCTCGAGGGCGGTGGCCGTCCGCAGGGTGGCCGGGGCGGGGCCGTCCACGCTGGCCGCGTAGAGGCGGTCGTAGATGCTGTTCAGCAGGTCCGCGTTGACACCCTTGTACAGCCCCTGATGCTCCGCGCCGAGGCGGTCCCGGACGGATTGAGGCAGGGCGGTGAAATGGTCGATGTAGTCCGGGGACGTCATCTCCAGCGTCGGCTTGGTGTACTCGAGCGGGAAGAACCGGGGGGACCGGGTCAGCCACTCCACGTGCCGGTGTTCGCCGGCTCCGGCCAGCAGGTCGTCGAAGACCTCGGCGGCGCTCTGCCCACTGCCCACGACCGCGATGCGCTCAGCCGCCAGCAACCGTTCCCGGGCGGGCAGATAGCCGGAGGAATGGAAGACGCGTGGGTCGGAGCGCAAGGTGCCGGGGACGGCGTCGGGCATCCGGGGTTCGGTGCCGGTGCCCAGAATGAGGTTTCGTGCGGCCAGGGTGCGCGGGCCGTCCGGGGTGTGAGCGGTGACGCGGTAGGCCGTGCCGTCATGGCGGATGTCCGTCACCCGGTGCCCGTACCGGACCGGCAGCTGCTCGGCAGCCCAGGCGAGGTACTTCGCGTACTCGGACCGCAGGGCGTAGAAGTCCTCGCGGATGTAGAAGGGGTAGATCCGTCCGGCGTCCTTGAGGAAGGCCAGGAAGGAGAGGGGGTGGGTGGGATCGGCCAGGGAGACCAAGTCGGCGAGGAACGGCACCTGCAGGTGCGTGCCCGCCAGCATCATCCCCGGGTGCCATTGGGGTGCGTCCCGCCCCTCGAGGACCACGACGTCCAGACCGGCAGGGCCGGCCAGGGCGGCGAAACCCAGGTTGAACGGGCCGGCGCCGATCGCGATGGCGTCGTGGACGATGGGCGCGCTCATGCGGCCACCTCCGATCCGGCCACGGCACGCCCATGCCGGACCACCGCCTCGAGGATGGCCTCCACGTCGGCCACGGTGGTGCGCGGGTTGAGCAGGGTCAGCTTCAGGTGACGCCGGCCGGCGACGGTGGTGGCGGCGACCATGGCCTCTCCGGAGCGGTACAGCGAACGCCGGAGGGCATCCTGCAGCCGGTCCACGGCCACGCCGTCCGCCTCAGGTCCCCATCCCGGTTCGAACCGGAACACCACGGTTCCGAGCTGGACCGGGGCGGCGAGCTCGAGCTCGCCGCTGTCCTCCACCAGCCGGCCCGCCTCCGCGGCCAGGTCCAGGGTGGCGTCGAAGAGCCCGCCGAGGACGTCGGAGCCCAGGGACCGCAGCGTCACCCACAGTTTCAGGGCATCGAAGCGCCGGGTGGTCTGCAGCGACTTGTCCACCTGGTTGGGGCTGTCCGGGTCCTGGTCCGGGTTGAGGTAGTCGGCGTGGTGCGTGATGTGGGCGAACCGGCTGCCCTCGGCCACCAGCAGCGCACTGGAGCCGATGGGCTGGAAGAACGACTTGTGGAAGTCCACGGTCACGGAATCGGCCCGTTCGATCCCCGCGAGCCAGTGCCGGCGGGTGGGGGAGGCGAGCAGTCCGCAGCCGTAGGCGGCGTCCACGTGGAACCAGGCGCCGTTCCTCCGGGCCGTTGAGGCCAGGGCGTCCAGCGGGTCGATGGCGCCGAAGTCGGTGGTGCCAGCGGTGGCGACGACGGCCAGGGCGCGCAGTCCGCGCGCCACGTCCTCGCCCATGGCCCGTTCCAGGGCCACCTGGTCCATGCGGTGGTTCCGGTCCACGGGGATCGGCACGACCGCATCCTCACCCAGACCGAGGTGGACGGCCGAGCGCACGATGCTGAAGTGGCTGTCCTGGGAGGCGTAGATCCGCCAGCCGGCCAGTCGCCCCGGAAGGGGGCCGGTCCCCGGGGAGACGGCACGGTTGCGGGCCATCAGCAGCGCCTGAAGGTTCGACTGGGTGCCGCCGCTGGTGAAGATTCCGTCCGCTGCCGCACCCAGTCCGGCCAGGTCGGCGGCCCACCGCACCAGCCGCCGCTCGATCAAGCTGGCGCCGGCCGACTGGTCCCAGGTGTCCATGGAGGTGTTGATGCTCGTGACCAGTGCCTCCGCCGCCACGGCCGGCAGGGCCACCGGGCAGTTCAAGTGGGCGGCGTACCGGGGGTGGTGGAAGTACACCGCATCGTCCAGGTAGAGCGAGGAGGCCTCGGCCAGCGCGGCCTCGGTCGAGCCGAGCGGCGCCGCGAGGTCGATGGCCGAGACGGACTCCTGCAGGTCCGCTGGGTCCGGTCCGGTCGTCGGCGACTGCGCCCGAACGATCGCCGCGGCGGCCAGCAGGGCAGCGGTCCCGGTGTCCTGTACGAAGCGGTGCGCGTTGTCGGCGGAGAGCAGAGCGGCGTCCGCGGCGGGGTGCCGTAGGGCGAGGCTGTCCGGACCCTGCATCGGGCTGGTGTGGCTGATCGGGCTGGTCTGACCGGTCGGATCGGCCGGGGCCATCTGCTCGGTGGAGCTGGGGGCTGTCATACTGTCCCTTCGTTGATGAGGTTAGCCTTACCTAACCGGCGTCCATTAAACGCACAGGGGTGGGCGGTAATTCAACTGGACCTTTGGCCAGGGTGGTGGAGGCGATGGGGATGGCCAGTACGGCCGGGTTGAGATGGCCAGGGCCAGGGCGGCCGGGCTGGTCGAGTGGCGGAATGGCGAGCCCAGCAGCTCTGCCGCGGAGGGTGTGTGCTGGGCCACCCTCCTGTTAGGGTGGTGGTCATTACTGACCGATCGTTCAGAAAGGCCTCTGCCGGATGAGCACGCACACGACCACCGCCACCGTCCCCAGCTACGTCCTCGACCAGTGGTGGACCCCCGCGGAGGGCTCCCGCACCGCGGAGGTCCGGGACGCCAACACCGGCGAGGCCATGCTCCGTTTCGGGGCCGAGGGCCTGGACCTCGGCGAGGTTCTGGCGCATGCCCGCACCATCGGCCAGCGCGAGCTCGGGGCACTGACCCTGCACGAACGGGCGCTGAAGCTCAAGGAACTCGCTATGTTCCTCAATGGCCGCCGTGACGAGCTGTATGCCCTCTCCCACCGGACGGGGGCCACCCAGGTGGACAACATGGTGGACATCGACGGCGGTATCGGCGTGCTGTTCACCTACTCGTCCAAGGGGCGGCGCGAACTGCCCAACGCCAACGTCATCCAGGACGGGGGCGTGGAGCCACTGTCCAAGGACGGCTCCTTCATCGGCACCCACATCTACACCCGTATCCCGGGAGCAGCTGTGCAGGTCAACGCCTTCAACTTCCCGGTCTGGGGCATGCTTGAGAAGTTCGCGCCGGCCTTCATCGCCGGCGTGCCCACCATCGTCAAGCCGGCCACCCCCACCGGCTATGTCACCGAGGCCGCTGTGCGGATCATGATCGAATCCGGGATCCTGCCGCCTGGCTCGTTGCAGCTGATCTCCGGATCCGCCCGCGGGCTGCTGGACGTCATGGACTATCGGGACCTGCTGGCCTTCACCGGATCGGCCTCCACAGCGCAGTCGCTCAAGGCCCATCCGAACGTGGTGACCGGCGGCGTCCGCTTCACCGCCGAGACCGACTCGCTCAACGCCGCCATCCTCGGCCCGGACGCCGTGGAGGGCACCCCGGAGTTCGATGCCTTCGTCAAGGCCGTCGTCACCGAGATGACCGTCAAGGCCGGGCAGAAGTGCACCGCCATCCGGCGCACCATCGTCCCCGAGGGCCAGCGGGATGCCGTGGCCCGGGCCGTCTCCGAGCGGCTGGACTCACGCGTGGTCCTCGGCGACCCGCGCGCCGAGGGCGTCACCATGGGCGCCCTGGCCTCCCTGGACCAGTTGCGGGACGTGCGCGGTGCCGTCGAGGACCTGCTCGCCGCCGGGGGTGAACTCGCCTATGGAACCCTGGACGCCCCCTCGGTGCGCACCGCCTCAGGTGAGGAGGCCGTCGTCGAGCAGGGTGCCTTCATGTCCCCGATACTGCTCTCCTGGGCGGACGGGGACGCCGAGGCCGTGCACTCCCGCGAGGCATTCGGGCCGGTGACCTCCTTGCTGGGCTACACCGACGTGACCGACGCCGTCCGCCTGGCCGCCCGCGGCTCCGGCTCACTCGTGGCCACGGTGTGCACGAACGATCCGGAGGTCGCGCGCGAACTGACCACCGGGATCGCCGGCCACCACGGCCGCGTGCATTTGCTCAACCGGGAGACCGCCCGGTCCAGCACCGGCCATGGCTCTCCGATGCCCCAGCTGGTCCACGGCGGGCCGGGCCGGGCCGGGGGCGGTGAGGAGCTCGGCGGCATCCGCGCCGTCCTGCACCACATGCAGCGCACCGCCCTGCAGGGCTCGCCCAACCTGGTCACGGCCGTCACCGGCGTGTGGCAGACCGGGGCGGACCGCCGCATCGCGGGATCACCGGCGTACGGGGCCGAGTCCGGCCAGAAGCACCCGTTCCGTAAGTCACTCACAGACCTGCGGGTCGGTGACGCCCTGGCCTCGGACCTGCGCCAGGTCACCCAGGAGGACATCACCGCGTTCGCCCACACCACAGGGGACACCTTCTACGCCCACACGAACCCGGAGGCGGCCGCCGCCAACCCCTTCTTCCCGGGCACCGTGGCGCACGGCTACCTGCTGGTGGCCTGGGCCGCCGGACTCTTCGTGGAGCCGGCTCCCGGCCCGGTGCTGGCCAACTACGGCCTGGAGAACCTGCGGTTCGTCACGCCGGTGGCCGCCGGTGACTCCATCCGCATCACCCTGACCGCCAAGAGGATCACCCCGCGGGTGACGGACGAGTACGGCGAGGTGGCCTGGGACGCCGTGATCCACAACCAGGACGACGAGATCGTGGCGACCTACGATGTCCTGACCCTGGTGGAGAAGGAGGACACCCTCTACCGGGACTGGACCGACTGAGGCCGACCCTGCGCCGGGTCAGGCGCGGGCGCGCAGCCCGTCCACGATCATGGCGATCGCGTTCTCCTCGACCTGCGCGGGGGAGACGGGCCCGTCCGGGCGGTACCACTCCACCAGGGAGTTGATCATGCCGAACATCAACCGGGTGGTGGTGCGCGGCTCCACATCGCTGCGCACCTTGCCCTCGGCCTGGGCAGCCACCACGAGGTCCACGATCTTGTGGTCCACCGTGCGGCGGCGCTGCAGGGCGTCACGCTCGATCTCGGTGTTACCGCGCAAGCGCAGCAGCAGGGTCACGTAGGGCTGGCGGTCGATGAGGACGCGGATGGTCGAGCGCAGGATGAACTCGAGGCGCTCGATGGTGCCGCCCTTCTGGGCACGCTCGTCCTCGCCGATGGATTCCAGGGGGACCAGGGCCTCGTCCAGGGCCAGCCGCAGCAGGTCCCCCTTCGAGGGCACGTGGTGGTAGATCGCCGACTTGCTGACCCCGAGCTCCACGGCGAGCATCCCCATGGAGGTGGCGTCATAGCCATGGCGGTTGAACACCTGGACGGCGATCTCCAGCACCGAGTCCTGGTCATAGCCGGGCCGGCCCCGCCGGGGGGACTTCGGCACGGCGGAAGCGGTCGTCATGTCAGGTCTCCTGATCGGCGCGGGTGGATGGTCCTACACGGTCCTATGGTCCTGCGGACTCAGGGCGTGCGCAGGTCGTGGATCCGCTTCAGCTTACCCACGGACCGGGGCAGGGCCTCCGGGTCCACGACGTCGATGCGGCAGCTCGAGCCCACATGGATCTTGATGAGCTTCTGCAACTCCCCGGCGGCGACCAGCGCCCGATCCGCGGTGCAGTCATCCCGGCGCTCGATCTTCACCGCAAGTTCGTCCATCCGGCCGGGACGGGTGATCTCCAACTGGAAATGCGGGGACAGGCCGGCGACGGTGAGGGCGAGTTCCTCGATCTGGCTGGGGAACAGGTTCACGCCGCGCAGGATGATCATGTCATCCGAGCGCCCGGTGATCCGGCCCATCCGCCGGTGGCCCGGGCGGGCGGTGCCGGGCAACAGCCGGGTCAGGTCGTGGGTGCGGTAGCGGATGATGGGCAGGGCCTGCTTGGTCAGTGCCGTGAACACGATCTCACCGTGCTCGCCGTCCCCGAGGACCTTGGTGTCGTCGAAGGCGTCCACGATCTCCGGGCGGAAATGGTCCTCCCAGATGTGGCAGCCGTCCTTCGTCTGCCCGGATTCCCCGGCCACCCCGGGGCCCATGACCTCGGAGAGGCCGTAGATGTCACAGGCGTCGATGGCGAACATCTCCTCCAGCTCGTGGCGCATCTCCTCGGTCCACGGTTCGGCGCCGAGCACGCCGACCTTCAGCGAGGTCTTGCGCGGGTCGAGCCCGGCGCGCTGCATGGCATCGCCGATCGTCAGCAGGTAGGTGGGGGTGCACAGGATGGCATCCGGCTGGAAGTCCTGGATCAGCGTGATCTGCTTCTCGGTCTGCCCACCGGACATCGGAATGACGGTGGTGCCGAGGCGTTCGGCGGCCCCGTGGGCTCCCAGGCCGCCGGTGAAGAGGCCGTAACCGTAGGCGTTGTGGACCTTCATGCCCGGGGTGACTCCGGCGATCCGGAGGCAGCGGGCCCCCAGTTTGGCCCAGTCGTCCAGATCCTGCTGCGTGTAGCCGACCACGGTGGCGCGGCCGGTGGTGCCGGAGGAGGCGTGGATGCGGGCCACCTGCTCCTGCGGAACGGCGAACATGCCGAAGGGGTAGGAGCGGCGCAGGTCCTCCTTGTCCGTGAAGGGGAACATCGCCAGGTCCGAGAGCTCTTTCAGGTCACTGGGGTGAACCCCGGCGGAGTCGTACTTCTCGCGGTAGAGCGGGACTCGCTCATAGGCGTAGGCAATCGTGTCCTGGAGTCGCTTGAGCTGCAGTGCCTCGATCTGGTCGCGGCTCATCGTCTCCTCAGGATCCAGCCCGAGGGTCGCGTCGGTCATGGAGAGGGTCTCGGTCATCGTCGGAAGCCTTAATGTGTGCGGTGGTGTTGGGGGCGTTGAGGGCTGACGGCTGAGAGGTGCTGACGCGGGCTTCGGTTCAGAGCTTCGCTTCAGCGCTTGGGGATGGTGCGGGACCGCCCGCGGAACTCCGCGATGACCTCGGTGCCGCCCTCCGGCAGGGACTGGCGGACCTGGATGTCGTAGAGCCCGCTGCGGCCGTTCTGCTGGCGCCGATCGGCCACCGCCGTCAGTAGCCGCCCCGGGATGCCGGGCCTGAGGAAGTTCATGTCCACGCCTGAGGCCACGGTGACCGTCTCGTCCGAGCCCTCGGCCGGGTTGCACGCCAGCGCGAAGGCCGAGTCGGCCAGGGCGAACACCATGCCCCCGTGGGCGATGCCGAAGCCGTTCAGCATCTCCTGGCGCAGCGTCATGGTGATGACGGCGTGCCCATCGGCGATCGCCTCCACCTCGATGCCCATCCACTCGCTGGCCGGATCGTTCTGGAGGATGGCGTGCCAGTCGCCGAGCCGTGACGGTGCTTGCGGGGCCTTCTCCGTGGTGGTCATGGCGCTCCAATCATTATCTACTGAACGATCATTAGGTAATCTCAATCTGTGACCTGGGTCAAGTTCCGGGTCGCGGTCAGCGTAGGCCGCGTGTTGACGAACGGCGAGTCGATGCCTATATACTGAACGAACGGTCGGTAAATACGTCGGCTCCCGACCATGCCCCTGTGGCACTGATGAGACGACATCCGCCGCACCGCACACGGCGAATCCGAGAATGAGGTGGTCACCATGGCCGAACACAAGAGCTCCGGCGGGCGCCTGGCCGCCGTCCGGACACCGCAGGACATCGAGGGCGAGCGCCGGTTCGACGCGATCATCGCGGATGACTCCCGCATCGAGCCCCGGGACTGGATGCCCGAGGCCTACCGCAAGTCATTGACCCGGCAGATGTCCCAGCACGCCCACTCCGAGATCATCGGGATGCAACCGGAGGCCAACTGGATCACCCGAGCCCCCAGCCTCAAGCGCAAGGCCATCCTCATGGCCAAGGTGCAGGACGAGGCCGGCCATGGGCTCTACCTGTACTCGGCCACCGAGACCCTCGGAACCGACCGGGACACCCTGAACGATCAACTGCTGACCGGACGCGCCAAATATTCCTCGATCTTCAACTACCCCGCCCGCACGTGGGCGGACATGGGTGCCATCGGCTGGCTCGTCGACGGCGCGGCCATCGCCAACCAGGTGCCGCTGTGCCGTGCCTCCTACGGTCCCTACGGCCGGGCCATGGTGCGCATCTGCAAGGAGGAGTCCTTCCACCAGCGCCAGGGATTCGAGATCCTGCTGGAACTGTCCCGCGGCACCGAGGCCCAGCGGAAGATGGCCCAGGACGCCATCAACCGTTTCTACGCCCCGGCGCTGATGATGTTCGGGCCCTCGGACCAGGACTCGCCGAACTCGCAGCAGTCCATGGCGTGGAACATCAAGCGCTTCTCCAACGATGACCTGCGCCAGCGGTTCGTCGGCATGATCGTGGAACAGGTCAAAGTCCTCGGCCTGAGCCTGCCGGATCCGGACCTGCGCTACGACGAGGAATCCGGCCAATGGCTGCACATGGAGCTGGACTGGGACGAGTTCAAGCGCGTGGTCTCCGGGGGTGGACCCTGCAACGCCCAGCGGCTGGCCCGCCGTCGGGAGGCCCACGAGGACGGGGCCTGGGTCCGTGAGGCCGCAACCGCCTTCGCCCAGAGGCAACAGGATGAGCAGAACCGGCAGGACCAGACGGCAGAGGTGGCCTGAACATGAGCAGCACCGTGATCGGCCAGGACGGCGAGAGCAAGCAGAACAGTCAGAGCAACCAGCCCAGTCAGGGTGCCCCCAAGCCCCCGACGTCGGCCGGCTGGCCCCTCTGGGAGGTCTTCGTGCGCTCCTCGCGGGGCCTGTCCCATGTGCACGCCGGTTCGCTCCACGCGCCGGACGCGGAGATGGCCGTCCGCAACGCGCGGGATCTCTACACCCGGCGCAACGAGGGCGTCTCCCTCTGGGTGGTCCGCTCCGCGGACATCATCACCTCGGACCCGGATGCCAGGGACATGATGTTCGAATCGCCCCAAGGCAAGGACTACCGCCACGCCACGTACTACAAGGAAAGCGAAGGGGTGAAGCATCTGTGAGCGGCACCTCCACCGGCCACCTGCCGGATCATAGCCTGGACAGCTTCGGCGACGCCGCGGCGTCGGCCACGCGGGTCACCCCCGGTAACGCCCTGCGTCCCGAGGACATCGCCCTGCAGCAGATGGCCCCCGCCGGTGACGCCGTCGCCCGGTATGCGCTCCATCTGGGCGACGATGCCCTCATCCTCGCCCAACGGCTCTCGCACTGGATCTCACGCGGACCCGAGTTGGAGGAGGACGTCGCCTTGGGCAACATCGCCCTCGACCAGCTGGGCCACGCCCGCTCCTTCCTCAGCTACGCCGGCAAGGCCTGGGGCCAGACGGAGGACGACCTGGCCTACTTCCGTGAGGAGGAGGAGTTCACCTCCGTGCATCTGGTGGAGCAGCCCAACGGTGATTTCGCCGAGACGATGGTGCGCGGCCTGTTCATGGCCCTCTACCAGCACCAGCTCTACGCCCGGCTGGCGCACTCGGCTGACGAGACCATCGCCGCCATCTCCGCCAAGGCGCTCAAGGAGGTCGACTACCACCTGGAGCATGCCGAACTGTGGACCCTGCGCCTCGGCCGGGGCACCGAGGAGTCGTCCCGCCGGATGCGCCGCGCCCTGGACAAGCTCTGGCCCTACACCGCAGAGCTGTTCCAGGACGAACCACTGCACGAGGAGCTCGAGGGCGTCGCCGTGCGCCCCTCCACGTTGCGTGCGGAATGGGACGACCGGCTGCGGGACATCCTCGACCGGTCCGAACTGGCCCTCCCGGAGATTCCCGCGGCCCTGTGCCTCGGCCGCCGCGGCGAACACTCCGAGCACCTGGGATACATCCTTGCCGAGATGCAGGTGCTCGCCCGCAAGCATCCCGGCGCCACCTGGTAGACGACAGGAGGAGCACCATGGCACCCGCCACCACCATCGAATCCCTGCACGAGATCGCGGCCCGGGTCACCGACCCGGAGATCCCAGTGCTGACCATCGCCGACCTGGGCATCCTGCGGGACGTCGAGCAGGACGGTGACGGCGCCGTCGTCGTGACCATCACCCCGACCTATTCGGGGTGCCCGGCCATGGACGCCATCCGGCAGGATCTAGAGCAGGAGTTCACCGCGGCCGGCTACGAGAAGGTCCGCGTGGACCTGGTGCTGTCCCCAGCCTGGTCCACCGACTGGATGACGGATGAGGGCAAGGCCAAGCTCGAGGAGTACGGCATCGCGCCGCCCACCGGGACCGGCCACCGGGGCACCGTGACCCTCGGCCTGGCCGTGAAGTGCCCGCACTGCCATTCGCTGAACACCCGTGAACTCGCCCGCTTCGGTTCCACCTCCTGCAAGGCCCTGTACTCCTGCCGGGACTGCCTGGAACCCTTCGACTACTTCAAGGTGCTCTCATGACCGCAACCGCCACGGAAACCGCCCCCGCACGCCGCCGCGCCACCTTCCACCCCCTCGAGGTGGCCGGAGTCCGCCGGCTGACCGCCGACGCCGTCGAGGTCACCTTCGCGGTGCCCGAGGAGCTGGTGGACGACTACGACTATGCGCCAGGCCAATACGTGGCCCTGCGCAAGGAGTTGCCGGACGAGGACGGCATGCTGCATGAGGTGCGCCGCAGCTACTCGATCTGTGCCGAGCCGCGGCCGGGGGAGGTCCGGGTGGCCATCAAGCGGGACCTCGGCGGGCTCTTCTCCAGCTGGGCCAATGAGCACCTGGTGGCGGGGGACACCATCGACGTGATGAGCCCCGCCGGTGCGTTCATCTCCCAGCACCGGATGACCGAGCTGAACGACCCGGAGTCGATCGACACGGACACCGAGCACACTTTCGTGGCGGTGGCCGCCGGATCCGGCATCACCCCGGTCATCGCGATCGCCCGCACGGTGCTGGCGTCCAATGACCAGGTCCGCTTCGACCTGGTGTACTCCAACCGGGCCGCCATGGACGTGATGTTCCTGGAGGAGCTGGCCGACCTCAAGGACCGCTACCCCTCCCGTTTCGCCCTGCACCACGTGCTGACCCGGGAACAGCGCATCTCACCGCTGCTGTCCGGCCGGATCGACCACGAGAAGCTCTCCACCCTGTTGTCAACCGTGATGCGTCCGGAGACGGTGGACGAGTGGTTCCTCTGCGGCCCGTTCGAACTGGTCCAGTTGGTCCGGGACGAGCTGACCGCCCTGGACGTGGACGCGGGCAAGGTCCGCTACGAGCTGTTCACCACGGGTGACCCGCAGCAGGGCCGTCCGGAGGGCAACATCGGCCGTCCCGTGGAGGTGGACGAGGCGGGGGAGAATTTCCAGATCTCCTTCACCTTGGACGGACTGCAGGGAGAGGTGAAGTCCCCCAAGGGGCAGCGCGAGTCGGTGCTCAACGCCGCTCTGCGGGTCCGCCAGGATGTGCCCTTCGCCTGCGCCGGCGGCGTGTGCGGCACGTGCCGGGCCAAGGTGGTCGAGGGCACCGTGGAGATGGATGAGAACTACGCGCTCGAGCCGGATGAGGTCGAGAAGGGCTATGTGCTGACCTGCCAGTCCCACCCGACCTCGGACACGCTCGTCGTCAACTACGACTCCTAGGAGGAACCGCATGATCGAACTGAACCTGGCCGACGGGATCGCCGAGGTCGTCCTCAACGCCCCGGAGAAGATGAACGCCCTCGATGCCGGGGCGCTCGCCGACCTCGAGAAGGCCTACGACGACGCCGCTGCCGCCGCCTCGCGCGGTGAGGTGCGCGCCCTGCTGCTGCGCGGCGAGGGCCGCGGGTTCTGCGCCGGACGGGACATCTCCGGGGTTACCCCGGCCGACGACGATGTCCTGGGCTACCTCGGCGGGAAGGTCACCCCGCTGTTGCAGAAGATGAGCGCCTTTCCGGCGCCGACCTTCGCAGCGGTGCAAGGCGCGTGCCTCGGAGTTGGCCTGGGGCTGGCGATCGCCACGGACGTGGTCTACGTGGCCGAGAACGCCAAGATCGGCTCGCCCTTCGCGAACCTGGGGGCCACGCTGGACTCCGGCGGACACTGGCTGTTCACCGAGCGGCTGGGCGCCCACCGCACCCTGGACCTCATCTACACCGCGGAGCTGATCAGCGGCGCCGAGGCGGTGGCCTCCGGACTCTTCTCCCGGGCACTGCCCGCCGAGAGTCTGCTGGAGGACACCCGCGGCATCGTGGCGAAGGTCGCCACCGGTGCCACCGGTGCCTTCCTGGCCTCCAAGGAGCTCGTGGCCCAGGTGCGCGATCAGCGACTGGGTCTGTGGGAATCCGTGGCCTGGGAGAACCAGGCGCAGGCCGACCTGTGTGGCACGGCCGACTACGCCGAGGGGTTCGCCGCCTTCCAGGAGAAGCGCAAGCCGGAGTTCACCGGCGTCGCCGGATCGCCCATGGCCCGCTGATCCCACATCACAGGGCTTTGCGTCGACTTCGGGAGGGTCGTTGAACACCTACCCAGGCTTGTCTCAAAGTCCCTGGGCGGGCGGGTGTCCGAGATAGCCCGTCATCAGGGCCTGGAGGTCCTGCGGGTCCATGAACGTGGCCGCGAACCACACCATCGCGCCCAGGGACACTGCCGAGATGAGCAGCCAGACCACGGACAACCGTGCCAGGAACCGCAATTCCCGCCGGGACTCGGCGTGGTGGTCGGAGGCGAAGGCGGCCAGTTGCAGGCCGGTGCGGTCCACCGGGCTGAGGTGGCTCGCACCGCCGTCGAGGTGGTTGGGGGCGGCATCCGAGCTGCCGTCGCGCAGGGTGGCGACGGTCTGGCCGGTGCGCGCGTCCTGACGGAGGCGGATGATCTGGTCCCCGTGGCGTGCCAGGAGGATGTCCTCGCCCATCGACCCGAGAGGGGCCGCAGTGACGGTCCGACGGCCTTGGCGCGGGGCGCTGCGGCGCGTGACGGGACGGGAGGCTTCGGACGGTTTCACTCTTCGAGGGTAAGCCCGGCAACGGCGACCCATCCCCGGAATGGCGGGGTTTGTCGGCAACTTCACCCCCTGCTGTGAGCCACGGGACAGGGCGCTGAGACGGTGCTCTACCGGGTGTCCGCGTCCTCGAAGATCACGAAGGTCTGGGTGTCCAGCACCGCGGGCAGCGGCTGGATGTGATCGAAGACCACCCGGCGCAGGTCCAGGTTGTCCCGCGCCCGGACCAGCAGCAGCACATCGAAGTTCCCGCCCACGAGGCTGACGTGGTAGACCTCCGGGATCTTCGAGAGGGTCTCCCTGACCTCCCGCCAGCCGTGCTGGCGCAGCTTCAGCGTGACGTAGGCCGAGGAGCGCAGGCCCGCACGGACCGGGTCCACCACCGCGCTGTAGCGGGTGATGACGCCGTCCTGCTGCAGTCGGTTGATCCTGGCGTAGGCGTGCGCGCGGGAGATGTGCACCCTCTGGGCCAGGGCGGTCACCGATTGCCGGCCGTCCCTCGTGAGCTCGGCCAGGATCTGCTCATCCACGGAGTCGATCGGTGCGGGTACGGGGCCCATGGAATCCCTCACTCAGAGTAGCGGTGCGCTGTTGCAGAACATCCACCAGAATAGGCAATTCTCTCCATTCGTCCACAGTCTCGCCCTGCGGCGGCGACGAACCCTCGGCTGGATCCACACTGGTGGGTACAAAGTGACTACCGCAGTGACGTGGACCACGGTCGGCATTCGACGACCCAGGAGGAACGATGAGCGAGGACACCCGCACCGGCATCACCGACGCCGCCCGCAGCTTCGGCATCACGCCGGAGGACTACATGCTGCCGGCCCGCGACCTGATCCAGATGGTGGACCCGGAGGGCCGGCTCCTGGGTGCCGGCCCGGGCCCGGAACCGGGACATGACTACCCCGTCCCAGCCGACGAGGACCTGTTGGAGGCGTACCGCCGGCTCGTGGTGGGCCGGCGCATCAACGATCAGAACTCCGCCCTGGTGCGCCAGGGGAGGATGGCGGTCTATCCCTCCAGCCACGGGCAGGAAGCCTGCCAGGTCGCCGTCGCGGCCTGCCTGGAGGAGGGCGACTGGTTGTTCCCCACCTACCGGGACACCGTGGCCGTGATCTCCCGTGGGGTCCCGCCCGTGGAGGCCATGACGGTCTTCCGCGGCGACTGGCACGGTGGCTACCATCCGGGAAAGCACAAGGTCGGCATCCAGTCCACACCGTTGACCACCCAGTTGCTGCACGCGGTCGGGGCCGCGCATGCCGCGAGACTGCGCGGCGAGGACACCGTGGTGGTGGCCCTGTGCGGGGACGGGGCCACGAGCGAGGGCGACTTCCATGAGGCGCTGAACTTCGCGGCCGTCTTCCACCTGCCGGTGATCTTCTTCGTCCAGAACAACCAGTACGCCATCTCCGTGCCGCTGGCCCGCCAGACGGTCGCACCGTCGCTGGCGCACAAAGCTGTTGGTTACGGCATGGCGGGGGAGCGCGTGGACGGCAATGACCTTGTGGCGCTGCTCGCCGTCCTCGAGCGCGGAGTGCGACTCGTGCGCGGCGGTGCGGGTCCCCTGCTGGTCGAGGCGCAGACCTACCGGATCCAGGCCCACACCAACGCCGACGACGCCACGCGGTACCGCGAGGACGCGGAGGTGCAGGAATGGCTGGCCAAGGACCCGGTGAAGCGGATGCGTGCCTACCTCACCGGCCGCGGCCTCCTCGCTGACGAGCTGCAGGCCCGCTTCGAGCAGGAGGCCGAGCAGGTCGCCGCCGAGCTGCGGGACGGCCTCAACCAGGAGGTCACCGGCGACCCGCAGGATCTCTTCGCCCACGTCTTCACCGTCCCCACCCCGCAGCTGGCCGAGCAGTCCGCCCAGCTGTCCGAGGAACTCGCCGGCGAGGAGGCATCATGAGCACCCGCCAGACCACCGGCCCTGACGCCGGTTCAGTCGACGCCGTGGAAACCGCGGTGGACGCGGCCCGTGAGTCCACCACCCGGGCCGGCGGGGCGGGCGTCCCGGGCCCGCGCCCCGAGTCCCCGGCGGCTCCGATCCATACGGGGCCGGTGACGATGGCCAAGGCCCTCAACGCGGCCTTGGCCGATGCGCTGGCTGCCGATGCCGGCGTCGTGGTGTTCGGCGAGGACGTGGGCACCCTCGGCGGGGTCTTCCGCATCACGGACGGACTGGCTGCGCGCTTCGGGACGGAGCGGTGCTTCGACACCCCGTTGGCCGAATCCGGGATCGCCGGCATGTCCGTGGGCATGGCGATCAACGGGATGCGGCCGGTGATCGAGATGCAGTTCGACGCCTTCGCCTACCCGGCCTTCGAGCAGATCGCCTCCCACGTGGCGAAGATGCGCAACCGCACCCGGGGAGCCGTGGCCATGCCGATCGTCATCCGCATCCCGTACGCCGGGGGCATTGGCGGAGTGGAGCACCACTGCGATTCCTCGGAGGCCTATTACGCGCACACCCCCGGGCTCAAGGTCGTCACCCCGGCCACCGTGACGGACGCCTACCTGCTGCTGCGGGCGGCCATCGACTCGGACGACCCGGTGGTCTTCATGGAGCCCAAGAAGCTGTACTTCGCCAAGGACCGGGTCGACCTGGACGCTCTGAAGGAGCAGTACGAGTCAGGTGACGGACCGTGGGCCGCGCTGGAATCCGGCGGGGCCGCCGTCGCGCGGACCGGGACCGATGCGACGCTGATCGCCTACGGGCCGTCCCTGCCCACCGCGATGGCCGCGGCGGCCGCCGCCCAGGATGAGGGTCGCTCGCTGGAGGTGGTGGACGTGCGCACGATCGTGCCCTTCGACGACGCCACCGTGGCCGCGTCTGTGTCCAAGACCGGCCGGGCCGTGGTCATCACCGAGGAGACGGGCTTCGCCTCCGTGGCCGCGGAGATCGCCGCCCGGGTGCAGCAGCGCTGCTTCCACTCCCTGGCCGCGCCCGTGCTGCGGGTGACCGGTTTCGACATCCCCTATCCGGCGCCGAAGCTGGAGCACCATTTCCTGCCCTCGGTGGACCGCATCCTGGACGCCGTGGACGACCTGCAGTGGGAGGACTGACATGACCATCCGCACCTTCCTGCTCCCGGACCTGGGAGAGGGCCTGACCGAGGCGGACATCATCCGGTGGCTGGTGGACGCCGGGGACACCGTGGCCGTGGACCAGCCGATCGTCGAGGTCGAGACCGCCAAGTCGCTCGTCGAGGTGCCCAGCCCCTTCGGCGGCACCGTGGCGACCCTGCACGCCGAGGCCGGCACCACCCTGGACGTGGGCAGGCCTCTGGTCTCCGTCGAGGACGGCGTGGCCGGTGGTTCGGAGGCCGCGCCCGCCGAGGGTGCCCAGTCCTACCGCGAAGAGGAACGCGCCGGGGTCCGGCCTGAGGCTGCAGCCGTCTCGGGGCAGGCGCCCGGCGCGGCGGACACGGTTCGGCCTGCGGCGAATGCGGAGGAAGGGGAGGCGGACGACGCCGGCTCCGGCAACGTCCTGATCGGCTACGGCACTCCCGGTGGTGCAGCGACCGGCCGTACCCGGCGGCGCAAGGCTGCCGCGGCTTCTCCGGTCGTCGCGTCGTCGACCGTCGCGTCACCGGCCGCAGGCTCGCCGACAGAGGCGCCCGAGCCGTCTCGCCCGGCCCCACGGGTGGTCAACCCCCTCGTGCGCCGGCTGGCCCGCGAGCACGGAGTGGACCTCACCACCGTGCGGGGAACCGGGCCTGGCGGCCTGATCCTGCGCACCGATGTGCTGGCTCGCGCCGGCGCGGGGACGGCCGCCTCTGTCGCCTCTGCCTCCTCGGCCTCCACGGAGACGACGGGTGCCGAGCCGACTGCGGCCGGTGAGGGATCGTGGGCTCCGGAACCCACGGAAGAACTGGACCCGCGCACGGGACTGGGGGTGGCCGGCGTCGAGCAGGTCTCCGGGGTGCGCAAGGTGACCGCCGCGGCCATGGCCCGCTCGCGTCGCGAGATCCCCGAGGCCACGATCTGGGTGGACGTGGACGTCACCCCGCTGCTGGAGCTGCGGACGTCACTGAAGGCACGCGGGGACCAGGAAGTGCCGGGGCTGCTGGCCTTCGCCGCCCGGTTCGCGCTCGCAGGCCTGGCCCGATTCCCCGAGCTGGCGAAGCGCTTCGAGGAGGACGGCGCGGGCGGGCACCGGATCGTGTCCTTCGACGGCATCAACCTCGGCTTCGCGGTGCAGACCGAGCGTGGTCTGGTGGTGCCGGCCATCCGGGGCGCCCACGCCATGACCGCCCGGCAACTGAATGCCGAGCTGCGCCGGATGACCGAACTGGCCCGCTCCGGCAGAGGGACTCCGCGGGACCTGTCCGGCGGGACGTTCACCATCAATAACTACGGGGTATTCGGCACCGACGGATCCGCGGCGATCATCAACCACCCGGAGGTCGCGATCCTCGGGATGGGAAGGATCATCGACCGGGCCTGGGTGGTGGACGGCGAGCTGGCCGTGCGCAAGGTCATGCAGCTCTCCCTGGTCTTCGACCACCGGATCTGCGACGGCGGGACGGCCGGCGGATTCCTGCGGTTCGTCGCGGACTGCTTCGAGAACCCGGTGGGGGTGCTGGCGGACCTCTGAACGGGCCCGCGCCGACGTCATTGACTGTGTGGGGAGAGCGTGGTTCCCGGCTTGATGATCGTCAAGATGTATGGCTTGGTTGCGAATCTTGGCGCGAGTTCCTCGGTTGTGAGTCAAAAAGCAGGCTGAATTGACTATTATGGCGTGATGGTGCTCACTTCTTCCGCTGCCTCTGATACTGCGGCTACCTCTGTTGTCTCCGCTGCCACGGCCGCCGGTGCCCACACCGTCACCCCCGATCTTGACCCGGTGGTGCTCGGCCGGCGCCTGCGCCACCTGCGCAAGGAGGCCGGGCTGACCCTGGACCAGGCCGCCGAGGCCGTGGGGGCCACCGGTTCCCACCTGTCCCTCGTGGAGAACGGCAAGCGGGAGCCCCGGCTATCCCTGCTCTCCAGGCTGGCCGGTCTCCACGGCACCACGGTGGAGGAACTGCTGGCATCCGAGGCCCCGAGCCGCCGGGCCGCCCTGGAGATCGTGGTGGAGAAGGCTCAGCGCACTGACCACTATGCGAGCCTGGGGCTGCCGCAGATCAAGATCTCCCCACGCACCCCCACGGCGGTACTGGAGGTCATCGCCGGGCTGGAAGCGGAGCTGAACCGGCGCATGGAGGAGCAGGCCGCCACCCCGGAGGAGGCCCGGCGGGCGAACTCCGAGCTGCGGCAGGAGATGAAGGAGCGCAACAACCACTACCCGGAACTGGAACGGAAGGCGCAGGACCTGCTGGACGCCGTCGGGCATTCCGGTGGGCCCCTCAGTCATCATGCGGCCGCTGACCTGGCCGACTATCTGGGGTTCTCGGTGCACTCCGTCTCGAACCTGCCGCACTCCACGCGCTCGGTGACGGACCTGAAGAACCGGCGGTTCTACCTCTCCCGGGCCCGCAACCCGGATCACGATCCGCGGTCGGTGCTGCTGCAGGCCATCGCCGCCTATGTGCTCGGGCATGGGGAGCCCGCCGACTACTCGGACTTCCTGCGCCAGCGCGTCTACACCAACTACTTCGCGGCCGCCCTGATGATGCCGCAGAAGGAGACGGTGAAGTTCCTGAAGAATGCCAAGACCCAACGGGACCTGGCCATCGAGGATGTGCGGGACGCCTTCGGGGTCTCCTACGAGTCCGCCGCGCACCGGTTCACCAACCTGGCGACGGAGCACCTCGGGATCACGTGCCACTTCCAGAAGGTCCACGAGTCCGGCATCATCCACAAGGCCTACGAGAACGACGGCGTCTCCTTCCCCGCCGACCACACCGGGGCCATCGAGGGGCAGCAGGTGTGCCGGAACTGGACCTCACGCGAGGTGTTCGGCGTGGCCGACCGGTTCCGGGCCTTCAACCAGTACACGGACACCCCGGCCGGAACGTACTGGTGCACCGCCGTGGTGGAGGCGCACTCCTCCGGGTTCTACTCCCTGTCCATCGGCGTGCCCTTCGACCATGCCCGCTGGTTCCGTGGCGCGGACACCACCTCGCGCTCCGTGTCCCGGTGCCCGGATCCCACGTGCTGCCGGGTGCCCTCACCGGATCTGGAGGCCGACTGGGGTGGACACGCCTGGCCCGCCGCCCGCGCCAATGCGCACCTGCTGGCCGCCCTGCCGGCCGGCGCCTTCCCCGGCGTGGACGAGGTGGAGGTCTTCGAGTTCCTCCGGGCGCAGGGGGCATAGGGGACAGCAAAGGGATGGAGGGCAGTCGCGGGGCGGGGGAGGGGGACCTTCTCGCCGGTCAACCGTCCCGGGGCTGTTCCCGGTAGCCGATCCCGGCGCCCGCCGGGGCGAGCAGGGCGGACAGGTGCCGGTGGATGTTGCGCGCAGGGACGGAGGTCAGCAGGACGTGGTCCAGCCCGTCTGACTCTACGAGGTAGTGGCCGGCCTCGCCGGCATGCAGGTACGTGACCCGGCCGCCATCGCCCTCCGCCTGCCACACCACCCACGGTTCGGTCCAGGCGGCGTGGAGGGCAGCATCAAGCCCCGCAGGCGAGGGCGTCTGCTGCGTGACGCGGCGGTCGAAGTCCTCGAGCCGCACCGGTGCCTGCTCCACCGCCGTCCGCCATGCCGGGGTGATGCCCAGCCAGCTGCCGCAGGTCTCCGCCAGACGCCACAGGGGGAGGAAGTCGACTCGGGTGCCATTCGGGGTGGGGTGGAGGATCCCCTGGCCGTCGGAGCCTATGGACCCGACGGGCGTCTGGGCCAGTAGCAGGGTCTGCCCCTCGGCGCCATGGAACAGCGTCAGCCGGGTCTCCCTGCCGTCCCGGTGCGCGGTCAGCGTGGCCCGGCCGGCCGGTTCGAGCAGCGGTCCGGTCACCGTGGTGCCCTGCGGGGAGAGCCCGATGCCTGGTTCCGTCAAGCCGGCGGAGACGAGTTCGGTCCACGGGCTGGACTCCAGGTCAGAGCCCGACGCCGGCCCCTCGCCGGTCGCTGCCAGGTGCAGCAGCAGTCCGGCCGCCTCGTCGGTGAGCACCGGTCCTGCGGAGCGGAAGGGCTGCTCCGGGGCGAGGACGCTGAGCGCCTCCAGCGGTGCCCCGTGCCGGACGGAGGCCGCCTCGGCGAGGCGGGGGAGCACGGGTGCTCGCGGACCCTCGGGGGCATCGTGACGCGTGGCTCCGTTGATGCGCACCCGGTCACCCAGGTCCCAGGCCATCTGGTCCCACCGGGTCAGCTGCCGCTCCGAGCAGGTGAGGGTCAGGGCGAACGCGGTGCCCTCGTGCACCACGAAGTACTGGGTCACGTGCACCAGGGAACCTGGTGCCGTGTGCAGGAACTCGAGCCGCCGGCCGGACGTCGGGTTCAGCCCGGTCGGCGCCCACAGGTCCACGTCGAGGATGCGGAGCAGGGGCAGCTGGACCATGAACTCGCTCATCGCCTGGGTGGAGTACTGAGCGGTGGTGACGGTGCAGGTCTCGAGGGTCGCCACCAGGCTCGGCCGGTGGCCGTCCGAGTCCTGACCGGTCCCCTCGGGCGCCGTGAAGACGGAGACGTCGGCCGTGGACTGCGCTGCATGTTCCCAGCCGGAGGGGACGGAGAATTCGTACCCGCCGAGCCGGTCCGAGGACCACGGCCGTTCGGTGCCGTGGCGTCGGGATGCTGACATCAGGTTTCCTGCCTGTCACGGTCCTGCTGAGTGGTTCGTTCGTCTGCTTCGAGCTGGCGCACCCAACCGGGCTTGAGGCGTTCCGGGAGCCAGTAGGAGGCCACGAAGGCCAGGATCAGCCCGGCCCACAGGACGATGAGCAGCGTGGTGTGGATCGGATTCCCCGGGTTGGTGATGAGATTCTCCGTACTCGGACTCACGCGGAGCAGGATCATCGCCATGATGGCAGCGAGGGTCAGGACGAGGATGGAGGGGGACAGCACGAACCAGTACTTTCCCCCGATCACGATCCGGACCGCGCGGATCCACAGGATCCTGGTCCGTCCGGTGTAGGCGCCCCACGTGAGGGCCACCATGCCCGCGGCGACGAGGGGAAGAAGGATGAGGAAGAAGACGAAGATCGGTTCCATGGGTAGGGGAAGCCTAACGCGTGTCCGTCCGCGATCGGCGGCTCAGCCCCAGACCTTCTCCCAGGCCGTGCCCCAGCTCGCATCCTCGCCGTCCAGCGCGTTGTCGAGCATCGCGCCGAGGTTCTCGCCCGCCAGCCCACCGGCCGTGCCGCCGGCATAGCCGCCGGCGATGGCCCCGACGGCTGCACCTCCGGCGAGACCGGCTCCACCGCCGACGATGGTCCCTGCTACGGGGACCACGCTTCCCGCTGCCGCCCCGGCGGAACCGAGGGATGCACCTCCGGCCAGGGCCCCGACGAAGATGCCGCCGGCGCCACCGATGATGTTGCCGAGGGCGTTGCCCGCCAGGCGCAGGCCCGCGGACTGTCCGGCAGAGCCCATGCGTTCCCACCAGTTCATCTCAGGGTGCTGCTCGAGGTCGTCGTTCCACTCCTGGGAGAAGGCGTTGGCTCCGGTGATGACGTAGTCCACGCCAGGGATGAAGTTCCCGGCCTTCCGTGCCCAGGCGGGGACGTCAGGCAGGTTCCCGAACCGCTGCGTCTCGACTGTCGGCACGGGGACCCTGACCCTGCCGTCGGCGCGGATCGTCGTCTCCGTCAGCACGATGCGTTCGGCCGGGATGATGGTCCCGTCGGCGTGGGCGATGTTGATCCGGGAATAGTCGAGTGTGCGGACCCGCACCTCCGCGGAGAAGCGGAACTCGTAGGTGGGCACCCGCAACTGGCCCAGGGCCTCCGTGACCGCTCCGCGGATCATGCCGTCGTACGGGGACGACCATGGAACGGTCGGCGCGGCTCCCGGATCCGCATGCTTGATGTTGTTGGCGCAGTCCTCCTCCAACTGCAGCATCTTCTCGGCGACGCCGTTCACCGCGTCCTGGACTTCCTGCGCGTCGGACTCCTCCGAATAGCAGGCCATGCCTCCGGAGACCGCGGCGTCGTACTCGCCCTTGATGGACTCCAGGTCATCGCAGTACTGGTGGAGGGCCAGCTTGACCACGTCCGTGCTACCCTCCAGGCCCTCGCCCATCTCCTGCGGCTTGTCGAAGGCATTGACCAGGGACGTCTCGTCGGGAACCACCACCCAGGTGGCGATCTCCCGCCAGCACGACCGGGCGTCGTCGGCCGTGGTCTTGAAGGCCGTGCCGGCAGTGTGGATGGCGGTGGCGTCGGTGCGCAGGGCGGCCGTGTCCGGGAACTCTGGGAGCCCGCTGAGGTCAACTGTCATCGTGCCTCCTCCTCCGTACTGGCGACGTCGTCCGCGGCCGTCCGAGCCGTATCGGCCATCTGCTGGTCGCCGGTGACGAAGGCGTTCACCATCTTGTCCGCCTCATTGACGACGTTGTTGCCGGTGTGGTCCAGTACTGTGGCCAGCTTGCCCTGGTAGCCGTCGTAGACCTCTTGGAGTGCTCCCATGATCAGCGAACTGTTGGCGGTGCCGGCCGCTGTCTGCACGGCGGTGGACAACGTGGTCCGCTGTCCGTCGAAGTCCTGGACATGGCCCCGGGTGCTGCTGATGACCTCGCGGGCCCTCTCCACGTTGACCTCATAATCGGGCAGTCCCACTGGGGTTCCCTCCATTGTGCTGATCCGAAGAAGGAGGGCGTCCGCCGTTCCGCTGAGCAATCTACAATCCCTGATGGGTCGCCGCCATGGGGAGGACTACCCATGTGGTCCTGGCGAAGGGGGAGAAGCCTAGGGCATAGGGCGGCAGCTGTCCCGTATTTGTGAGAAAATGGAGTTCAGCCAAACTCACGGAAAGCACCCGGCCCGTGGACGGGCCAGGTGCTGGGGGAGGCCTTCGCACCGAAGGAAAGTGACGTATACATGCAGTTGAGCCCCGGCAAGCTTGTTGTTCACCCCCACCACGGTCCCGCGGCGGTCACGAATCGTACGCAGCGCACCGTCAAGGGGACGGAGGTGACTTACATTGAGCTCACCATCCGGAGCAACAACCTGGTGGTGTCCATCCCGGAGTCCAAGGTGGAGGAGATCGGCGTCCGTGAGGTCTACGGACGGGCCCACCTGCGCACCCTCCTCGAGGTCGTGCAGGAGCCGTCCGGTGTGGAGGAGAAGCAGTGGTCCCGCCGGATGAAGGCCAACCAGGAGCGGGTGGCCTCGGGTCTGCTTGAGCAGATCGCTGAAGTGGTCCGGGACCTGGGCCGCCGCCGCGACACCAAGGGCCTGTCCATGGCCGAGAAGGACCTCTTCCGCGCCGCCCAGGCACCGCTGGCCGCTGAAGTCGCCCTGGCGCTGGAGATCTCGGAGGAGGAGGCCGTGGAGGTCATCGACGCCGTGGCCAACGGCGCCTCCCTGGACGAGCTGGGCTTCGCCGCTGACGCCTCGGGCGCGGAACCGGCCATGGCCTGAGGGTTAGCCGCCGAGTCCACCCAGGTCGAACACCCGGAACGTCACGGCGTGGTCCGAGCCGGCCTGCGCGCCACCGGCCCGGAGGATCTCCGGGATGAACTCCTCCGGCTTCGGGTGGCCGGTGACGTGCTTCAGGTAGGCCTCGTGGCGGTTCAGGGAGGCGACGGCGGCCGTCACCGCCGCGCCATCCACCGGCGCGGCGTGGGTCGGGCGCTCGTGGCCGGCCACCAGGAGGGCGGAGACGTGCCACGGCTCCAGGCCCTCGGCCTCGGCCAGGTCGCGGAAGATCCAGGGGTTGTCCGCGTCCCGCACACCGTCCACCACGGCCAGCCCGGCGGCGCGGTGATCGGCCTGGTTCAGACCGCCGTAGGCCTCGAAGTCGAAGTTGGCGGTGACCACGGCATCCGGGCGCACCGTCCGCACTGTGCGGGCGATGTCCCGGCGCAGCGCCAGCCCATATTCGAGCATTCCGTCCGGATGGTCCAGGATCAGCAGGTTCTCCACGCCCACCTCCGAACAGGCGCCCCGTTGCTCTGCGGCGCGCAGAGGCCTGACGACGTCCGGCGGCTCGGCCATACCGGCCTCGCCCGCCGTGAGCAGCAGATAGGTGACCTCGATGCCACGCGCTGTCCACGCGGCGACGGCTGCTGATGTGCCGTACTCCATGTCATCCGGGTGGGCGACGATGCACAGCACCCGGGACCAGCCGTCGTCGGGAACGGGGGGCAGGGAGGGGATGATGTCAATCATGGGCTCAGACCTTCCGGCCGTATCAGTGGTGCTCCTAGGGTGGCATAGCGAACGCCCGGCCAACGTATGAGGGGGACACCATGAAGGACGATGACCTGACGGAGGCCGGGCGTCATGCGCGGTCCATGGCGGGATCCGACGGCACCATGCCGGCCCAGCAGCAGGAGCCACCCGGACTCACCGCGCCCATGGACCCGGTGCCGGACCACGGCGAGTCCAGCTGGGTCGGCCGCGGACGGCTGGAGGGGCTGAAGGCACTGATCACCGGGGGTGATTCGGGCATCGGACGGGCCGTGGCCATCGCCTTCGCCCGGGAGGGCGCGGACGTGGCCATCAACTACCTCCCCGAGGAGGCCGAAGACGCGCAGGACACCATCGGGTGGATCGACAAGGCCGGCCGGAACGCCGTCGCGGTCCCCGGCGACCTGCGTGACGAGGCGGAGTGCCAGCGGATCGCCGAGGAGGCCGTGGCCGGGCTGGGCGGGCTGAACATCCTGGTCAACAACGCCGGCTACCACTGGGCGCGTGGCGAACCGGGACTCGGCGGACTGCGCACCCAAGACCTGGACCGCGCCGTGAAGACCAACCTCTACGGCACACTCTGGCTGAGCAGGGCCTGCCTGCCCCACCTGGGTGCCGGGGACAGCATCATCATCACGACGTCGGTGCAGGCCTACCAGCCCTCGGAGACGATGATCGACTACGCCGCCACCAAGGCGGCCCTGAACAATGTCACGGTGAACCTGGCCGGAGACTTGGGTCCGCAAGGCATCCGCGTGAATGCCGTGGCTCCGGGGCCGGTGTGGACGCCGCTCCAGCCGGCCACCAAGGAGCCGGAGGCCGTCTCGCACATGGGCGCCGACACCCCGCTGGGGCGGATCGGTCAGCCAGCTGAACTGGCCGGGGCCTACGTGTTCCTGGCCAGCCCCGCGGAGGCCAGTTTCGTCTCCGGCTCCGTGGTGGGTGTGACCGGCGGCCTGCCGGTGTTCTGAGCCGGCGGTCAGCGTCCCAGCACGTGCCGCAGGGCCGATTCCAGGTCCGGCTGGCGGTAGGCGTATCCGGACTCGTGCGCCAGGTCCGCCCGGGCCTGCTGGTCCGCCTCCACCAGCAACCGGTTGCCCTCAGAGCCCAGCAACGCCGTGGGGGCGGCCGCGGGCAAGGGAACGGCCGAAGGGCGGCGAAGCACCCGTCCGAGGGTGGCGGCGAAGTCCCGGGCCTGGACGGGCTCCGGCGCGGTGCCGTTGACCGGCCCCTCCACGGTGTCCGTGAGCGCGGCGTGGGCGAAGAGCCCTACGATGTCGTCGATCGAGATCCAGCTCTGCCACGGGTTCCGGTCCTTGCCGGTGCCCAGGGGGCCGCCCGCGCCGAGGAGGAACAGCGGCAGCAGCTGCTGCAGGACACCACCAGCCGGTGTCAGCACCAGGCCGGTACGGATCATCGCCGTCCGGACCCCAGCCCGGGCGGCCGGCGCGGTGGCGCGCTCCCACTGCTGGCAGACCTCGGCCAGGAAGTCGTCCCCGGGCGGATCAGTCTCCCGCAGGCCCTCACCGCGAGGGCCGGTACCGGCCTCGGCTCCGTAGTAGCCGACCGCGGACGCGTTCACGAGGGCCCGGGGTTGGCCGTCGTCGGCCAGCTCCGCGAGCGTCCGGGCGAGCAGGCCGGTGGCCGCCAGCCGGGACTGCAGCACCTCGGATCGGTGGGCCTCCGAGAGTCGCCCGCCGATGGTCTCACCGGACAGGTTCACCACGACGTCGGCACTCCGGAGCGCTTCGGCGTCCAGTGTCCCGGCGGCCGGGTCCCACACGATCGTCTCGTCCGCAGGGGTGTGGTGGCCGCCGCGGACCAGGCGCAGGACCCGGTGTCCACCGCTGCCCAGCAGGGCGCACAGTTGGGTGCCGATCAGGCCGCTGGCCCCGGACACGGCGATGGTCAGCGGGCGGGAGTCGCCGGACCCGTCGGACTCAGCGGATGGCACGGGGTGGGCGGCGTGGAAGGCCAGGTCCTCGCGGAGCTGGGCTGCCCGGTAGGCGAACTGCCGGTCCAGCTCGGACTCGAGGCGCTCCTCCGTCCACCGCCCGGCCCGGGACCACACCGAGCCCTTGCGGCGCAGGACCGCTCCGGCCGGGAGCTCGTACTCGATGTGGTCGACGACCACGCACCCGGGGCGGCCGTCCGCGGTGTCCGCCTCCCCGGGGGCCGCGTCCTCGAAGCTGTGCGTGTGGACCCAGGACTTCAGCGGACCAGAGGACATCTCGTCCCGGAACATGCGGTCCGGCTCTAGGGCGGTGTGCCGAGCCGTCCAGGGGACCTCGGGGGCGAACCACTGCGGTAACCGGAAGGGCAACACGGTCCTGGCCAGGCCGGTGGCGGACTCCAGGCCCAGGCCCAGCGAGCCCGGCGCGCTGATGCCCAACCGGGCGACCGAGCCGACGTCGAGCCCTTCCGGTTCACGCCGCACGGAACCGGCGAACGGTGGCGTGAGGCGGACGAGCGCACCGCGCCGCGAGAACCAGGCGAACACGGCGGATCGATCATGGGGGACCAGGGAGCGACGCTCAAAGACGGGCATGGGCCAACTCTTCCACATCCGACCTAGGGTGAGGGGGTGAGTAGGAACCTGGCCGTCGACCGTGGGCCCTCGGGCCTGTTGGGGTTGCTGTGGATCGCGATCTGGGGCTTCTCCGGCTTCTTCCTCAGTTACTCGACCATGGTGCCCATCGCCCTGGACCGAGGACTCTCCTCCGTCACCGGCGGGACCCTGCTGACGGTCATGATGGTCAGCGTCATCGCGGTCCAGCCCTTTGCCCCAGCTCTCCGGCAGCGCTGGGGCCCGCGGCGGGCGATCGGCGGGGCGCTGCTGCTGATGGCGGCCGGGCACGGATCCGCCCTGGTCATCAGCCACTCCATGGCGTCCCTGATGGTGACCGGGCTCGCCGTCGGCTGTGGTTTCGGGATACTCGTGGTCTTGGCGACGGCGGCCGTCCCGGCGGTCTCGCGCCCCGGCCGGGCTGGCCGGGCCCTCGGGCAGTTCGGGGCCACCACGTCAGCGGCCGCCGCCGTCGGAGCGCCGCTGGGGCTGTGGTTCAGCGGCGTGGTCCCGCTGGAGACGTTCCGGCTCGTCGCCGCCGCCCTGGTGCTGCTGGCCTTGCTGACGTTGCCCCGGGTCCCAGGCCAGGTCAGTCCACTTCCCGGCCGGCTGCCGCCGGCAGCCGCCGTGGTGGAGGTACCCGGATCCGCGTCTCCTGCGGAACCGGCCGCCGCACGCCCTGATGCGGCCCGCGCGTCGGGCCAGGCCTGGTCCGGACTGGTCCCGGTGCTGCTCCCGTTCCTCGTCGGCATGGCCGCCTACGGACTGGTCATCGCCTTCGGCCCGGGCGGGGCAACGGCGAATCCGGCCCTGTTCATCGCCACCATGCAGGGTTCCTCGGTGGTGGGGCGATGGGTGGCCGGTTCTCTCACGGACAGGAGAAGCCCCGCGGCGGTGTACTCGGTTGGCATCGCCATGACGATGGCCGGACTGCTGGCCACCACCTTTGCCCCGCCGGGATGGCTGCTGGCCGGAGGCCTGGCAGTGATGGGACTGGGGATCGGGACCGTGCAATCGGCGAGTCTCGTCATGGCCTTCGCCCGGGCCAGCAGCCACGGTGCCGCCAGTGTCGGATGGAACATGAGCTTCGATATCGGCCTGGGTCTGGCCGGGGTGTTCGGCGGACTGGGGTTCACCTACCTCGGACCGGGTGCCACCTTCGCCGGGGTGGCGGGGCTGCTGCTGCTCGCCTCGATCCCGCTCTGGCTGCGCCGCCGTCGCTGAACGGCCTCATCGACGTCACACGACATGACCGTCCGAGCCCAAGGCCGCATTCGGCGTCAATTCCTGCGACTCAGTTGCCGAGGGGCGGGCCGTCTGTGGAAGACTGGTCGGCACGTCACGCACCCAGCGCGGGAGAGTGCCGCAACCCCACCGCCGGAGGTCCCTGGACCGACCGGACACCGGGGGGAGTGGCCGCCGAAGGAGCAATTTCTCCCCGAGAATCTCTCAGGCACCGGTACCGCGCAGGGCATGGCGACTCTGGAAAGCTCCGGGGGCCCAAGCGCCCTCGGACACCGACGGTGCAAGGACGTATCCTCCAGATACGGGCGGAATCTCTCAGGTTGATGACAGAGCGGGGAGGTACCGTTCCGTGCCCACAGCGCCCTGGAGGACCACCATGCAGACCACCACCGCAACCGCCGCCGAGACACCGATGCCACGCCACGAACCGCGGGACACCGCCTCAGCCCCCTTCACCAGCCGCCACATCGGCCCGCGACCCTCAGATGCCGATCAGATGCTGGCCGAGCTGGGCTTCGACTCCCTGGCCGACCTCGTGGACGCGGCCGTCCCCGCTGACATCCGCCAGCAGACCCCGCTGAACCTGCCGCCGGCCCTCACCGAGGCGGCCGTGCTGGAGGACCTGCGCGCCATCGCGAACCGCAACATCGTCAAGACCCAGATGATCGGCCGCGGCTTCTTCGACACCGTTACCCCGCCCGTGGTGCTGCGCAAGGTGCTCGAGAATCCGGCTTGGTACACCGCGTACACGCCGTATCAGCCGGAGATCTCCCAGGGCCGCCTCGAGGCCCTGCTGAACTTCCAGACCATGGTCTCCGACCTCACCGGCCTCGAGATCGCCAACGCCTCGATGCTGGACGAGTCCTCGGCCGCCGCGGAGGCCGTCCTGCTGATGCACCGCGCCAACAAGAAGGCCAAGGACGGCATCACCCTGCTGGACGCGGACCTCTACCCGCAGACCCGGGCCGTGATCGAGGGCCGTGCCCTGGCGCTCGGCCTGGACGTCCGCACCGCCGACCTCGCCACCGGCCTGCCCGCCGAGCTCGGTGCCGACCTGGACGAGAAGGGCCTGTGCGGCATCGTCCTCCAGCAGCCCGGCGACTCCGGCCGGGTCCATGACCACTCCGCCGTGATCTCCCAGGCCAAGGAGCGGGGCGCCATGGTCGCGATCGCCGCCGACCTGCTGTCCCTGGCCCTGATTACGCCTCCGGGAGAGCAGGGCGCGGACATCGCCGTCGGCAACACCCAGCGCTTCGGCGTCCCGCTGTTCTTCGGCGGCCCCCACGCCGCCTACATGGCCGTTCCCAAGGGTCTCGAGCGCCAGCTGCCCGGCCGCCTGGTCGGCGTCTCCCAGGATGCCGCGGGCCGGCCCGCGTACCGCCTGGCCCTGCAGACCCGTGAGCAGCACATCCGCCGCGAGAAGGCCACCTCCAACATCTGCACCGCTCAGGCCCTGCTGGCCATCACGGCCTCCATGTTCGCGGTCTACCACGGCCCGGAGGGCGTCACCGCGATCGCCCAGCACGCCCACCGCCAGGCCACCCGCCTGGCCGCCGCCCTGGAGACCGACGGGTTCCGTCTCACCCAGGACGTCTTCTTCGACACCATCCAGGTCTCGGTGCCCGGCCTGGCCCGCACCGTGGTCACCGCCGCCGAGGCCGCCGGGGTCAACCTGCGCCTCGTGGACGCCGGAACGGTCGGGATCTCCTGTGACGAGACCACCACGGACGAAGACCTCGTGGCGGTGCTCTCCGCCTTCGGCGCCCCGCGCGAGTCCCTCCCGGCCCGCCAGGACAGCAGCTCCGCCAGCACCAGCACGCCCAGCGCCAACTCCAACGGAGACACCCATGACGCCGGCGCCCCGGCTTCTGCCCGCATCCCCGCCGCCCAGCGGCGCACCAGCCAGTTCATGACCCACCCGGTGTTCAACACCTACAAGTCCGAGACCCAGATGCTGCGATACCTCAAGCGACTCTCGGGCTATGACCTGGCTTTGGACCGGACCATGATCCCGCTGGGCTCGTGCACCATGAAGCTCAACGCCACCGCCGAGATGGAGTCCATCTCCTGGCCGGAGTTCTGCTCCATCCACCCCTTCGCCCCGGACCACCAGACGGAGGGCTGGCGCTTCCTGCTGGGAGACCTGGAGGAGAAACTGGCGGAGATCACCGGCTACGCGGCGGTGTCCATCCAGCCCAACGCCGGTTCACAGGGTGAGTACGCGGGCCTGCTGGCCATCCGCCGCTACCACCTGGACAAGGGTGAGGGCGAGCGGGACATCTGCCTCATCCCGGCCTCGGCCCACGGCACCAATGCGGCCTCGGCGGTCCTCGCCGGGCTCAAGGTGGTGGTGGTCGCCACGGCTCCGGACGGCACCATCGACTCGGCTGACCTGGAGGCCAAGATCGAGGCCAACTCCGGCAGGATCGCGGCCATCATGATCACCTACCCCTCCACGCACGGTGTCTATGACGCCGATGTCCGCGAGGTCTGCCGCAAGGTCCACGAGGCCGGTGGACAGGTCTACATCGACGGCGCGAACCTCAACGCGCTCGTCGGTCTCGCCCAGCCGGGGCAGTTCGGCGGGGACGTCTCCCACCTGAACCTGCACAAGACCTTCTGCATCCCGCATGGCGGTGGCGGACCCGGGGTGGGGCCGGTGGCCGTGGCTGAGCACCTCAAGCCGTACCTGCCCAGCGCCGAGCACCCGATCACCGCCGCACCGTACGGTTCGGCCGGCGTCATGCCGATCTCCTGGGCCTACCTGTACCTGATGGGCGGCGAGGGCCTCACCGAGGCCACCCGGTACGCCCTGCTCAACGCCAACTACGTGGCGAAGAAGCTCGGGGAGGCCTTCCCGATCCTCTACACCGGCGAGACCGGGCTGGTGGCACACGAGTGCATCCTGGACCTGCGGGAGCTCACGGCGAAGTCCGGGGTCACGGCCGAGGACGTTTGCAAGCGCCTGATCGACTACGGCTTCCACGCCCCCACGCTGGCGTTCCCGGTGACCGGGACCCTCATGGTGGAGCCGACCGAGTCCGAGGACCTGGCCGAGATCGACCGGTTCATCGACGCCATGCTGGCCATCCACTCCGAGATGGAGGCGACCACCCCTCAGACGCTGGCCGACTCCGTGCTGCGCAACGCGCCGCACCCGGCCGAGGTGCTCACCGCGGACGAATGGGACCGTAGCTACCCGCGCTCGCAGGCCGCCTACCCGGTGGACTCGCTGCGCCGGGACAAGTACTTCCCGCCGGTGGGCCGCATCGACGGTGCCTGGGGAGACCGCAACCTGTTCTGCTCCTGCCCGCCGATCGAGTCCTTCGAGGCGTCCGATCCCGCCGATGCCGCGGCGTCGGCCACCGCCGTCGCGGACAACATCGAGTCCTCCTCCGCCGTCTCCCACTGACAGGACCCACCATGAGCGAGAGCACGAGCAACAGCACCACGCCGCTGCACGGCGTCCACATGGAGGCCGGCGCCTCCTTCACCGACTTCGGCGGCTGGCAGATGCCCCTGAAGTACGGCTCGGAGCTGGCCGAGCACCAGGCCGTCCGCACCTCCGCCGGACTGTTCGACCTGTCCCACATGGGTGAGGTCCGAGTCACCGGCCCGCAGTCGGCCGAGGCGCTGGACTACGCCTTGACGGCCCGGGTGTCCGCCGTCGCCCCGGGGCGGGCCAAATACTCGCTGATCTGCACCGAGGCAGGGACCATCTTGGACGACCTGATCGTCTACCGGGTGGATGGGGGCGGCGGTGACGCGAGCGAACCGGAGACCCGTGAGTTCCTCGTGGTCCCCAACGCCGGCAACGCGCCGGCCGTGGCCGCTGCGCTGACCGAGCGCTCCGCCGGATTCGACGCCACGGTCCGCAACGAGTCCTCGCAGACGGCGCTGGTCGCCGTGCAGGGACCGCAGGCCGCCCGGATCATCGCCGCCGTCCTGCCGGAGGCAGAAGCGGCCGAGCTGGACGGAATGAGGTATTACTCCGCCCGCCCGGCTACGATCCGGACCGGCGGGGACGCTGGCGAGATCACTGTCCTGGCTGCCCGCACCGGGTATACCGGCGAGGACGGCTTCGAGCTGATCATCGGACCCGTGGCGGACCGTGGGGTGTTGTCCACCGCGGCCACCGCGGTCTGGCACACGCTCCTTGAGGCGGCGGAGGGCCTTGGCGTCGGCCTACTCCCGTGCGGGTTGGCCAGCCGGGATTCCCTGCGCCTGGAGGCCGGCATGCCGCTCTACGGCAACGAGCTCGACCTCGGCCACCTGCCGAGTGAATCGGGGGCCGGCAATGCGGTGCCGCTCAAGACCAAGGAGGGTGACTTCGTCGGCAGAGACGCTCTGCTGGCCGCCCTTGAGGCCGGCACCGGCATCACCACCGGCCAGACGATCGTCGCGTTGAAGGGCACCGGCCGCCGGTCGGCGCGGGCCGGGTATCACGTGCTCGACGGCGGCGGCCACCGGATCGGTGAGGTCACCTCCGGGGTCCCCAGCCCCACGCTGGGTCACCCAATCGCCCTGGCCCGCATTGATGTCGCGTTCAAGGACGCCGGCACGGAGCTCTCCGTGGACCTGCGCGGCAAGGCCGAGCCGTTCACCGTGGTGGAACCGCCGTTCTACCGCCGCGCCCAGTAGTGCCGCCGCGGCCGCCGCGCCAGCCGACGGGCCGGCGTCGTCCAGCCTTGGGGTTCCGGGAGAGGAGGGCCCGCTTGGTAGACTTCCCTGAGCTTGCGGGCCCTCCGCGTCACCTTGGTTCTCCTCTGTTGCCCGAGCTTCAGTGCCACCTCGATCACCCCACTGCAGGAAGAACATGACAGAACAGCGAACGGCCCGACGGGTCCCCGTACTGGGCATCATCGCGTTCGTCCTGCTCGCGGCACTCCTGCTCACCCTGGGCGTGTTGAGCGCCATCAAGGGCGTGCGCACCGCCGAGTCCAACGGCCACGTGGTGCGCGTGGAGGATGGCAGGACCTTCGTGGTGAACATGGACGGGACCGAGGAGACCGTGACGCTGGCCGGTGTGATGGTGCCCCGGCTGGCGGCCGAGGGGGAGGAACCCACTGTGGAGAACTGCCTCGCGGACGAGGCCATGACCAACCTGGCTACCCTCCTCGAGCCGGGGGACATGGTCCAGCTGGAGTATCCGGAGGAGTCGGACGGCCCCGAGGGCACCCGGCTGGCCCTGGTCCACCACGGGGGAGAGGTCGTCAACCTCCAGCAGACCGAGGCAGGGTTCGCCGTGCCGCTGTCCGAGCAGCCGAGGGAGGGGTTCGGCAGCGAATTGCGCGAGGCCCAGACGACCGCGCGCAGCGAGGAATCCGGACTGTACTCCTCCGCCGCCCCGTGTACCCTGGCCGGCCGGATCGGACCCGCGCTGACCGCCTTGGAGGGCCTGCCGGAGGACCGTCCCACCACCTCCGCCGAGGCAGAGACCCAGATCGAGACGATCTCGGCCGCCGTCGAGCAGGGCGTGGCCGCGGAGAAGGCCTTCGCCACCATCGATCCCGAGGAGACCTCCCTGGCCTCGCTCGCCTGGGCCGCGGACGTGCCCCGACTGCAGGAGAAGTTGACGGGCGCCCTGTCCGCCGCGCAGGCCGAACTGAAGGCACTGGACGGCACACGCAACGTGCTGGAGACCCGTGAGCGGGAGGAACTCGAACGCCAGGCCGAGGAGAAACGGCAAGCTGAGGCGAAGCGCCAGCGCGAGGCTGCTGAACGCCAGGCGGAGGCGCAGCGCGAGAAGGCTCAGCGGGAGGAAGCCGAACGCCAGGCCGAGGAAGAACGGCGCCAGGCCGAGGAATCAGCCTCTGCCGATGACTCGGCCTCTGCTCCTGCTTCCTCGCCCCCGCCGTCGTCCCCGTCCCCGTCGCCGACGCCGACTTCCAGCCCGGCGTCTCCGTCCTCCAGCCCGGCCTCTCCGTCCTCCACGGACACCGACGCCGGCGGAGACGACTAGGGTCCGCGCGGCGACCGCATGACCATCTCGCCGCCGCCCGGGGACGGGCCGGAGCCGACGTCGGCCGCTGGGCAGGCGCCCCGCGCCCACGGTTTCCCCTCTCCTGCCCGGGACTACCTGGACGGCGGGATCGACCTGAACCGCGAGCTCGTCCGGGACCGTACCTCGACGTTCCTGATGCGGGTGTCCGGACAGGCCATGGTCGGCTCCGGCATCGGCGACGGGGACGAGCTGGTCGTGGACCGGGCGGCCACGCCGCAGGACGGCTCGGTGGTGGTGGCCGTGGTCAATGGAGAACTCCTGGTGCGTCGGCTGGTCCTCGGGGCGGCAGGGGGCCGGCGTACCGTGACCCTGCAGACCGACGACGGGGCGGCGCCCCTCACCGTGGAGGATGCGGATGCCCTGGAGATCTGGGGCGTGGCCACGTACTGCCTGCACCGCCTGTGAGCGTACGGTGAAGCCCACGGTCGACGCAGGAAGGGCAATGTGGTGACTGATCACCTGGCTTTGGTGGACGTCAACAACTTCTACGTCTCCTGCGAACGGGCCTTCGATCCCGGGCTGGAGAACCGGCCGGTGGTGGTGCTGTCCAACAACGACGGCTGTGTGGTGGCGCGGTCTCCGGAGGCGAAGGCACTCGGGCTCAAGACCGGGATGCCGTGGTTCCAGATCGCCCCGCAGGCCGCCCAATGGGGACTCGTGGCGCGATCCTCCAACTACGAGCTCTACGGGGACATGTCCGCCCGCGTGATGGAGCTGTTGGGCCGTTGGGGCACCTGGCAGCAGGTGTACTCGATCGACGAGTGCTTCATCGGGTTGACCGGCACCCCGCAGCAGGCTCTGCAGGCCGGGAGAGAGGCAAGGGCGGCGGTGGCCCGGCACCTCGGGCTCCCGGTGTGCGTGGGGATCGCCTCGACCAAGACCCTGGCGAAGTTCGCCAACCACGTGGCCAAGAACAACCCGCACGACGCCAGAATCGGAGGCGTCTTCTCCATGGACGCGGCTCTGCCCGCCTTCGTGGACCGGTTGATGGAGCGGCTCCCGGCCACCGAGGTCTGGGGTGTGGGCCGCATGTCAGGGGAGAAGCTGGAACGGCTGGGAATCCGGAGTATCGCCGAACTGCGTTCCGCCGACCCGGCGTGGATTCGATCCCGGTTCTCCGTGGTGCTGGAACGGACCGTCCTGGAACTGAGCGGGGTGCCGTGCATTCCGGACGTGGATGAGCAGGCGGGCCCGGCCCAGGTCATCTTCTCGCGCTCGTTCTCCAGGCCGGTGACGACCGGTGCGGACATGGACGATGTCATGAACCTCTACGCGCAGCGCGCCGCAGCCCGCTTGGCAGTGCAGGGCCAGCAGGCCAGGACCGTCCTGGTCACGGCCGGGACCTCCCGGTTCTCCGGGCCCGGTGGATCGGTCTCCAGGTCCGTGGCCCTTCCGCGTGCCACTGCAGACCCGATTGCCATCACCCGGGCGGCCGTGGGCGCGATGCGGTCCGTGCTGCGGGAGGGAGTGCCCTACACCCGCGCCGGCGTCATGCTGTCCGGGTTGGGACCAGCGGGAACGGGGCAGGAGATGCTGACCGGATTCGAGGACATCGAGGGACCAGATGGATCCGACGGCGGCCCCGACCGGCATCTGGAGGACGTCCTGGAGCGTGTCCGCGGGCGGTTCGGCGGAACTTCGATCGGCCTCGGGCCTGGCGGTCTGGCCGAGCAGGGGACGTGGACCATGCGCCGTGAGTTCGCTTCGCCGCAGTACACCACGAGGTTCTCGGAGTTGCCCGTGGTCCGGGCCTGAGGCGGAGTCAGCCCAGGGACAGGGTGACGAGCCCCAACTGCGCGGCGCGGATGATCACCTGGACGCGGTCCCGGACCTCGAGCTTGTCCATGATCTTGGACAGGTTGGCCTTCACGGTGGATTCGGAGATATGCAACTCCTCGGCGATCTCCGGATTGGAGCGGCCCCGGGCCAGCAGCCGCAGCACATCGAGTTCACGAGGCGTCAGGTCCGAGCCGTCCGGGTCTCCGGCGGCCACCGTGGCGGTCCCGACGCCAGGGCGGTCATCCTCGATGGAGGAGAGCAGCTTGCGAGTCACAGCGGGGGAGAGGACGGACTCCCCGCGGTGCACGCTCCAGATGGCGCCGATGATCGTCTCCGGGTCGGCGTCCTTGAGCAGGTAACCGGCCGCGCCCGCCTTCAATGCCGGCACGAGGTAGGGCTCCGACGTGAACGTGGTGATGGCCAGGACGCTGGTGTCCGGGAACTCCGCGGTGATGCGCTCGGTGGCCTCGACGCCGCCCATGACGGGCATCTGCATGTCCATGAGGACAACGTCCGGGTGGACGGCGCGAGTGGATTCCAATGCCTCCTCGCCGTTGGCGGCGATGCCCACGCACTCCATGTCGGCGGTGTTCTCAACCAACAACTTAAGTGCTCCGCTCATTAACGGTTGGTCGTCGACGATCAACACAGACAGAGGGGAGGCAGAGGAATCGGGCATGGGTTCAGCGTAGTCGTGAAAACGGCGAAAGGGCTTGACGTGTTCAAACCGGTGTTGGCCCCTGTTCCGGCGCCACGCCGTGCTCCAACCTAGGAATACGCTGTAAAAGTCCTCTGAATGTGGAGAACGCCTCGTCGGCCGGTGATAATGAAGCTATGAAACGCACCCTTTTGGCCTCAGCGGCCGCTGTGCTCGTCTCCTCCGCCCTCCTCGTTTCCCCGGCTGCGGCCGCGGAAGCCCCGACCCCGTCATCAGCGTTGTCCCCCACGCTCCAGACCCAGCCCCTCGCCAAGAGTTCCTCCGGTGGTATGTCCACCATGGGAATGGGGGCAGGTTCTCAAACCTTTTGGTGCGTGACGTTCAAGCTCTTCTGCTGATCAGGAACTCATGACTCAGATACTGCCGGCTGGTCCTTTTCAAGGGCCGGCCGGTTTCTGGCATTCTCGGCCTCTAAGTCGGGCGCTCCTCGTTTTGGTGTCCGTCTTTATTACGATCTCGCTCGTCTCCGACATTTTCTTGGCTCTATCGGACGATGCACGATTGTCGCCAGAGGTCACGTTGGTGAACCTGCTGACCTGTTTGGCCTTTTACGTGCTGTGGACTCGTACTACTTTTGCCTTTGCTGCTCTAATCCCAGCGTTGGTGACAGGCCACTTGATGAACAGCATCGACAGCAATGCGCTGCCAATGCTCTTGATGCCTCTCATGCTGGCCTCCGTTGCTGCAACCGCAACGAGACTCTTCAGTTACCTGGCGCTCGCGATCGCTCTTTCTTGGGCCCTGTTGATGCCGATCTCTTTCCCGGATGGTGGTGACATCGCTTGGATCTCGGTGCCCTTCAGCCTCGCAGCCTGGGGCATCGGTTTCTTCATCGGTTGGTCCCTCGACCGTCGTGCGCAAGACCGGCGACGGCTAGCTGAGGCCACTCGACGAGCAGCGATAGCTGCCCAGGAAGAGCGACGTTCCCTGGCCCGGGACCTGCATGACATCGTGGCCCACAATCTGACCATCATCTCGATGCAGGCACGTGCCGCCACCTATGCCGGAACAGATGAGGCCGCCAAGACGGCGGTGGATGTCATCGGCAGCTCGGCCGGCGAAGCTCTGGGTGACCTGCGGCGGATGTTGTCCCTGTTGCAGGCGGAGGGCCTGGTGGCGGGCGATCAGGAATCCGCGCAACGGGAACTCGGTGAAGGAGCCTCCGCGCTGGATCTCGAGTATGGCGCGGTGAAGTTCGGACGGATGCTGGAGGGCCTGGGGATCTTCACGACCGTGGACACTGGCGATCTGGAGCAGGACATTCCCCAGAGTGTTGAGACCGCCTTGTATCGCGTCCTCCAGGAGGCCGTGACCAATGTGGCCAAGCACTCCGGGGAAGGTGGCGAATGCCGCATCGCCGTGCACGTCCGGGAGGGGCAATTGGAGCTCGCCGTGGACAACACCCTGCCGATGAGTGGATCGGCCACGCGCGCGGGATGGAATTCCTCCGGCAGCGGTCTGATCGGGATGCGGGACCGCGTGGACGCCTTCGGGGGGACCATGTCCTCGGTGCGCGACGGTCAGTGGTGGAGGGTCCGGGCTGAGGTTCCCCTGCACGGAGCCAACGCCTAGTCAGATTATTGATGTGACATGCGTCACATATGTGGTCACAAGACTAGCCAAAGGTCCAATGGCAGTCAGGTCGCCACGCGGGTTAACCTGAAAGGGCCCCATGAGACGGTGCACACGGATCGGACGGTGGAATAAGCCCGGGGGGATACGGGCCCACCAATCCAATATCCGCTGAGAGGCGGTGGCTATGCCACCGCCTCTCAGGTGTTTAAGGGACACGTTCTCGGTGAGGCCCGTCTCACGGGCGGTGCAGTCTGGCCCTCACATTAGGGTGTCAAGAATGAACGCCCCGTCTGGCGTGGACGCTGCGCAGCCAGCACGCACACGCTTTTCCTGGATCCCCATCGTCATCGCCGGCGTGGCTGCCGCCATGCATATCTGGAAACTCCCTGAGGCCTTGTCATTCGTCCAGGATGACCTGGGGATGACCCTCATCGAGTCCGGAGTGCTGCTCGGCATCGTCCAGGTCGGTTCGATGGCCCTGGGCCTCGCGATCTCCCTCTTCTCGGAAGTTCTCGGGCTGCGGCGCACGCTACTCATCGGGCTGAGTCTGCTGACCGTGGGCTCGCTGGCTGGAGCCTTCGCGGAGACCACCGGCTTCCTGATGGCCACCCGCGCCTTGGAGGGTGTTGGCTTCCTGATGGCCACCGTGGTGGCGCCGCCCCTGATCCGTCTGATCACGCCGCCCGCCAGGACGAACATCGCCATGGGCTGGTGGGGCTCCTTCCAAGGGCTGGCCACTTTCGTGGCGGTTCTGGCATCCACCCTGCTGCTCACGAGCGTCAGCTGGCAGGTCTGGTGGGTCGTGATGGCGGTGGTCACCGCGGCAACCATCCCCCTGATCGTGGTGTTCGTGCCCCCACCGCCGTCGGACCGTGACTCCAATGTGAGGCTGGCGGCACGGCGCGTGGGCGCCACCGTGAAGACCCTGACCCCGTGGATGGCCGGCATCGTCTTCGCCTGTTACACCCTGCAATGGGGTTCGGTCATCGGCTTCCTGCCGACGATCTTCGATGAGGCCGGAGTCGGAGGGCTCTGGCCGGGTGTCTTCACCGCGATCGTCGGCGGGGTGAACGGGGTGGGGAACATCCTCACCGGCCGGCTGCACCAACGGGGCATCCCCATGCGGCGGCTGGTGCTGATCGGCTTGGGCACCATGGGTGTGGCCTCGATCATCACCTTCGCGCCGGACTGGTCGGGTGTGCCGGGTGGACTGGTGGTGCAGATCCTCGCCGTGACGCTGTTCTCCGGAGTCGGCGCCCTGGTTCCCGCCAGCCTGAACCGGATCGCCGTGGACATTGCCCCGCCCAACGGCTCCGGGGCAGCGGCAATGGGGCTGATGGTCCAGATCTACAACGGGGCCAACTTCGTCGGACCCATCATCCTGGCCACCATCGCCACCGCTGCGGGCAGCTGGCACTTCTCCTGGGTCATGACCGTCTCGGCGACGCTGTTGGGCATCATGCTGGCCTGGCGGTTCCTCTCCGCACGCCGACTGGGCATCGACTTCCAGCATCGCGTCTGACGCGGCTCCAGGGACGTCGGTCGGGGGGAAGGTCAGTCGCAACCCTGGGGGCCGCAGGCCTGTCCGTTGAGATCGTCCGGCCCACCAGCACCCCTCGGGTTGCCGGGCGCCGACTGCACCATCTGTAGCGGCTGGAACTCCGTCCAGGACTGTTCGAGTGCCTGGGTGAAGACCTCGGTGGGCTGGGCGCCGGAGATGCCGTATTTGCGTCCGAGTACGAAGAACGGGACCCCGGTGACCCCCAGGGCTTGCGCGGTGGCCAGATCCTGCTTGACGGCCGTCTCCCAACGGTCCTCGGACAGGGCCTCGTGGACCTGCTCGGCGGTGAGCCCGGCGGCGGTGCCGAGCTCCACCAGCACCTCCTCGTCACCGATGTTCCTGCCGCCCTCGAAGTGGGCGCGGAACAGCTGTTCCTCAAGGTGCTCGGCCGTCTGCAGTGAGACCGCCTTGGCGCGTTGGATCACCCGGTGGGCCTTCCACGAGTTCGCCACCACGAGACGGTCGAAGTCGTAGTCCAAGCCTTCGGCGGCGGCCTGCTCGGTCACGTGCGCCAGCATCGCGGTCACCTGCTCGCGGGGCATGCCCTTGGCCTCGGAGAGGTAGTCGATCTCCTGGCGGTGATCGTGCTCAGGCAGCGTGGGATCGAGCTGGAAGCTCTTCCACTCCACCTCGACCCGATCACGGTGCTCGAACGATTCCAGGGCCCTCTCGAACCGGCGCTTGCCGATGAAGCACCACGGGCAGCCGACGTCGGAAAAAATCTCGATCTTCACCTCAATCACAACCCGGGGTGAGGCGGGGGTATTCCTGGCCGGCCGGCGTCGGGGTCCGGGGGACGACGCCGGCCGCGCACCTCAGGCGCGGCGCAGACCGCCCTGCCACAGGGCGTCGAACGGGGTGTTGCCGGTGACGCGCTGGCGGATGCCCTCGGTGACGAACTCCTTGGCGCGGCGGGCCGCCTCCAGTGGCGTGGCACCCTTGGCGAGTTCCGCGGTGACGGCGGCGGCCAGGGAGCAGCCGGCGCCGGAGACCCCGTGGTCGCCGATCTTGGGCGCGGAGAGGACCTCGAGGGTCTCGCCGTCGTAGAAGACGTCCAGGGCGTCCGGACCGTCGAGCTTCATGCCACCCTTGGCGAGGACGGCCGCGCCGGAGACCTCGTGGATGCGCTTCGCCGCTTCCTTCAGGTCCTCCAGGGTGCGGACGGTGACCCCGGACAGCTGCTCGGACTCGAAGTGGTTCGGGGTGGTGAAGGTGGCGAGGGGCAACAGCTCGGCCTTGAGGGCGCGGTCCGTGTCCAGCGCGTGGCCGGGCTCCTGGCCCTTGCAGATCAGCACGGGATCGAGGACCACGTGGTCCCACTCCTGATTCCTCAGGGCGGTGGCCACCGTGGAGATGGTCTCCGGGGAGCCCATCATGCCGAGCTTGGTGGTCTTCAAAGAACCGGCATAGTCGGCCTGGATGGCCTCCAGCTGGTTGGCGATCACGTCCGCCTGAACCGGGACGAAGCGGTGGTTCCAATCGTCCTTCGGGTCGAAGGAGACGATGCAGGTCAGCGCCACGATCCCGAAGGTGCCCAGCTCCTGGAAGGTCTTCAGGTCCGCCTGGGCGCCGGCGCCGCCGGTTGCTTCGGAACCGGCGATGGTCAAGGAGAGAGCGGGGGTGTGCACGTCGTACTGATCAGTGGAAGGCATGCGCACCATGTTAATCCCCTTCGGCCGGTGGCGGGTCAGACCGCCGCAGGGGTCGCTTCGGGACGGACGACGTTCACCAGCGGCTGGGCCACGGCGCGGCCCAGGGCCATCAGGATGGCGGCCGGGAAGCCGATGATCGGAATGAGCATGGGCACCAGGCCACCGACCCCGGAGAACAGCACCGCCAGTCCATAGAGCATGCCGACCAGTGCGTAGCCGATCACATGGATCCACTGGTTGGTCTTGTGGCGGAAGAGCCAGTTCACCAGCAGGCACAGCGGCAGACCGATGACCAGACCGGCCAGACCGACGGTGGTCAGCAGCGGAGTCAGGGAGCCATAGGCCTGTAGCGCCGGGATGAAGTTCAGCACCAGCACGATCGCGGCCATGAGCAGGTTCGGCGCCAGCCAGGCCACGAGGAAGCCGTAGAGCGACATCTTCAGGCGTGGGCGGGGTCCGGCGGCGTCGGGCCGCTTGCGGCGGCTCGGCTTGACCGGAATGGGGGTGGTCATGGGCGTGCTCCAGTAGTGGCGGTGGCGGAGGGGCCGTGCCAGTCTACCGGCGGGAGCGTCCGCCCGCTCAGGCGAACGCGATGCCGTCCATCAACTTGCGGGCCGTGCGCACGCTGCCGGTGACGAGGACGGTGGGTTCGCCGGACGCTGATGACCGGCCTGCCTCTGAGGCGTCCCCAGAATCGACCTCCACCACCAGGTCCGTGTGGCCCGTGGGATGCTCCACCCGCGTCTCGGCCGCATCGTGGTCACCGCTCAGACCCGCCACCACCGTGCCTGGCACCTGCCAGGCCACCGCCACCGAAGCCCCGGCGAACACTCCGATGGCCTCATGGACGCGCTTCGGGATGAAGCACCGCGTGTTGAACGTCCCCCCGCTCCGGGCCGGAGCCACCAGGCAGACCTTCGGCACCGTGGTCTCGCTGACGTCCCCCAGCCCCATGGCGACGCCGGCCTCGAGCCGCACGGCCTCGACCGCGGCGCACAGCTCGGCATCGGCCTCCAGCGCGGCGGGCTCCTCGGTCCCCTCCAAGCCCAGTGCCGCGGCATCGATCACGACGACGGGCATCCCGTTGTCCACGCACGTCACCTCGACCCCGGCGAAGGTATCGATGCGGTTCCCCGTGGGGAACAGGGCTCCGCAACTGGACCCGGCGGTGCCCTGGTAGTCCAGGACCACCGGGGCCGCGGTCCCCGGCACCCCCGCGATCTCCGCATCGCCCTCGTACGCGACGCGACCGGCCGGCGTCGTGACCCGGGCGCGGGCCACGGAACCGGTGTTGACCATGTGGATGACCACCTCGGTGGTGCCGTCCTGGGCGGGGACGAGGCCGCGTTCGACCGCGAAGGGACCGATGCCGGCGAGGATGTTGCCGCAGTTCTGCCGGTCAGAGACGGTCGCCTCGTCGACGGAGACCTGGAGGAACAGGTAATCCACTCCGCCGTCTGAGCGCGGAGAGACCACGGCGACCTTGCTGGTCAGGGGGTGCGCTCCACCCAGCCCATCAATCTGCCGTGCGTCCGGGGAGCCCATCAGTCGAAGCAGCAGGGCATCCCTGGCGGCCGGATCGGCGGGTAGATCCTCAGCCAGGAAGTACAGTCCCTTGGAGGTTCCTCCGCGCATGACCATGCACCGGACCTCGGTGGCGGGCCCGACCGGGAGAGTGTCCCTGCCGTGGTGGGCGGTTGTGGTGGGCGAGGCGGGGTCTGGGCTCACGGTGTATTCCTTCGCCAAATCGGCTGCGGCCTGCATCATCTGTGACAAAATTGTTTACAATCAGTTCCATCATGGCTGACGAGCGGGGGAGATTCCAGTGGCAACAGCAACGCGGACCAGTGCTGCGGTGAACGCGACCGACGTGGCCGACCAGATTCGCGCGGCCATCTTCGCTGGCGAGCTGGTGCCGAACCAGCGGCTCGTGGAGGCTGACCTGGCCGAGATGTACGGGGCCAGCCGCGGCCATGTGCGCACCGCCCTGTCTGAGCTGACGGTCGAGGGCCTCGTCGAGCGGATCCAGAACCGCGGTGCCCGCGTCCGGTCCGTCCCCGTGGAGGAGGCGATCGAGATCGTGGAGGTCCGCTCTGCCCTCGAGGCGCTGTGTGCCGCACGGGCGGCCATGCGCATCACCGATGCCGAGGCCGAGGAGCTGCGTCAGATCGGGCGGAGCATGGAAACCGCCGTCGAGACCGGGGATCAGGCCGCCTACGCCCAGGGCAACACAGACCTGCACTCCACCCTGATTCGCCTGTCCGGACAGAAGACGGCCGCCGCGACGATCGACCGGCTCCGCGCCCAGGCCGTGCGCTTCCAGTACCGCCTGTTCGCCAAGCCGGGACGCTCGCAGCAGTCCCTGCCCGAGCATCTGGCCATCATCGACGCCGTCTGCGCGCGCGAGCCGGAGGAAGCGGCCCGGGCCATGCGCGAGCACCTGATGTCCGTGGGTGCGGCCATCGAGGAATCGGTGCGGTCCGGGGCCTGAGGACTGGAGCAACCGACGGCTGTCCTTCCGGTGATCAGTCGGTGGTCAATTCATGCTCAACGGCTGCTTGCTGGTCTCCTTGGCCAGGGCGACGGCGATCAGCGACACGGCGGCAGCGGCCATCAGGTACCAGCCGGGAGCTATGGTGCTGCCGCTGGTGGCGATCAGCCAGGTGGCCACCAGGGGTGCGGTCCCGCCGAAGAGCGCGTTGGAGAGGTTGAAGCTCACGGCGAACCCTGAGTAGCGGACCTTGGTGGGAAACATCTCGGCCAGAAAGCTCGGCAGGGTGCCGTCGTTGAGGGTGAGCATCCCGCCGAGCAGGATCTGCACCAGGAGGACCACGAGGAAATTGTCCGTGTCCAAGAGATGGAACGCCGGGATGGTGAAGAGCAGGAAGGCCACCGATGCGCTCATCAGCACCCGTTTGCGGCCGAAGCGGTCCGAGAGTGAACCCGTGACGAAGATGAAGCCGATGTAGGTCACCAGGGCAACCGTGGTGGCGAAGTAGGACGAGGTCTGGTCGAGGCCGAGCTCCTCGGAAAGATAGGTCGGCATGTAGCTGAGGATGACGTAGAAGCCCACGGCGTTCAGCAGCACGGCACCGGCCGCTTGCACGAGGCTCGCCCAGTGGTCGCGGAACAGGGAACTCACGGGGGCCTTGACTGCTTCATCCTTGACGGCCATCTCGCGGAAGGCCGGGGTGTCCTCCAGCTTGCTGCGGATGTATCGGCCGATCAGGCCCATGGGTGCGGCGAGCAGGAAGGGCAATCGCCATCCCCAATCGGTCATCTGCTGGCTGTCCAGCGTTGCCGTCAGGATCGTGGCGATGAGTGACCCGAGCAGCAGGCCGGTCGCCGTGCTGGCGGGGACCACTGCGGCATAGACGCCGCGCTTCCCTGGTGGGGCGTATTCCACGAGGAAGGCCGAGGCCCCGGCGTACTCGCCGGAGGCCGAGAAGCCCTGGATGAGGCGGAGCAGGAGCAGCAGGAGCGGCGCCCAGATGCCGATGGTGACGTAGCCCGGGATGAGAGCGATGAGGAAGGTGGCCAGGGACATCAGCAGGATGGACCAGGACAGGGCGACCCGGCGTCCGAAGCGGTCGCCGATGTGACCCCAGAAGAAACCACCGAGCGGGCGCACCAGGAAGGACACGGCGAAGAGCGAGAAGGTCAGCATGAGGCCCGTGGCCGGGTCTGAGTCGGGGAAGAACACCGCTGTGATGGTGACAGCGAGGTAGCCATACATGGCGTAGTCGAACCACTCGACGAAGTTGCCGATGAAGCTGGCTGTGACCACCCTCCGGCGCGTGGCGGTGTCCACCGGAGTATGGGTCTGCCCGCTGAGGGTCGAGCGCGTTCCGGCGGCGGGTGGCGGCTCGGTGGTGCCGGGGGCAGCAGTGCGGAGCGATGGATCGGTCACGGTGGTCTCATTTCAGCAGTTGCAATGAATGCAATCGGGTTGCGCGATTGCTACCAGTCTGCTGATGTGACGTAGGCCACGTCAAGGGCTTGAGTCCTGGGAGGAGCGGTGTTCTGGCGGGGATGCGCGGCCTCTAGGCCGGGGTCCATCCCAAGCGCAGGGAAATGCGCCGGGCGGCCTCCCGGCAGGCGGTGGCGAGGCGGGCGATCTCGTCCTGGGGAACGCGGTAGAAGGGGGCGGCGACTAGAACGGCTGCCACCACCTCGCCTCGGTGGTCCCTCACAGGGGCAGCGATGCCCACTTCGTCCGGGGAGGTCTCGCAGTGGTTGACCGCGTGGCCATCCTGCCGCACGGTGGCGAGCCGCTCGAGGTACTCGTCCACGTCTACGGCGGACTCGAAGGCCACGCGACCGGAGGACACCAACTCACGCACCCGGTCTGGGCCGGTGTGCGCCAGGAAGACCTGGACGCTCGCGCTCAGGCCGGTGGCGTAGCGGCTGCCCAACACGGAAGTGTGCTTGACCTGCTGTCGGCTGGGAACTTGTTCCACGGTGACGGCGGTGGTGCCGTCCCAGATGTTCAGGGCGGTCGTCTCCCCGGTGGTCTCGGAGAGCTCGCGAAGGTCTTCCATGGCGACGCGCCGGACATCCAGGCCCGCCAGCAGGGGTCCGGCCACGGCGATCAGTCCCAGGCCCAGCCGATACTTACGGGAAGCCTCATCCCGCTCGACCACCTTCTCCTGCTCGAGCGTGGCGAGGATCCGGGACACGCTGGACTTGTGCAGCCCCACCTGAGCGGCGATCTCGGTGACCCCTTGAAGCGGCTCATCCACCGTGAAGCACCGGATGACCTGCAGGACATTGACGATGACGGACGCGCCACGGGCGCTGTCGCCCGTTTCGGTCCCAGCGGTGGTGGCCATGGAGCTTCTCCCGATGGTCGTTCTCACGATGGGGCCCCCGAGTGGGGGTGAGCAGCGGTGCTGCCCACCCCCACGATGTCACGGCCGGCGTCCCCGCGGGGTGAACTCCACCGGCTGAGGGCCGGGTCAGGCGTCGATGATGTTGTTCTCGGGACCGAAGCCGAACTTCGTGATGTTCTCCACGCCGCCATCCTCTCCGATGACCAAGATGTCGTGCTCGCGGTAACCACCGGCGCCCGGCTCACCGTCCATGACGGTGATCATCGGCTCCATGGAGACCACCATGCCCGGCTCCAGGACCGTGTCGATATCCTCGCGCAGCTCCAGACCGGCCTCGCGGCCGTAGTAGTGGGACAGGACCCCGAACGAGTGGCCATAGCCGAAGGTGCGGTTGGGCAGCAGGCCGTGGCCGATGTAGATCTCGTTGAGCTCGTGGGCGATGTCCTGGCAGACGGCACCCGGCTTGATCAGCTCGAGGCCGCGGCGGTGGACCTCCACGTTGACGTTCCACAGTTCCAGGCTGCGCTCGTCCGGCTGGCCGAGGAACAGGGTGCGCTCCAGGGCGGTGTAGTAGCCGGAGGTCATGGGGAAGCAGTTCAGGGACAGGATGTCCCCGCGCTGCAACTGGCGGGTGGTGGCCCAGTTGTGGGCGCCGTCCGTGTTGATGCCGGACTGGAACCAGACCCAGGTGTCCCGGACCTCGCGGTGCGGGAAGGTCTTGGCGATCTCGTGCACCATGGCCTCGGTGCCGATCAGGGCGACCTCGTATTCGGTGATGCCCTCGCGGATGGCCGCCTTGATGGCCTCGCCGCCGAGGTCGCCGATGCGGGCGCCGTGCTTGATGACCTCGATCTCCTCGGCGGACTTGATCATGCGCTGGCGCATGGCGTCCTGGGACACGTCCAGCAACTCGGCGCCGTCGAAGGCGTCCTGGATGCGCTGGCGGGTCAGGCCCGGCAGGAAGTCGTCCTCCACGCCGATCCGGGAGGCCTTCACGCCGTCCCGCTTCAGGGCCTCCTGAAGGCCGTAGAAGAAGTTGTCCCGCTTCCAGTCGGTGTACACGATGTTCTCGCCGTAGCTGGTGCGCCAGGGCATGCCGGCATCGATGTTGGCGGTGACGGTGGTGGAGTTGGTGGCGGTGACCACCAGGGCGTAGTTGCGCCCGAAGGTGGTGTAGAGGAAGTCCGAGTAGTACTTGATGCCGTGGTAGCTGGTGAGGATGACGGCGTCCAGGGATTTCGCGGCCATGATCTGGCGCAGGCCGGTCAGGCGGCGCTCGAACTCGGCGTCGGAGAAGGTCAGCTGCTGCTTGGAGCCGTTGTGCAGGGTCTTCAGGCGCTCCAGCTCGGAGACGGACTGCGCGGTGCTGGGGGTGGTGGTCATGGTGTTCTCCTCGGAAAGTAAGTTGCATCGAATGCAACGGCGTTGCATTCATTGTGGGATGTGCGGTGGGTCACGTCAAGGGGCACGACGGCGGCCCGTGGCGGTCAGCGGGGCAGGTCCAGTTCCGCGGTGAGATCGGTCCCGAGGTCCGCGGCGACCTGCTCGTAGAGCAGCCGGCCCTTCTCGGGCGAGGAGCCGTCCGGCGCCGAGAGGCAGCCCGTGTCCGGGGTGCGCGAGGACACCGCGGGAAGGCGGTCGAACCGCGGCAGGTCGGCCGGGGGGTGGCTCACGGCGCGGTCCATGGCCACGAGTTCGGGGCGCAGATGCAGCATGAGCGAGGTCTCCAGGACCCCTCCGTGCTCGATTTCCCAGCCTGGGAAGCCCTCCGGGTAGACCGCCGCCAGCGTGTCCTCGGAGACGTAGTCCCAGTAGGAGAGCAGGAGGACGGTGGGGCTGTCCCGTGGCGGTCCGGCGCTGGCCCTGGCGCCGGCGCCGGTGTCGGCCAGCGCCAGATCCGCGGCCTCGTACAGGAACTGGTAGTTCTCGTAGTGCCCGTTGAGCACCACGAGGTTGCGGACGCCCTGGCGCAGGAACCCGGCCATGATGCAGCGCGCCTGGGCGATCAGGGCCGCGGCGTCCAGGCTGACGGTGCCGGCCAGGTGGTCGCCGCCGCCGGACTTCTGCTGCGACTTGTAGCCGTAGGCCAGCGGCTCTGCCACCTTGGCGCCGATCCGGGACCCCACCGCCTCGGCGATGGTCGAGGACAGGATGGCGTCCGTTCCCAGGGGCAGGTGGGGGCCGTGCTGCTCGAAGGCTCCGGCCGGCAGGATCACGGTGGAGTGCTCTCCGGCGGCCCAGTCGCGGTAGGTGTGGGCGTCCAGGTGGGCCAGGCGCGTGGGCTGGGCCGGGGCCGGGGTTTCGGGGGTGCTGGTCACGTCTTCGGTGTCCTCTCGGTGGTCGTCCGGTAGCCGTAGGGGTCCTGCGGCTCCGTGAGGGTCCCAGGACCCACGCCGAGGCGCGGATCGGGGCGGGGGATACCGTCCTCATCGCACAGCTCGTCCTCCGCGCGGTGCCCCGGGTCGTTGATGTCCTTCTCCAGCTGCCGGGTCTCCCGGGTCCGGGACCGGAGGCGCCGGACGAGGTTGATGATCATCAGCACGATCACGAAGGAGAACGGGAAGCCGCCGATGATGGTGCCGGTCTGGACCGTGTCCACGGCGTCCACCCCACCGATGGACAGCAGTACCAGGGCCACGGTGGCGATGGAGGCCACCAGGACCACCCGGAACCAGGGGCCGGACTTCTTGGGGGCCGAGACGAACTCCGCGAGGGCGTAGGTGCCGGAGTCCAGGGACGTGACGTAGTAGGTGGCCACCAGGATGGTCGCCACGATGATCAGCAGCGTGCCGATCCACGGCACCATCTCCAGCATCGAGAACAGGGCGGAGGAGGTGTCCTCGGCCGCGTCGGCGGAGATCTGCCCGGACTCGTTGTCGTAGTGGATGCCGGCGGAGCCGATGACGCCCACCCAGACCATGACGATCAGGGACGGGATGATGGTCACGCCCAGGACGAACTGGCGGATGGTGCGGCCGCGGGAGATGCGGGCGATGAAGCCGGCCACGAAGGGCGAGAAGGCGATGACCCAGCACCAGATGAACACGGTCCACCAGCCGTTCCAGCTGTCCGACCAGTCCGCCAGCGGCGTTCCGGCGCCCTCGGCCCCGGCGAAGAAGCTCATCGGGATGAAGTGCTGGAAGAACGAGCCGAACGTCTGGGACATGTTGGAGAGCAGGTAGACCGTGGGGCCGAAGACGAAGACGGCGACGACCAGCACGATGGACAGGATCGAGTTCGTCTCGGAAATGCGCTTCATCCCCTTGTTGACGCCCAGGAACGCTGAGACGGCGGTCAGGAGGCCGAAGGCGAGGATGACGATGACCCACACCAGGGTGCTGCTCTCGATCGGCAGCACCTGGGTGGCGCCGGAGGTGAACTGCATGGCCGCGAAGCCGAACGACGTGGCCAGTCCGAGCACGGTGGCCAAGATGGCCAGCAGCTCGATCACGACGCCGGCCGGCCGCTGGACGCGTCTCGGCAGCAGGTCCACGGTCGCCTCGCGGAACGTGAGGGTCTTGCCGAGGTTGTGGTGGGAGTAAGCCAGGCAGATCGCGACGACGCAGTACATGGCCCAGGCGGTCAGGCCCCAGTGGAAGTAGGTCCACACGATCCCGCCCTCGCCCGGGTTCGCACCCGTGGGGATCACGGGGGTCCCCTCGCGCAGCATGACGGGCTCCGCCACGGACCAGAAGATCAGGCCGATGCCCTGGCCGCAGGCGAAGAGCATGGAGTACCAGGCGAAGTTGCTGTGCTCCGGCCGCGCCTTGGGCCCGCCGAGCCGGACCGTGCCGACCTTGCTGATGCACAGCCAGGCGCAGACGCCGACGGCGATGAGGGAGTAGAGCACAAACCACCAGGTGAACCCGCCGGTGACGAAGGTCCTCAGGCGGCCAATCAGGGCAGCAGCACCCTCGGGGTTGACCGTCACGGCCACCACGGCCGCGATGATCAGCACCGGCGGCAGGATCATGATGATGGCCCGGTCCAGAGGCGGGATGATCCGTCCTCGGAATCGCGGGAGGGTGACCGTCCGTTCGCTCCCCGCGGCGGGGCTGTCCTCGGTGACGGTGGCGGATTTCTCAGGGGTGGACATGTCGACTTCCTCCAGGGGGCACAGTCGCTGGCTGTTGCACTTAAGGCAACGCGGTTGCGCTACAGAATGACAGTGACTCAGGTCACCGTCAAGCCCTGGCCGGGAGGACGTCAGATGACGCTGCGGACCGCCGCGTCGAAGTGGCGGACGTGCTCGGCGGCGATGGACTCCGCCCGCTCCTGGTCGCCGGCCAGGATCGCGTCCAGCAGGCCGAGGTGCTCGCGGATGTGGCCGGCGACGTCCGGGAGGCGGTCCACCACCACGCACCAGATCCGGGTGGCGAGGTTGTCCAGGCGGATCAGGGACTCCTCGAGATGGTGGTTGCCCGCCGTGCGGTAGACGAGCCGGTGGACGGCCAGGTCCAGCGCCATCACCTCCCGCTGCGGGGTGGTGTGGTCCAATCGCTCGATCCCCTCCCGGGCCTCCAGCAGGGCTGCGCGGGTTTCCGGGCTCACGTTCCCCGCAGCCTTGCGGGCGGCCAGGGGCTCCAGGAGCTGGCGCACCTCGGAGACGGCGGCCAGCTCGGTGATGTCCACGCGGGTGGCGAAGGTGCCCCGCCGGGGATAGGAGACGACCAGGTGATCCGTCTCGAGGCGCTTCAGGGCTTCCCGCAGCGGCGTGCGCCCGAATCCGAGGTCACTGACGAGTTGGAGTTCCTGGAGCGGCTCGCCGGGGGCGATGTCCAGCATGATCAACCGGTCCCTGAGGGCGCGGTAGGCCTGCTCGGCGAGCGAGAGGCCGGTGGGGGCAAGGTTCGTTGCGGTGGTCATGAGGTCCTTCGGCTCGTCGGACGGTCCGCATTCCTGCAGGCCCTTGACGGGGTGTGATCATCATCATACTGTAGACCGCAGCTTGATATATCAGTTGTCTTCAAGAGGCGTACCAGGAGATCATCGTGACCATGACCCGCGAGATGGCCGAGGCCATCCCCACTGAATTGACTGCTGACCTGGCCGAGCTCGACCCCGAGATCGCGGCGCACCTCGACGCCGAGCTGGGGCGGCAGCGCGAGGGGCTGGAGATGATCGCGTCGGAGAACCACACCGCCGCCGCCGTCATGCAGGCCCAGGGCTCAGTGCTCACGAACAAGTACGCCGAGGGGTACCCCGGCAAGCGCTACTACGGCGGGTGTGAGCATGTGGACGCAGTGGAGAGCCTGGCCCTGGAGCGGGTCAAGGCGCTCTTCGGTGCCGGGTTCGCCAATGTCCAGCCCCACTCCGGCGCGCAGGCCAACGCCTCGGTGATGCACGCGCTGATCCGGCCGGGGGACACCGTGCTCGGGCTCAACCTCGCCCACGGCGGGCACCTGACGCACGGGATGAAGATCAACTTCTCCGGCCGCCTCTATGACATCGTCCCCTACGGCGTGGACGAGTCCACCCACCGAGTGGACATGGACGAGGTGGCCGCCCTGGCACGCGAACACCGGCCGAAGATGATCATCGCCGGGTGGTCCGCCTACCCGCGCCAGCTGGACTTCGCCCGCTTCCGCGAGATCGCGGACGAGGTCGGCGCCTACCTGATGGTGGACATGGCCCACTTCGCCGGGCTCGTGGCCACGGGCCTGCACCCCTCGCCCGTTCCGCACGCCCATGTGGTCACCTCCACCACGCACAAGACCCTGGCCGGTCCCCGTGGCGGCATCATCCTGACCAATGACGCGGGCATCGCCAAGAAGGTCAACTCCGCCGTGTTCCCCGGCCAGCAGGGCGGTCCACTCGAACACGTGATCGCCGGCAAGGCCGTGGCGTTCAAGATCGCCGCCTCCGAGGGCTTCCGGGACCGCCAGGAGCGGACCCTGGCCGGCGCGCGAATCCTCGCCGAGCGGCTCATCCGCCCGGACGTGACCGAGCACGGGATCACTGTCCTCACCGGCGGTACGGACGTGCACCTGGTCCTCGTGGACCTGCGAGACTCCCCGTTGGACGGCCAACAGGGCGAGGACCTGCTGGCCGCCGTGGACATCACGATCAACCGCAACTCCGTCCCCTTCGACCCGCGCCCGCCGATGGTGACCTCCGGCCTGCGCATCGGCACCCCGGCCCTGGCCACCCGCGGATTCGGCGAGGAAGCCTTCCGCGAGGTCGCGGACATCATCGCCGAGACGCTCAAGGCGGGTGCAGCCGGTGCGGCCGGCGCCGGCACCACCGACAGCACCCAGGACGAGGCCCTGACCGGCCTGCGCGAACGCGTCCGAGATCTGGCGGCCGCCCATCCCCTGTACCCGAACATGACCGAATTCCTCACCACGAAGGGGGCCTGACATGGCCGAGAAGCTTCCCGAGCACCCGGACTTCCTGTGGCACAACCCTGACCCGAAGGCCAGCTATGACGCCGTGATCGTCGGTGGCGGCGGCCACGGCCTGGCGACCGCCTACTACCTGGCGTCCAGACACGGCATGACCAACATCGCCATCCTCGAGCGGGGCTGGCTGGCCGGCGGCAACATGGCCCGCAACACCACGATCATCCGCTCCAACTACCTGTGGGACGAGTCCGCGGCGATCTACGAGCACTCCCTCAAGCTGTGGGAGGGGCTGCCGGAGGAACTGGAGTACGACTTCCTGTTCTCCCAGCGGGGCGTGATGAACCTGGCCCACACCCTGCAGGACGTGCGCGAGTCCCAGCGGCGTGTGAATGCCAACGTGCTCAACGGCGTGGACGCGGAGTGGCTGGACCCGCAACAGGTCAAGGAGGCCTGCCCCATCATCAACATCGGGGACGACATCCGTTACCCGGTCATGGGGGCCACCTACCAACCACGCGCCGGGATAGCCAAGCACGACCACGTGGCCTGGGCCTTCGCCCGCAAGTGCGACGAGATGGGCGTGGACATCATCCAGAACTGCGAGGTCACCGGCTTCATCAAGGACGGCGAGCGCGTGGTGGGTGTGGAGACGTCCCGCGGCCGCATCAACGCCGGCAAGGTGGCCCTCGCGGCCGCCGGTCACTCCTCGGTGCTGGCCGACCTGGCCGGGTTTCGTCTGCCGATCTCCTCGCACCCGCTGCAGGCGCTCGTCTCCGAACTCTTCGAGCCGGTCCACCCCACCGTGGTGATGTCCAACCACGTCCACGTGTACGTCTCGCAGGCACACAAGGGCGAGCTGGTCATGGGTGCCGGGATCGACTCGTACAACGGCTACGGCCAGCGCGGCGCGTTCCACGTGGTGGAGGAGCAGCTGGCTGCCGCCGTCGAGCTGTTCCCGATCTTTGCCCGCGCGCACCTGCTGCGCACGTGGGGCGGGATCGTGGACACCACCTTCGACGCCTCACCGATCGTCTCCACCACCCCGATCGACCAGATGTACGTCAACTGCGGTTGGGGCACGGGCGGCTTCAAGGGCACACCAGCCTCCGGCTACACGTTCGCCCACACCATCGCCACCGACAAGGCCCACCCGCTGAACGCCCCGTTCGCTCTGGACCGCTTCGAGACCGGACACCTCATCGACGAGCACGGCGCCGCCGCCGTGGCCCACTAGGAAGGTACAGGCAGGAGAAAACCATGCTGCTGATCGACTGCCCGCACTGCGGGCCGCGCAACGAGACCGAATTCCACTACGGGGGCCAGGCCCACATCGCCTACCCCAAGGATCCCCACTCCCTGGACGACCGGGGCTGGGCCGAATACCTCTTCTACCGCGACAACCCCAAAGGGCTGTTCGCCGAGCGCTGGCAGCACGGCGGCGGGTGCCGCAAGTGGTTCAACGCCCTGAGGGACACCCACACCTACGAGTTCGCCGCCACGTACCCGGCCGGTTCGCCGCGGCCCGATGCCGGCGACCTCCCGGACCCCGGCCACGGCAACTCCACCCGGACCACCCCTTCCAGCCCTGCCAGTGCGAACACCGATCACGGAGGTCACCAGTGAGCACCGCCAACACCCGGCGTCTTGAGGCCGGCCGCGCCCCCGGCCACGGCATCGACCGCAGCCGCGAGATCACCTTCACGGTGGACGGCACCCAGTACGCCGGCCACCCCGGCGACACCCTCGCCAGCGCCCTCATCGCCAACGGCCGCCTCGACTGCGGACCATCGCTCTACGAGCGCCGCCCACGCGGCATCCTCTCCGCCGGCGTCGAGGAGCCCAACGCCCTCGTCACCGTCGCCGCGCGCTTTGCCGGGCACGTGGACGAGTCCATGCTGCCGGCCACCGCGGTGGGTCTGACCGAGGGGCTGCACGCCACGTACCTCTCCGGTCTGGGCGTCATGGACCCCACCAAGGATGAGGCCGTCTACGACCACAAGTACGTCCACGTCGACGTCCTGGTGGTCGGCGCGGGGCCGGCCGGGCTGGCCGCGGCCCGCGAGGCCGCCAAGTCCGGCGCCCGCACCATCCTCATGGACGACCAGCCCGCCCCGGGGGGCTCCCTGCTCTCGGGCCGCGACGGAGACGGCGAGGACCTGATCGACGAGATGGATGCCCGCGACTGGGCCGCCGCCACCCTCCGCCGCCTCGCCGGCGCCGAGGACTTCACCTACCTGCCGCGCACCACGGCTTTCGGCTCGTACGACGCCAACTTCGTGGTCGCCGTGGAGTCCCGCACGGATCACCTGCCGGCGCGCGAGCGGCCCGGGGTGTCCCGCCAGCGGATCTGGCACGTCCGCGCCAGCCAGGTGGTGCTGGCCACCGGCGCCCATGAGCGCCCGCTGGTCTTCGCCAACAACGACCGCCCCGGCATCATGCTGGCCGGCGCCGTGCGCACCTACCTGAACCGGTACGCCGCGCTGGCCGGTGAGAGGATCGCGGTGGCCACCACCAACGACTCCGCCTACCGGCTCGTCGCGGACCTGCACGCCGCCGGCGTCACCGTGGCGGCCGTCGTCGACTCCCGGCCGGAGGCCTCGGCCACTGCCCTGGAGGTCCTCGAGTCCACGGACGTGCGCGGGATCTTCGGCGCCGCCGTGGTGGACACCGCCGGTGACGGCCCCGCCGGCCGGATCAGCGGCGTGACCGTCTCCGCCCTGGACTCCGACGGTGCCCTGACCGGTGAGCCGGAGACCCTGGACGTGGATCTTCTGGCCGTCTCCGGTGGCCACTCGCCTGTGGTGCACCTGCACAGCCAGCGCCAGGGCCGTATCGCCTGGAACCGAGAGCTCGCGGCATTCGTACCGTCCGCCCGCGTCAAGAACCAGTTCACCGCGGGAGCTCTGACCGGGGCCGTGACCCTGGGTGAGGCGCTGTCCCAGGGTGCCGAGTCCGGCCACCAGGCCGCCCGGGCCACCGGCTCCTCCGCCCCGCTGCTGGTGCCGAGCGCCCCGGCGTCCCCCGCCCCGGGAACCGTCCGGCCCGTGTGGCTCGCCCCGGCCCTGGCGGGGGAGCCCGCCGACTGGACCACCCACTTCGTGGACCTGCAGCGGGACCAGACCGTGGCGGACGTGCTGCGGGCCACGGGCGCCGGGATGCGCTCGGTGGAGCACGTCAAGCGCTACACCTCCATCTCCACCGCCAATGATCAGGGCAAGACCTCGGGGGTCAACGCGATCGGCGTGATCGCGGCCGCCCTGAATGAAGGCGATCTCGGAGATGTCGGGACCACCACCTTCCGCGCGCCGTTCACGCCCGTGGCCTTCGCCGCCGTGGCCGGCCGCCGCCGCGGTGAGCTGTTCGACCCGGCCCGCGTCACCTCGATCCAGCCCTGGCATGAGGCCGCCGGCGCACTGTTCGAGGACGTGGGTCAGTGGAAGCGGCCCTGGTACTTCCCGCAGGACGGGGAGGACATGGACGCCGCCGTGTATCGCGAGTGTGCCGCCGTGCGGGACTCGGTGGGCTTCATGGACGCTTCCACCCTCGGCAAGATCGAGGTCCGCGGGGCAGACGCCGCCGAGTTCCTCAATCGCATCTACACCAACGGCTTCCTCAAGCTGAAGGTCGGCATGGGCCGCTACGGGCTGATGTGCTCCGCGGACGGCATGCTCTTCGACGACGGAGTGACCATGCGCCTGGCCGAGGACCGGTTCCTGATGACCACCACCACCGGCGGGGCCGCCAAGGTCCTCGACTGGGTGGAGGAGTGGCACCAGACCGAGTGGCCGGAACTGGACGTGGTGTTCACCTCGGTGACCGAGCAGTGGAACACCGTCGCCGTCGTCGGGCCCAAATCCCGCGAGGTGGTGGCGAGAGTGGCCCCGGACCTGGACGTCTCCAACGAGGCGTTTCCGTTCATGGCCTTCCGCGAGACCACCCTGGCCAACGGGACCCGCGCCCGGATCTGCCGCATCTCCTTCTCCGGCGAACTCGCCTACGAGATCAACGTGGAGGCCTTCTCCGGCCTGTCCACGTGGGAGGCCGTGGCGCAGGCCGGCGCCGAGTTCGGGATCACCCCGTACGGCACCGAGACCATGCACGTGCTGCGGGCCGAGAAGGGCCTCATCATCATCGGCCAGGACACGGACGGCACCGTGACGCCGCAGGACGCCGGGATGGGCTGGGCGGTGTCCACGAGGAAGGACTTCGTGGGCAATCGCTCCTTCTCCCGGGCGCACACAGCCCGCGAGGACCGCCGCCACCTGGTGGGTGTGCTGCCCGTGGACCGCACCACGCGGCTCGCGGAGGGCGCCCAGCTGGTGACGGCGGGCACCCCGCTGACGCCCGACGCCGGCCCGGTCCCGATGATCGGCCACGTCACCTCCTCCTACAACTCGCCCGCGCTGGGCCGGACCTTCGGTCTGGCCCTCGTGGACAACGGCCGCAACCGCATCGGTGAGATCGTGCGCTCGCCGATCGGCGCCGGTGCTCCGGACGGCGAGAACTACGTCGAGGTGGAGATCGCCTCGCCCCTCCTCTACGACCCCGAAGGGACCCGCCGTGATGGCTGAGACTCTGATGACCCGATCCATCCGCACCTCCCCGGCGGCCCACCTGGAGTCCCTCATGGTGGCGGCCGAGGTGACCGGCGCCCGCGCCGTGTCCCTGCATGAGCTGCCCTTCGCTGTCCAGATCGGCCTGCGGGCCGTTCCGGACTCCGAGTCCGCGCGGGCCCTGGAAGCAGTCCTGGGCGTCCAGTTGCCCGCCGGTCACGGCCAGAGCACGGGGGACGCCTCCGGTCAGCACGTGCTGTGGCTGTCCCCGGACGAGTTCCTCGTGGTGGACGTCTCTCGTGAACAGTCCACGGGTGATGTGGACTCGCTCGAGGCCGCCCTCGAGGGGGTGCCGGGCCAGGCTCTGGATCTCTCCGCCAACCGCACGATCCTCGTGCTGGCCGGGCCCGCGGCCCGAGACGTCCTGGAGAAGGGGTGCCAGGCGGACCTGCACCCGCGCTCCTTCCCCGTCGGTCACGCGATCGTGACGGCGGTGGGGCCGGTCCCGGTGCTGCTGCACCGCTCCGGCGAGCGAGAGTACCGCGTCTATCCCCGTGCATCCTTCGCCGACTTCCTCGTACGCTGGTTGGTGGATTCCATGGCGGAGTTCAGGCAGGAGGAAGTGCTATGACGCTCAGCGTGCTGGACTTGTTCTCGATCGGCCTGGGGCCGTCGTCGTCCCACACCGTGGGGCCGATGCGTGCCGCGCGGCTCTTCGCCCGGGGGCTGGCCGATTCCGGCCGGCTGGGTGAGGTGGTGCGGGTCAAGGCCGTGCTGTTCGGCTCCCTCGGGGCCACGGGGGAGGGCCACGGCTCGGACGACGCCGTGATCCTCGGCCTGGCCGGGCTGGACCCGGAGACCGTGGGCGCGGACGAGGCCCCCCGGGTGGTGGCCGACGCCGCCGAATCGGGTCGGTTGAGGCTGGACGGCACGCACGAGGTGGACTTCGTCAAGGCTGAGGACGTGGTGCTCAACGGCTGGGAGTCACTACCCGGCCATCCCAATGGGATGCGCCTGGCCGCCTATTCTTCCGAGGCGGCCGCTGAGTCCGCTGGGACCGGGGCCGACGTCGATCCGGAGAGGGCCGGCGTCGTGATGTCCCAGGAGTACTACTCGGTGGGCGGCGGGTTCGTGGTCACGGCGGAGGACTTCAGCAACCCGGTCGATGCCGAGCCGGAGGTGCCCGAGCCCTACCCGTTCGCCAGTGGGGCCGAACTGCTGCAGCGCTGCCGCGAATCCGGGCTGTCCGTGGCCGGCGTGATGCATGCCAACGAGCTGACTCGGCACTCCGCCGAGGAGATCCGCACGGCCCTGTTGGACGTCTGGGCCGTGATGCGGGAATGCGTGGAGAACGGCTGCAGTCGCACCGAGGAGGTGCTGCCGGGCGTGCTGTTGGCCAAGCGGCGCGCCCCCGGGTTGCGGCGCCGGCTGCGCGAGCAGCAGGCCAAGGGGGACACCCTGGACACGCTGTGGGCCATGGAGTGGGTCAACCTCTTCGCCCTGGCCGTGAACGAGGAGAACGCCTCGGGCGGCCGGGTGGTCACGGCCCCGACCAACGGTGCCGCCGGGATCATCCCCGCCGTGCTGCACTACTTCGACATGTTCCGCGAGTGCGATGACGACCGGGTGGAGGAGTTCCTGCTCACCGCCGGCGCCATCGGCACCCTGTTCAAGCGCAACGCCTCCATCTCCGGCGCCGAGGTCGGCTGCCAGGGCGAGGTGGGCTCGGCCTGCTCCATGGCGGCCGGGGCCCTGTGCGCCGTGCTGGGCGGCACCCCGGAACAGGTGGAGAACGCCGCGGAGATCGGGTTGGAGCACAATCTCGGGTTGACCTGCGATCCCATCGCCGGGCTCGTGCAGATCCCCTGCATCGAACGCAACGCCATCGCCTCCGTGAAGGCCATCAACGCCGCCCGCCTGTCCCTGGCCGGAGATGGCACCCACCGGGTGAGCCTGGACGAGGCCATCACCACCATGCGGGACACCGGCCGGGACATGATGTCCAAGTACAAGGAGACCTCGCGCGGCGGCCTGGCCGTGAATGTGGCGGTGAACCTCCCGGAGTGCTGAGCCGCGCTACGGCGTGGAGGTGCTGAGGTCCTGGACGTTGTGGCGCAAGGTGCGCAGGGCTGCTGACAGGGCCTCGAGCTGCTGCTGATCCAGTCCGTCCACCAGGCGGCTCTGGAGGGCGGCCACCTCGTCCTGCAGGCGGGTGACTGCGGCCCTGCCCCGGGGCGTGGCCCGGAGCAGCAGCCGCCGCGCGTTGTCCGGGTCCTGGGCGCGGCTGATCAGGCCCTGCTCGATGAGCGGCCCGATGGTCCCCGCCATCGACTGGGCCCGGACGAAGGAGCGCCGGGCCAGCTCCGAGGACGTGATGCCCGGCCTGGAGAGCAGCACGGTGAGGGCCGTGTACTGGGCGGCGGTGAATCCCCGGCTGCCGGCGATCCTCTCGACCTCGGGGCGGAGCCCGGTGTCCAGCAGCTTGATCATGTAGATGAACCAGCCGTCGATGACGAGGTCCGGTGCGGTCTCGGCGTTTTTGCACGTCATGGTGCCTCCCAGAGGTGTGCGGGAACGGGTGCGGCCGGTACCTGCGACCCTTGACGTTCGTTTCAGGTTACCTGAAACTGGGGGTGATCCACAGCAGACGGAGGCCTGTCCATGTACGAGAACTATGCGGTCCTGTGGCACGAGATCGCCCTGCGCGCCCCGGACCGGATGGCGGTCCGCTCCACCGGTGGGGACTACACCTACGGCGAGTTCGACGCCGCCGCGGCAATGGTGGCGGAGGAGCTGGCGGATCGGGGCGTGGTCTCCGGCTCGCGGGTGGCGTTCTTCCTCCACAACACCGCCGAGTATCTCGTGCTGTTCTACGCCTGCCTCAAGCTGGAGGCGATCCCGGTCTCGGTCAATTACCGCTACCTCGGGGCGGAGCTCGCCGGGCTCCTCACCGTGGCCGAGCCGGTGGCCCTCGTCCATGCCAGCGGCTCCCGGGCGCAGGTGGAGGACGCCCTGGACCGACTGGACGGAACCGCAGGCCGGCCGGAGTTGCTCATCGAGATCGGCAGCGGACTCGACGGACCGGACGGCCGGGAGTGGGCCGGCGTCGTCCGCGTCCGGTTCGAGGAGCTGGCCGCGCCGGAGCCGGAACGGACCGCATCCCCGCGGCGGTTCGAGCCCGGCCGGGACGCGGAGCTGTACATCTTCACGGGCGGGACCACCGGCACCCCGAAGGCCGTGGTGTGGAGGATCGGCGACCTGCTGCACATCCAGCAGTCCTCCATCTACGGACCTGTCGGCCGGGACCTTCCGGCCGATCTCGACGCTGCGGTGGGGATCGCCGTGGAGGGCGGCTTGCCGCCCGTCCGGACCCTGCCTCTGGCGCCCTTCATCCACGCGACGGCACTGTTCAGCGCCATGAACACGCTCGCACTCGGCGGCACCGTGGTGATCAACCCGGATCCCAGCTTCCGCGCCGGGGACGTGGCCCGGCTGATCGTGGGAGGGGAAGTGACCCGGCTGATCGTCGCCGGAGACGCGGTGGCCCTGCCCCTCCTGGACGCATTGGAGAAGGAACTCGATGGCCGGGAGTCCAGCCTGACCTCGGTGATCAGCTCGGGGATGCGGTTCAGCGATGACACCAAGCGCCGCATCCACGCCCTCGGCCGGGTGGCGATCGTGGACATCCTCGCCTCGACGGAGGGCGGCCCCTACGCGGTGGCCACCACCACCCGTGCTGAAGACCTGCCGGCACGATTCCGGCTGAGCGAGGACGCCGTGGTCCTGGACGAGGCACAACGGGAGGTCCAGGACCACCCCGGGGCGATCGGCGTCCTGGCCTATCGCGGTGCGCTGCCCGTGGGCTACCTCCATGACCCGGTCACCTCCGCGGAGACCTATCCCGTGATCAACGGTGTCCGCCACTGTTCCCCCGGCGACTACGTCCGGGTGGGGGAGGACGGGTTCATCGACCTGCTCGGGCGGGGCAGCTCCGTGGTGAACACCGGCGGGGAGAAGGTCTTCCCCGGAGAGGTGGAGGAGGCACTGCTGGAGCACCCGGCCGTGGCCGACGCCGTGGTCTTCGGTGTCCCCGACCCCCGCTGGGGTGAGGCGGTGGCGGCCGTCGTGGCCCTGGAGCCGGGCCTGGACGTGACGGAGCGGGACCTGATGGAGCACCTGGCCGGGAGGGTGGCCGGCTACAAGAAGCCCCGCACCCTGGTCCTGCGCGACTCGCTCGACCGCGGTCCCACGGGGAAGCTGAACCTGAAACGCCTGAAGGCCTCGATCCGGGAGGACGTCCAGTGAACACCAGCACCGGCGAGCCCGCACCCTTCCTCGGCGGCGCCGACTTCTACGGCTACTCGGATCTGCTCACGGGTGCCGAGCTGACCGTCCTGGCCCGCCTGCGCCGGTACTTGGAGGAGGAGGCCGAGCCCGTCCTCGCCGACTATTGGGAACGCGGGGAGACACCGTTGTTCCTCCGGGACGGCCTGGCCGGGCTCGACCTGGTGGAGCCCGCGGAGCTGCGCGACGCCGGCGAGACGGTCCGGTCTCTGTTCATCGGTTTCCGGAACCTGGAGTTCTCCCGCGTGGACGGCTCCCTGGCGATCCTCTTCGGCGGCCAGGCCGGCATGTTCCGCACCGTGGTCCACGCCGGCGGCAGCGAGGAGCAGCTGGCGCGGTGGGGAGCGGACATGGCGTCCTTCAGAATGACCGGCTGCTTCGCGCTGACCGAGCCGGACCACGGCTCGGACATCGCCCGCGGTGTCCAGACCGAGGCCCGGCAGGAGGGTGACGGCTGGGTCCTGAACGGGGCCAAGCGGTGGATCGGGAACGCGGCGTTCTCCGAGTACGTGGCTGTGGCTGCGAAGGACGCCGACGACGGCCAGGTCAAGGTCTTCCTGGCCCGCACTGATGATCCGGGCCTGGAGATCGCCAAGATCGAGGGCAAGACCTCCCTGCGCATGGTCCACAATGCCGACATCCGCCTGGACGGGGTGCGGGTCCCGGAGAGCCACCGGCTCCAGCGGATCAACTCGTTCGCTGACCTGAACCGCACCTTCGAGACCTTGCGGCCGGACGTGGTCTGGAATGCCACCGGGCTTCAGATCGGCCTGTATGAGGCCGTGCTGGAGTACACCAGACGGCGCGAGCAGTTCGGGCGGCCGATCGCGTCCTTCCAGCTCGTCCAGGACCACCTCGTGACCATGCTGGGCAACGCCAATGCGTCCCTTGCCCTCGCGGTCCGACTGTCTCAGCTCGCGGATGCCGGCGGTGTCAGCGGGGAGCAAGCTGCCCTGGCCAAGACGTGGGTCTGCCGCCACATGCGCCAGAGCGCGGCCCTCGGCCGGGAACTGCTCGGCGGCAACGGCATCCTGCTGGAGTACAAGGTCGCTCGATTCCATGCCGACGCGGAGTCCCTCTACACCTTCGAGGGCACCGACCAGATCAACACCCTCATCGTGGGGCGGGCCATCACCGGCCACAGCGCCTTCGTGTAGAGGTCTGCGCCGCAAGCCTGAAGAGATGATCCAGAAATCTGCCGCAGGGTGTTGCCTGGATCACAGTGAGATACCTATGCTCATAGGTATACGGCAGTTGTCACCCCTCGTTCAGGAGATCAAGTCATGTCAGACCAGAAGTCGCTGCAGCAGGCCATGGAGGCCGCGGGCAATCCCGTGGAGATGATGCGGAACTCGAAGGTGGGTGCCTACGTCTACCCGGTGGTGGCTCCCGAGTTCACCAACTGGCGGGACGAGGTCATCGCCTGGCGCGAGTCCGCCGTCATGTTCGATCAGACCCACCACATGGACAACCTGATCATCAAGGGTCCGGACGCCAAGAAGCTCGTCTCCTACACTGCGATCAACTCGCTGGAGAACTTCCCCGTCAACCGCGCCAAACAGTACGTCCCGGTCACCCCGGCCGGCCACGTCATCGGAGACGGCATCCTGTTCCACGAGGACCAGGACCAGTACACCTACGTGGGCCGCGCCCCCGCCACCAACTGGCTGAAGTTCCATGCCGAGACCGGTGGCTATGACGTCGAGCTGGTCGAGGACCGGCGCTCGCCGTCGCGTCCCATGGGCAAGGCCGTGAGTCGTGAGTACTGGCGCCTGCAGATCCAGGGCCCCAAGGCCTGGGACGTCATCGAGAAGGTCAACGGCGGTCCGGTGGAGCAGCTGAAGTTCTTCCACATGGACACCATGAACGTGGCCGGCACCCGGGTGCGGACCCTGCGCCATGGCATGGCCGGTGCCCCCGGTCTCGAGCTGTGGGGCGCCTACTCGGACTACGACCGGGTCCGCGAGGCCATCATGGAGGCCGGCGCCGAGTTCGGCCTCGCCGCCGTGGGAGCCCGTGCCTACTCCTCGAACACCCTGGAGTCCGGTTGGATCCCGTCCCCACTGCCGGCCATCTACTCCGGGGACGGCATGCTCGCGGACTACCGGGCCTGGCTCGGCGCCGACTCCTACGAGGCCAACAACGCCATCGCCGGCTCCTTCGTCTCGGAGAACATCGAGGACTACTACACGACCCCGTGGGAACTGGGCTACGGCAACTTCATCAAGTTCGACCACGACTTCATCGGCCGCGAGGCGCTCGAGAAGGTCGACCCCTCCACCCAGCGCCACAAGGTCACCCTCGCCTGGGACGATGCGGACATGGCCACCATCCACGCCTCGATGTACGGCAAGGGCGAGATCGGCTACAAGTTCTTCGACCTGCCCAACGCCAACTACGGTTCCTCGAACTTCGACTCCGTGGTGGACTCCTCCGGCAAGGTCGTGGGCCTGTCCATGTTCACCGGCTACTCGGCGAACGAGCGCACCGCGCTCTCCCTGGCCGTCGTCGACCCCTCCGTGCAGGTGGGGGACCGGCTGAAGGTCGTCTGGGGCGAGCCCGACGGCGGCTCCGGCAAGACCACGGTGGAGCGTCACCGCCAGATCGAGGTCAACGTGACCGTCTCCCCGGTGCCGTACTCCTCCGAGGTGCGGGACAACTACGAGGGCTCCTGGCGCAAGGCTGGCCAGGTCTGAGCTGAATCGTCGCTGAGCGGGTTCGGGCCAGTGTGGGCCGGACTCGTAAGGAGTCCACTTCCTGCCGGCAGCACTGAGGCCGTGCCTCCCTCCAACCTTCGAGGGAGGCACGGCCTCAGTGCTGATGCGGATCAGGCCGTGCGCAGACGGTCTTCGGGTAACGCCTCCTCGGGCCCATTGAGGGCGCGGGAGATCCTCTGTGCGGTGGAGACCAGCGGGGGGATGAGCTGGTGCGGGGTGAAGCGGTCCTTCGGTGCCGTGATGCCGACAGAGGCCACGGGGTGGCCGTGTGGTCCGACGATCGGAGCGGCCAGGGCGATCACCCCGACGGCGATCTGATCATAGGCAACGGCGACGCCGCGCTGCCGAACCTCGGCCAGAAGTTGGCGAAGCCGGTTCGGGTCCGTGTCGGTGTGGGGTGAATAGGCGGCGAGCGGCTGGCGCAGCAGGTCGTCGAGTTCGTCGGGGGGCAGGGACGCCAGCAGGACGCGGCCGGTGGCCGTGGCATGCATGGGCCAGCGCCCGCCGAAGCGGCTGGTGACCGGGGCCCCGCCCGGAGCCAGCATCGACTCCAGGTAGAGCACGTCCTGCTGCACAGAGACCGAGAGGTGGATGTTCGTGTTGGTCGCGTGGTGCAGGCCGTGGAGGTAGGGGTGGGCCAACTGCTTCAGGCGCAGGCGGTGCCCGGCGAGTGAGCCGAGTTCCAGGACCTTGAGGCCGATGGTGTACTCCCCGTCAGGCTGACGGTGGAGGGCCCCCCATGCGGTGAGCTCGCCGACGAGACGATGTGTGGTGGGGAGGGTCAGCCCCGACCGCCGGGCGATCGAACTCAAGGTCTGGCTGTCGTGCCGGTCGGTGAAGGTGTCCAGGATGGCCAGGACGCGGCCGGCGGCGGTGGGTTTGGATGGAGATGCCAAGACGACTCCTTTGGCGTGATCTGAGTCACATCAGTCTAAGGATGGATCCACTATAGGGATAGGTATGGCTTGCGTCGACCGGAGGGCGACGGTGGGTGCACTCAGACCGCGAAGGGCTGGACTGTGGACCCGGGGGCGCCTGGCGGCGAGATCCCCGAGGAGGCCGAACCCAGGGCCCGGGACAGGGCGCGCGCCGTGGCATTCAGCGCCGGCAGAACCTGGTGCACAGTCCGTGACCCGTCGATCTTCAGCGTGACGCTCAGGGCGGCCACCACCCGGTCGCTGGGCCCTCGGACGGGCACTCCCACGGCGAACGTGCCGAGGGTGATGGTCTCCGTCAGCACGGCCACCCCGGTGCGGTGCACCTCCGCCAGCATTCGGCGCAGGGTGTCCGGATCGGTGATGGTGTGGTCCGTGTAGCGCTTCAGTGGGCTGGCCAGCACGTCCTGGCGGACGGCCGCTGGCGCGGAGGCCAGTAGGACCATGCCCGTGGCGGTGGTGTGCAGGGGCCAGCGCCCGCCGAGCCGGCTGAGCACGTGGGCACCGGAGTGCCGTTGCAGCGACTCCACGTACACCACGTCATGGCCGTCCCGGACGGAGAGGTGCACGTTGGCCCGGACCGCAGCCTGGAGGTCCGCAAGGTAGGCCGGGGCCACGTCCCGCAGCTGCAGCATCTGCGGCTCGAGGCTGCCCAGTTCCAGTACCCGCAGTCCGACGGCGTACCGCCCCTCCGCGGTCCGCTCGAGTGCGCCCCAGTCCCGGAGTTCACCGACGAGTCGATGCGCCGTGCTCAAGGTCAGGTCCGCGCGGCGGCTGATCTCGCTCAAGGTCAATTCGAGATGGTCCTGGTCGAAGACGTCCAGGACGGACAGGACGCGGCCCGCGGCCGTGCGATGGTCCTCAGCGGCGAGGGCCTCGTGCAAGGCGGGGTGTTCCCCGGTTGATGGGTGCATCGAGTGGACTCCTCCCGGGATGTGATGTCCCTCACCATGGTGGGACGTCTCCGGACGATCAGACCTCGGCTTCCGTCGGGCGGAAGCCCTCGGTGCCTCAGTGCCGACCGTCTTCCGCGGGAAGGAATCCGGACTGTGGGCCGGAGGCAGAACACCTAGATTCGCTGACCATGACCGACGAGCACCACACACCACAGCGCCAGGATCCCGCGGGGCGGACGGAAGGGGCCTCGGCGAATGCGGGCGGTTCACACCGGCCCCTGGCCGGGCAGGTGGCCCTCGTCACCGGCTGCGGCAAGCCGGATGGCATGGGGCAGGGGATCGCCGGGGCGCTGGCCTCCCGTGGTGCATCGCTCGTCATCACGGACCGCGAGCCCCGCGGTGTCGCCAACGACCGCCAGCGGAGGCTCGGGCAGGTTCCATCCAGTGGCCTGGACGAGTTCGCGGGCCAGTTGCGCCGGGCGGGTGTGGATGTGGTCACCGCACTGGGGGACATCTCCCAGCGGGCCGACGTCGCCGGAATTCTGCAGACCGTGCAGGACCGCTTCGGGCGGCTGGACATCCTGGTGAACAACGCGGCGGCTCCGCAGGGCCCGGACCGCCGGGACATCGAAGAGGTGCCGGACGAGGCCTTCGACCTGCTGATCGACGTCAATGTGCGTGGTACCTACGCCATGTGCCGAGCGGCCGTACCGCTCATGCGGTCCGCGCGCTACGGGCGGATCGTCAACATCTCCTCCATGGCCGGGCTCTCGGCGGCACCGTTCTCCGTGGCCTACTCCGCCTCCAAGGCCGCAGTGATCGGCCTGACCCGCGCCCTGTCCATGGACGTGGGGCCGTGGGGGATCACGGTCAACGCGGTCTGCCCCGGTCTCGTGGCCACCAGCAGGGCCATCCTGGACCCCTCCGCGGACCTTGATGTGGACTCCACGCTGGCGCAGCGCGGCCGGAACATCCCGGTCGGCAGGGTGGGCCAACCGGCGGATATCGGCGAGCTCGTCTCCTTCCTGGCCTCGCCGGGCGCCGGCTACGTCACCGGCCAGGCCATTCCCGTGGACGGCGGCGGCCTGACCCCCTTTCCGCTCCGCCAGCCACCTTCTGACACCTGATCACCGTGATCGTCAGGGCCGCTCCCGACTCCGGGCGGTCGACGATGCGGATCTCGCAGCCGCGCACCACAAGTCGGTCCATATAGTTGCCTCAGGCAACTAGATGGGCGTAGGGTGCGGACCATGGACACCGAGGACCTGGACCTGCATCGCAGTACCCTCCGCGCGCTGACCAGGCTCATGTCGCAATGGTCCTCGCTCGAGCTGCAACGGCAGATCACCGCCGACTGTGGTGTCTCCCTGGACCCGGTCTCGGTGCGCGCCCTCTACGGCCTCGGCACCGCCGGCGGCACCTCCAGCCCCAGCGCCCTGGCCGACGAGTTGCACCTCACCCGGCCCTCCACCTCAAAGCTCATCGCGCGCCTCGTCGACGCGGGCCTCGTGGACCGCCACCCCGACGAGTCCGACGGCCGCTCCGTGCAGCTGGAGCTGACCGAGGAGGGCCGCCGGACCTTCGAGACGCTCTTCGACGCCGGCGTCGACATGCTCGTCACAACCACCGCCGGCTGGGACAGGGCCGACCTGCGGGCCCTGGCCACCCTGCTCACCCGCTTCACCGGTGGAACCACCACCGACCGCCCCACGCCCTGATCGAAAGGCCATCACCATGTCCCGCACCTACGTCATCACCGGAGCCGCCTCCGGCATCGGCAAAGTCACCGCCGAGATCCTTCGCGAGCGCGGGGAGACCGTCATCGGCGTCGACCTGAAAGACGTCGAGGTTGCCGGCGATCTCTCGAACCACGAGGGCCGCCTCGCTGCGGCCGCGGAGGCCGCGCAGCTCGCCGGTGGAACCGTCGACGCCGTCATCCCGTGCGCCGGCCTCTCCGTGATGAAGCCCGTGACCGTCGCGGTGAACTTCTTCGGCATGGCCGAGTTCCTCGAGGCACTGCTGCCCGCTCTCGGTCGGTCCGAGGCGCCGCGAGTCGCCCTGGTCTCCTCCATGGCCTCGTTACAGCCCGTCTCCACCGCTCTGGTCGACGCCATGCTCGCCGGTGACGAGGAGCAGGCCCTGTCCATAGCGGGCTCGCTCGCGGAGGCGTCGCCCGAGTCGAACCCCATCTACTCGTCCTCGAAGCGCGCCATCTCCCGCTGGGTGCGCCGAGAGGCCCCCACCGAGGCGTGGGGCGGCGCCGGCATCCCGCTGAACGCGGTCGCGCCCGGCACCGTCGTCACACCGATGACCAAGGACCTGCTGGCCAGCGAGCGGGGCCGTGCGATGACCGACGCCTACGTGCCGATGCCACTGAACTCCCATCAGGGTGCGGAGAGCATCGCCCACCTCCTGATCTGGCTGACCTCCGTGGAGAACACCCACTGCACGGGTCAGACCGTCTACTGCGACGGCGGCGCTGACACCGTGCTGCGCGGCGACGACGTGTGGTCCTGGAACGACGAGGCCATGGCCCGGAAATTCCGGGAGATCGGGGCGCGCCTGCGGGGCTGACACCTCGGGCCTACCGGGCCGGTGCGTACTGCGGTGCCGGTTTCCGGCGCTCCTCGTCATAGACGGGTGAGGACAGCAGGAACGGGATGGCGGCCTTCCGCTCCTCGTGCAGCGGCTCGTCGGGGAAGGATTCCTCGATCGCGCGGTGACGTTGCACGACCCCGGCCTTGAACTCGGGGTGCGTGAGGATGAACATGTCACCACGGCGGATCCCCTCCAGGACCCTCTCGCCGGCCTCCTCCGCACTCATGTACGGCTGTGTCAGCTGGAACGCGGTGGCCTCCGGGCCGGGAGCGGTATATCCCGAGGCGCCGTACTCGGCAGGCCGTTTGGCTACCGAGGAGGCGATGTTCGAATGAGTGGGCCCGGGACAGTAGGCCGAGACGCCGATGCCCTCGGCCAGCAACTCGATGTGCAGGGCCTCGGACAGGGCGATGATCGCGGCCTTGGACATCGAGTAGAGGCCGGCCACCACCGGCATCAGCCCAGCCATGGAGGAGGTGTTCACGATGTGCCCGCCGTGGCCATGCCGGCGGATGGCCGGCAGGAAGGTCTGGATGCCGTGGGCCACGCCCTTGATGTTCACGTCGATCAACCAGTCCCAGTCGGCGGGAGTGGCGTCCGAGACGGCTCCGGCCAGGCCGATCCCGGCATTGTTGACCAGCAGGTCCACGCGTCCCTGTTCGGCCTCGATGCGCTGAGCGGTCTGCTGCATGGCGGCCAGGTCCGTCACGTCCACCTGAAGGGTGGCGACCTCGAGACCCCGAGCGGAGAACTCCGCCTGGGTCTCGGCCAGATGGTCCGTGCTGCGTCCGGTGACGTAGACGGTCATGCCCGCGCGGGCGCAGGCCAGGGCGATACCGCGGCCGATGCCGCTGCTACCGCCGGTGATGACGGCAACGCGACCGGTGAGTTCGTGCATGGGAGATCCTCTCGATGGTGCCGGAGGTGCCGGCTGGCGGTTCAGGGGGTGGACGGAGAGCCGGATGCAGTGGCGGTGCCCGGCAGCCGGAGCAGCCGGGCGGCATTCTCCCGCAGGATCAGGGGCCTCACGGAATCCCTGAGGGGCAGCTGGTCGAAGGCCTCCATCCACCGCTCCGGGGTGATGACCGGGAAGTCCGAGCCGAAGAGCACCTTGTGCTTGAGCAGGGTGTCCGCATATTGCACCAGCTGCGGCGGGAAGTACTTGGGCGACCAGCCGGAGAGGTCGATGTAGACCCGCGGCTTGTGGAGGGCGATGGACAGGGCCTCGTCCTGCCACGGGAAGGACGGGTGGGCCATGATGATGTCCATGTCCGGGAAGTCCGCCGCCACATCGTCGATGGCCAGCGGGTGGGAGTACTTCAGCCGCACCCCGCCCCCGCCGCGGGAGCCGGCGCCCACCCCGGTCTGTCCCGTGTGGAACAGCGAGATCAGGCCGAACTCCTCGATGACCTCGTACAGGGGGTAGACCGACCGGTCGTCGGGGTAGAACCCCTGGACGCCGGGATGGAACTTGAAGCCACGCACGCCGTAGTCGCGGGCAAGGATCCGTGCCTCCCGCACGCCGGCCGCGCCCCGGGCCGGGTCGATGCTGGCGAACGGCACCAGCACGTCCGGATGCTCGGCTGCCAGTTCGGCGATCTCGCGGTTCCCAGGAACGGGCTCGTCGCCGGTGGCGGAGATCGAGTCCACGGTGAAGACGACGGCGGCCATGCGGCGCTCGCGGTAGTAGGCGGCGAGCTCGGGGACGGTGTATCCGTGCATCGTGCCGATCCCGAAGTACTCGCCCATCTGCTCGCCGGACTCGACCGGGCCGGCGTCGTCCTTCACCGAACGGTGGACGTGGACGTGGACATCGATGGCGGCCAGGTCCTGCCACTGCTGCAGGGACGGCGCGCCCGCGCCCTGCTGGGAACCGGTGCTCATGCCGGGACCGCCACGACGTAGTCGGCCTCGGTCTGCAACCGGACGTCCTCCGCGGTGACGCCGGGGGCGCACTCGACGAGCGTCAACACCCCGTCGAGCACGTGGAAGACCGCCAGGTCCGTGTAGACCCGGGTGACGACGCCGCGGCCGGTCAGCGGGAAGGTGCACTCCTGGACGAGCTTGGACTGACCCTTGCGGTCGACATGCTCCATGCAGACCCAGACCTGAGGGGTCCCGGCCACGAGGTCCATGGCACCGCCGACGGCCGGATTGCGTCCCGGCACGTACCAATTGGCCAGGTCGCCGGCCTCTGACACCTGCAGTGCTCCCAGGATGGTCACATCCAGGTGGCCGCCGCGGATGATCGCGAAGGAGGTGGCCGAGTCCACGATGGCCCCGCCGGGGATCATACTGGTCGGCTGCTTCCCCGCGTTGGTCAGATCCGGATCCTCGGCGCCGGGCTCGGGTGCGGGGCCGAGGCCCAGGATCCCGTTCTCGGACTGGAGGAAGACCTCCCGGTCCGCGGGGATGTGCTGGGGCACCGCCAGCGGGATGCCCACCCCGAGGTTGACGGTGTAGCCGTCCACCAGATCCGCGGCCAGACGCTGGGCGATCTCGTCCCGTGTGCGCCCGGTGATCCGGGGCGATGCGGTTTTGGTCATGGACATGGTCAGCCCTTCTGGAGCGAGGCGGCCCGCCGGGGCAGGTCGGCCGGGATGGGTGCTGCAGTCATCACCACGTGGTCCACGAAGACCCCGGGGAGGTGGATGTCATCCGGGTCCAGCGACCCGGTGTCCACCAGCCGTTCGACCTCCACGAAGGTCGTCCGCCCGGACATGGCTGCCAGCGGATTGAAGTTGCGGGCGGAGAGATGGAAGCGCAGGTTGCCCTTGGGATCGGCCTGCTGCGCCTTGACGAGGCCGAAGTCCGCCGTGATGCCGTACTCGAGGACGTGTGCCCGTCCGTCGAACACCCGTTCCTCCTTCGCCGGCAGCAGCTCGCCCGGGGTCCCCCCGGAATAAGAGGCCGGGAACGTCCCGTCCGAGAGCATGGTCTCCGCACCGGAGGGCGTGAAGAAGGCGGCGATCCCGGCGCCACCGGCCCGCATGCGCTCCGCCAGGGTGCCCTGCGGGATCAGCTCCAGCTCGACGCGACCCGCGAAGTACTCGTCGTAGAACTCGGGCAGCACGGGGAAGGATCCGGTCAGTCGGCGGACCCGGCCCTCCATGACGAGCCGGCCGATGCCGGTGAAATCGTCACCCACGTTGTTGACGTAGAGGTGCAGGTCCTTCTTGCCGAGATCGGACAGGGCGTTGAGCAGGGCGTCCGGGCGTCCGGAACTGCCGAAGCCGCCGACGGCGATCGAGGCACCGTCCCAGACAGCATCCAGGTGCTCGTGGAGGTCGGTGCGGAACTTGTTCATCACGGTGCGTCCTACTTCTCTTCTGGTTCTCGAGAGGGGAAGGCCGGGTCTGGCGCCGGCGGATGGTGGCATCGACCGGTGATGGTCCGGTCATGCAGTAGTCAATCCCCACTGGCCCCTGGGGGTCATCCCGGTTTCCGCGCGGTAGAAGACGGAGGTCCGGCGGGGTCCTGCAAGCTGGGATTGTGACCCTGATCACGGTGAATCCTTCCATGCGGCGGAAAGCCCGTGGCAGCGTGCCGGCGGACGGAGCACCGTGGAGGCAGCAGCACCACCGGCATCTGAATCCGGTGATGCGCCCACCTCACCCGCCGGCGCCTCGTCCTCGGCGCCACCTGCCAGAAAGGGACCCCCTGAGCATGAAGACTCGTGCGGTCGTATGCCGCGAACCCGGAACGCCCTGGGAAGTCACCGAACTCGACCTCGACGAGCCGAAGGCCAACGAGGTCCGCATCAAGATGATGGCCGCGGGAATGTGCCATTCGGACGACCACATCCAGAAGGGTGATGCCGCCATGCGCATGCCCGTGGTGGGCGGGCATGAAGGTGCCGGCATCATCGATGCGGTGGGCGAGGGCGTGACCCGCGTGCAGGTGGGAGACCACGTGGTGTGCTCCTTCATCCCGGCCTGTGGCTCCTGCCGCTACTGCTCCACGGGTCACCAGAACCTGTGTGATTCCGGGAAGAACGCCGCCACCGGCGAATTCCCGGACGGCACCTTCCGTTTCCACCAGGACGGTGTGGACTTCGGCGGCCTCTGTGTGCTGGGGACCTTCTCGCAGCACACGGTGGTCTCCGAGTACTCCGTGATCCCGATCCCGAAGGACCTGCCCTTCGACGTCGCCTGCCTGGTGGGCTGCGGTGTTCCCACAGGATGGGGTTCAGCCGTCCACGCCGCCGGTGTCCAGGTGGGGCAGACCGCGGTCATCTTCGGAGCCGGCGGGGTCGGCATGAACGCCGTCCAGGGTGCGGCCATGTCCGGCGCCAATCGCGTGGTGGTGGTGGACCCGGTGGAGTTCAAGCGGGACAAGGCCCTCGAGTTCGGGGCCACCCAGGTGTTCGCCACGGCGCAGGAGGCCACGGACTTCGTCATCGAGGCCACCTGGGGTGAACTGGCCGACCACGCCATCATCACGGTCGGCAGCCTGCATGACCAGGTCATCCATGACGCCATCAACATCGTCGGCAAATCCGGCCAGGTGACCATCACCGCCGTCGGCAACGGGTCCATCAAGGAGCACCCGGGCGCGCTGATCGGCTTCCAACGCCGGATCCAGGGCGCCATCTTCGGTGGCTGCAACCCTCTGCATGACGTGCCCCGCCTGGTCAGCATGTACCAGAACGGCAAGCTCAAGCTCGACGAGCTGATCACCAACCGCTACTCCATGGCCCAGGTGAACGAGGGCTACCAGGACATGCTCGACGGCAAGAACATCCGCGGCATCATCACCATCGACCACTGAGCCAGCGCCCGAGACGGAAGAGAACACCATGACCGCAGTCATCGATCCCCAGGCCACCCTCGACACCCCGTTACTGGCGGACAACGTCCAGCTGATCGGCGGGGACTGGGTCCCCGCCGCCTCCGGCGAGACCATCGACGTCATCAATCCGGCCGATCGCGGCCTCCTGGGCCGGGTGCCCCGGAGCAACGCCGAAGACGTGGACGCCGCCGTCCAGGCCGCCGAGCGCGCCCTGCCGGGCTGGCGTGACACGAATGCCACGGCCCGTGCCGGGCTGCTGTTGCGCTGGGCATCCCTCGTGGAGGAGAACGCCCAGGTCCTGGACCAGCTGGAATCCCGCGACGTCGGCCGCCCCCACTGGGGGCCCTCGCCCCTGGCGGGGATGATCCGCTTCATCGCCGGGCAGACGGACAAGGTCCAGGGCGTCTCGCTGCCGACCTATTCGCCGGACGTCCTCGGCTTCACCCTGCGCGAGCCCTACGGAGTGGTCGGGGCCATCATCCCGTGGAACGCCCCCGGCCCGATGTTCACCAACGAGGTCGCCGCGGCGATCGCCGCGGGCAACACCATCGTCATCAAGCCGGCCGAGGATGCTCCCCTGGCACCCCTGGCCTTGGCCCGGCTCGCCATGGACGCCGGGATCCCGGCCGGCGTGATCAACGTGGTCACCGGACTCGGATCCGAGGCCGGTGCCGCCATCCCGAGGCATCCCGGAATCCGGCGTGTGGGATTCACCGGCTCGCCGGCCACGGGCTCACTCGTGATGGAGTCCTGTGCCCGGAACCTCATCCCCCTCCATCTCGAACTGGGCGGGAAATCGCCCCAGGTGATCTTCCCGGATGCTGACCTCTCCGTGGCCGCACCTGCCATCGCCACCGGCATCACCCTCAACACCGGGCAGATCTGCGCCGCGGGCTCCCGCGTGGTGGTGCATCGCAGCGTCCACCAGGAAGTGGTCGAGCGGTTGGCCGAGGCCATGCAGAAGGTCACCGTGGGTCCCTGGCACCAGCAGGTGAACATGGGCCCGTTGATCAACGGTCGCCAGCACGAGCGGGTCATGGGATACATCGAGGCCGGTAGGGCCGGCGGTGCTGATGTGGTTGTGGGGGGTGACGCGCCCTCCGGTGCCGACTACGGTGACGGATTCTTCGTCAACCCCACCCTCTTCGACAACGTCAGCCCGGACATGAGAATCGCCCAGGAGGAGATCTTCGGTCCGGTGCTCTCCGTCATTCCAGTCGACAGCGAGCAGGAGGCCATCGAGGTGGCCAACGGCGTGGACTACGGGCTGGTCGCCTCCGTGTGGACCCAGGACGTGGGCACCGCCGTCCGGATGTCCCGGGCGCTGCAGGCCGGCCAGGTGGGCGTCAACAACGCCCTGGGCGCCGGCGTCATCGGCGGCCCCTTCGGCGGCTACAAGAGCAGCGGCTTCGGCCGGACCATGGGCGCCGACGCCGTCCTCAACTGGACGCAGATCAAGACCGTCTCGATGCGTGGCGCCACGCCCGCGGCCCACTGAACGAAAGGCAGACCGACATCATGGCTATCACCACACCCACGGCGGCCAGCGACCAGCCCACCAGCGTGCGCGCCAGCGGGGGCACCATCACCACCCGGGCGGCCGTCGCCCGGGGACCCCATGACGGCTGGCAGGTCACCGACCTGCAGCTGGACCCGCCGAAGGCGCACGAGGTCCGGGTCAAGCTCCATGCCTCCGGCCTGTGCCACTCGGACCACCACATCACCGCCGGGGACGCCCCGGTCCGCTTCCCGATCGTGGGCGGCCACGAGGGCGCAGGCATCGTGGAGTCGGTCGGCCCGAGCGTCACCCGGGTGAAGCCGGGCGACCGCGTGGTCTGCGCCTACATCCCGGCCTGCGGCTACTGCCGACCGTGCTCGACCGGGCATCAGAACATGTGCGTCAAAGGGCTCAACGCCGGGACGGGCATGTTCCTGGACGACACCTTCCGGTTCCACGACGGTGACGGACAGGACGTCGGCGGGTTCTGCACCCTGGGCACGTTCTCCCAGTACACGGTGCTCTCCGAGTACGCCGCCGTCCCGCTGCCGGATGACATCCCGTTCGAGCTCGGCGCGCTCGTGGGCTGCGGCGTCCCCACCGGGTGGGGATCCGCCGTCTATGCGGCCGAGGTCCGCGCGGGGGACACCGTGGTGATCTTCGGAGCCGGCGGAGTGGGCTCCAACGCGGTCCAGGGGGCCCGCTACGCCGGGGCCAAGAACGTGATCGTCGTGGATCCCGTGGCCTTCAAGCGGGAGTCCGCGCTCGAGCTGTTCGGGGCCACCCATGCGTTCGCCACGGCCCAGGAGGCCCATGACTTCGTGGTGGAGACCACCTGGGGGCAGCTGGCTGACAAGGTCATCATCACCGCGGACGCCGTCACCCAGGAGATGGCCAACGCCGGCATCGCGATGACCGGCAAGGGCGGCAAGCTCACCATCACCTCGGTCGGCCACCTGAACGAGCAGGCCGTGACCATCCATGCCGGACTGCTCATCAGTTACCAGCGGCAGATCCGCGGGGCCCTGTTCGGTGACTGCAATCCGTTGTATGACATCCCGAAGCTGCTGGGCCTCTACCGGACCGGAGACCTCAAGCTCGAGGAACTCATCACCCGGAAGTACACCCTCGACGAGGTGAACACGGCCTACGAGGATCTGCTGGCCGGCCGCAACATCCGCGGCATCATCGTCCACGAGCAGTAGGAGCGCGTCCATGACCCAGACCATCCTCGATCCCACCGGCAGGGGGGCCCAGCACGCGGACGCCGCCGCAGGCACTGCCGGCCAGCAGGACCGTCCGACTCCGGAGCTGGCGCCCCGGCCGGCGTCGTTGGCCGGCGCCCGGATCGGACTGCTGGACAACACGAAGCACAACGCCCTGCTGTTCCTGACCGTGGTGGGGGAGCTCCTCGTGGAGGAGCACGGTGCCGCGTCCGTCGGCATCGTGGAGACCAAGAAGAACTTCTCCATCCCCGTGGACGAGGAGATCGTCTCCCGGTACCGGGAGTCGTGCGACGTGGTGGTCACCGGAGTCGGTGACTGTGGTTCCTGCAGTGCCGCCGCCGTGGCGGACGGGATCAACTTCGAGCGTGCCGGCCTGCCGGCCGCCGTGGTCCTCACCGATGCCTTCGACATCACCGGCCGCACCATGGCCGGCGTGCAGGGGGCGCCGGACTATGAGTGGATTAGGACCGAGCACCCGATGGCCGTGCTGACTGAGGAACAGGTGCGGGAACGTGCTCGCCTGCTGCTGCCGGAGATCCTGTCCACCCTGACGGACCCGGACCAGGAGGCGCGAGCATGACAGCGGCGTCCGTGCAGCACGAGCAGCCCGTTCAGTCTCTCGATCCGGTCGCCGCCCAGAGCGCGATCGAGCACGCCTACGAGCAGGGGTGGACGGACGGGCTGCCCGTGGTGCCGGCCACCCAGGACCTCGTGGACCGGTTCCTCGCGGCCGCTGGCCGCCCCGCCGGCGAAGTGCTCAGCCACCTGAAGCAGGTCGACCGCACCGTGACGGTCGAACTGCTGGCCATCAACGCGGCCATGGCAGGCTGCCGGCCGGAGTACTTCCCGGTGGTCCTGGCCGCCTGGCAGGCGCTCTCCCAGGAGCGGACCACCGGTGGCGGCGGCTGGCAGTCCACCAGTGGACCGGCCCCGTTGATCATCGTCAACGGACCGCTGCGCCAGGAACTCGGATTCAACAGCACCGGCGGGGTGTTCGGGCCCGGCTTCCGGGCCAATGCCACCGTGGCCAGGGCCATCGGCCTCACCGTCCGCAACGTGTACGGGATCCGCCCGCACGAGCTCGAACAGGCCACGCAGGGCCTGCCCGGGCGGTGGTCCATCTGCCTCGCGGAGAACGAGGAGGAAAGCCCCTGGGCACCTCTTGCGGAAGACCTCGGGATCAGCGGCAACGCCGTGACATCCACGTTGTTGCGCACCAGCGAGTTCGTGGACAACCGGCATACGTCCGATCCGGCGCAGTTGCTCGCCGACTTCGCCGACACCATCGGCCGTTCCGGCCCGTGGATCTTCAGGAATGCCGGCGCCGGAGTGGTGCTGTGCCCCGAGCATGCCAACCAGCTGGCGAAGGCCGGGTTCTCCCGTACCGACGTGGCGGCCTGGCTCGCCGAGCACGCCGGACGCACCACGGGACAGCTCGCCGCCGTGGGCAAGGACCGGGCCAACGAGAACGGAGTCCGGTTCCCGGGGGCCACCGGGGACACCACAGACCCGGAACAGTTCCAGCGCACCATCGCCGACCCGGCCTCCATGATCGTGGCCGTGGCAGGGTCCCGCAACGCCGGGATCTCCATGGTGGTGCGGTACTTCGCCGACTGGTCCGGGAAGCCCGTGGCCATCACCACCGGAACACCGGAATCCACCGGCACGTCACCACAGAAGGACGATCGATGACCAGCACTGACGTCGAGGAACGACTGGCGGGCACACCGCTGGAGGATCCGCTGGCCGCTCAGGGCACCGCCCGGATGGCCGGGCGCCGAGCCCTCGTCACGGGGGCCGGACAGAACGGGGACCTGCCCGGCGTCGGGTACGGCATCGCCCGGCTCCTGGCGGCCCGCGGCGCCTCCGTGGTGGTGCTGGACCGCAGCGACGAGGCGGCCCAGCGCACCGTCGACCGGATCACGGCCGAGGGCGGCACGGCCCATGCCCTGACCGCGGACGTGACCACCGACGCCGCGTGTGAGCAGGCCGTGACCGAGGCCACCGGACTCCTCGGCGGATTGGACACCCTGGTGAACAACGTGGCGAGCGGGGACCGGGCGGGGATCTTCGAGGTCACCCCCGAACGGCTCGACGAACTGATGAACATCAACTTCACCTCCGCCTGGTCCGTCACCCGCCACGCGGTGCCCCACCTGCCCCCGGGCAGCGCCATCCTCAACATCTCCTCCGTGGGCGTGAGCGCTCGCGGGCCCGGAATGCCGTACTGCGTGGCCAAGGCCGGGCTGGAGAACTTCAGCGTGGGAGCGGCCTCCACGCTCGGACCGCAGGGCATCCGCGTCAACTGCATCGAGGTGGGGGCCATCTGGGGCTCCTTCGCCGCCGCCAACATGGACGAGCGCTTCCGTGAGGCTCGCCGGGAGAGCACCACCCTGAAGAAGGAGGGCAGCGCCTGGGACATCGCCCATGCCGCCGCCTTCCTGCTCAGTGACGAAGCCCGGTGGATCACCGGCCAGATCCTGGCGGTGGACGGCGGCCCCTTCGGGCGCAGCGGTCCCGCCACCCCACCCGTGGCCACCGTGGCCCGCTAAGGAGAGACTGACGATGACACAGCGTTTGCATGACCACCTGCCGGACACCGTGAGGGCCGTGGTCCAGACCGGACCCAGCGCCCTCGAGATCCGGGAGTTCCCCCGGCCGGTGATCGGACCGGACGACGGCCTGATGAGGGTTGAGGCCAACGGCATCTGCGGTTCGGACGTGGAGATCTTCCGCGGCCATCTCCAAGGCAGGTCCAGGCCGCCCTTCATCCCCGGGCACGAGCCGCTGGGCATCATCGAGGAACTCGGCGAACGTGCTGCCGAGCGGTGGGGCGTCCAGGTGGGTGACCGCGTGGCCCTCGAGGTGATCGTGCCGTGCCGGTCCTGTGCCGACTGCCTCGTGGGCCGCTACCAGGCCTGCCGCAACAAGCAGAACGGCCATGGCGTCACTCCGGTGGACGTGGAGCCGTCCCTCTACGGTGGTTTTGCCGAGTACCTGTACCTCTCGCCCAACGCGGTGATGCACAAGATCGACCCGTCCCTGCCCATCGACATCGCCGCCATGTACAACCCCCTGGGAGCCGGGGTCCGGTGGGCGGTGGACCTGGGCGAGGTCGGCCTGGGGGACACCCTGGTGGTCCTCGGGGCCGGCCAGCGAGGGCTGGCCGCCGTGATGGCAGCCAAGGCCGCTGGCGCCCGCACGGTCATCATCACCGGGCTGGAGTCCGACCGGCACAAGCTGGCGGTCGCCGAGGAGCTGGGTGCGGACCACACCGTGGTGGTGGACGGGCCGGCCGGCCGGGACATCGTCGAGGCCGTCACGGAGATCACCGGCGGCCGGATGGCGGATGTCTCACTGGACCTGACTCCCATGGCGGCCGGACCGGTCACGGACGCCCTGAAGGTCGTCCGCCACGGCGGCCGCGTGGTGCTGGCCGGGCTGAAGGGCGGGCGCGAGATACCGCTCAGCACGGACCTGCTGATCAACCGGGGACTCACCGTCCGGGGTGCCTACGGCGTGGACTCGGCGGCCAACGAGAAGGCGATCGCCCTGCTGGAATCCGGGCGCTTCCCGCTGGAACGCCTGCACACCCACACCTTCGGCCTGGAACAGGTGGCCGAGGCCATCGAGACCCTCGCCGGAGACCGTGAGGACAAGAGCGCCATCCACGTCACCGTCCAACCCCATCTCGGCCGAACCCTTGATCCGGTGGTGGCGCCGCACCTCCTGACCACGAGCCACTGAGTCATCCCCGAACGGGAGAAGGACACCCCCATGATCATTGACGCCCATGCCCACGTGCTGCCAGACGGCTACCCCGAAAACGCCCCGTCCTGCTTCCCCTCCATGGAGTCCGTGGCGGGTTCCACGGACCGCACCCTCGCCTTCGGCGAGATGCGGTTCCGGGCCAAGGACGTGTTCTTCGCCGCCGAACGGCGCCTTGAGGCGCAGGACGCCTCGGGCGTGGACCGGGAGGTGGTCAGCCCGATGCCGCCGCTGCTGAAGTACGACCTCCCTCCGGCCGACGGCCTGGCCCTGGCCCAGCACGTGAATCACTTCACCGCGGAACTGTGCGGCCATGACCCGGATCGGCTGACCGGTCTCGGCATGGTGCCGTTGCAGGACCCGGACGCCGCCACCGGCGAACTGGCCGCGATCAAGGAGGCCGGTCTGGCCGGCGTCGAGATCGCCTCGAACATCCTGGGGGACTCGATCGGGCACGAGAGGTTCCTGGGCTTCTTCCAGGAGGCTGAACGGCTCGGCCTGTCCGTATTCGTCCACGCCATGCCCGCACCCATGAACCGGCTGCCGCCGTCCGCCATGGGGACCTATGTCGTGGGGGTGGAGGGCATGTTCGCGGCCGGTTCCATGGTGCTGGGCGGCACGGCCGCCGCCTGCCCGGACCTACGCATCTCCTTCAGCCATGCCGCCGGGGGCTTCGCCATGATGCTGCCGCGGGCCAACTACTTCTGGGGCGGCGCCTGGAACGAGGGTCCGGTGGACCTGGACCGGGCCGTGATGCACGACGACGGCCCCTCGCCTCTGGAGATCGCGCGGCGGTTCTACTACGACTCGATGGTCTTCGACCACCGGGCGCTGCGCTATCTCATCGACCTGCTCGGAGCCGACCGGCTGATGGTGGGATCGGACTTCCCCGCGATGCTCCGCGAGGACCCGGTGGCCAAGACCTTGCGTGACATGGATCTGCCCGCGGAGCAGTGGGAGGACATCAGCTCACGCAACGCCCTGCGCTGGCTGGGAGAGGGCTGACCGGCCACCTGTCCTGATGGCTTCCGACTGGCTTTCACCCGATGGAATTCACCTGTGAGCGACTCTCTGACTGGGCCAGACTTCTTGCAAGCGAGATGTGCTGTAGGTCACATCCCGGTCCTGTCGTCCACCACTGTGGGGAGTCGTCATGAGCTGTAGACCACGCCAGAAGGGCCCGCGCCGCGGGGTCCTGGGAACCGTCGCCCTGGCGTCGAGCCTGGGCCTCGTCCTCGCCGGCTGCGGAGCCGGGGATGCCGGCACCAACGCCTCGGACAACGGGGAAGCCGCCGTGGGTGAACCGCAGTCCGGCGGTGACCTGACGGTGCTCCTGGACGCCGGGTACTCCGGCGGCTGGGACACCGGGCTGGACCCGGCCACCTCCAACTCGGTGGGGGCGAACCAGTCGCTGAACTCGGCGATCTTCGGAGGACTGTTCACGCTCGAGGCGGATGAAAACGGTGAGAACGCCGAGATCGTTCCCCACCAGGCCGAGAGCTATGAATTCTCGGAGGATGGCTTGACCCTGACGGTGAAGCTCCGGGAAGGCATCACCTTCTCGGACGGGACGCCCATGGACGCCGAGGCCGTCCTGTGGAACTGGATCCGCAACCTCAGCTCGGGGAGTACAGGAGCCCCGCAATTGGACCTGGCCCAGGACCTGCCGGTACCGGAGCTGGACCAGCAGTTCCTGGACGATCTCTACGCGGCCCTGCCCGAGGACGTGGACCAGGAGTTGATCGAGCAGCGGCTGGGAGCCATCCGTGCCGTGGATGACGTGACGCTGGAGATCCAGCTGGCCACGGCGAACGGCGCCCTCGTGAACGCCATGCCCTACAACAACCTGAACCTCATCGCCTCGCCGACGGCGTATCAGGAGATGGGTGCCCAGGAGTTCAGTCAGGCCCCGGTTGCGGCAGGTCCGTTCACGGTGGAGGCCAACCGCATCAGCGAACGTCTGGACCTGGACAAGAACGAGGACTACTTCAAGGACGGTCTGCCGTACCTGGACGAGCTGTCCTTCCAGTCCGTGGCCGGAGACCAGGTCATGTATCAGACGTTGCAGGCCGGCCAGGGGGATGCCATCGAAGGTCTGAGTTCCCTGACCCTGATCGAGCAGGCCCAGTCCAATCCGCAGGTCACCACCACCCTTGGGGCGCCGACCTCTCCGTACGTGATCCAGCTGAACACGCGTCAGGCGCCGTTCGACGACAAGAAGGCGCGGGAGGCGATCTACTACGCCACGGACTTCGAGGCCATCAATGAAGGACTCTTCGGAGGTCAGGGTGACATGTCGCAGTCCTTCACCGCGTCCGGCGGCCTGTTCCACCAGCCGGAGGTCGACGGGTACCGCACCTACGATCCGGCGAAGGCCCGGGAGCTGGTCGAGGAGATCGGCGGGCTCACGGTGGAGCTGGGCACCACGGACATCGTGACCGCCCGTCAGGTCACCACGGCGCTGCAGACCCAGTGGCAGGAGGCCGGGATCGACGTCACGATCGACTCCAAGCCCCTTGGCGACGTGATCACCAAGTTCGGCACCGGGGAGTGGGAGTCCATGCTCCAGACCGCGGGCGCGTGGGACCCGGCTGCCGGGATCGGCGTGGCCGTCCGCTTCGGCTCCACCTCCACGTACAGCGGCACTCCACTGCCGGAGGGAGCCAGCACCGCGGCCGAGGCCCTGGCCGGCGGGCTGCAGACCGACCTGGACCAGGTCATCCAGGACGCCGCCGGCACGGTGGACGAACAGGAACGTGAACAGCTCTACCAGCAGGCCGCGAAGATGATCTCCGACGAGGCCTATGGCCCCTTCGGCATCGCCTTCTCCCCGGCCCAGGTGGTCCGCAAGGGCGTCCACGGCCCCGGGCTCACCACCCCGATTCCTGCCCTGGCGGTCAATCCGGGGGTCATCTACGAGCGCGTGTGGGTTGAACAGTGACTGACACCGCCGTCCACCCGCACGCGGCCCGGCCGGAGGGGACTGAACCGCCAGGCAAGCAGAGACGCAGGGACACCCGGGGCACCGGCGGCGGCTCGCCCCTGCTGAGGCTGTTCGGCCGCCGCCTGCTGATGACCATTCCGCTGCTGCTGGCCATCAGCGTCCTGGTCTTCGTGCTGCTGGAGTTGATGCCGGGAGACCCGGCGCGCAACCAGGCCGGCATGGATGCCTCCGAGGAGCAGGTCGAGGCAGTCCGTCAACGGATGGGCCTGGACCGGCCCGCTCCGGAGAGATACTTCGGCTGGCTCTTCGGCCTCTTCCGCGGGGACCTCGGCCAGTCTTCCGTCAGCGGCCAGTCGGTGGCGGACATGATCGCCGATCGCGCTCCCGTCACCCTGGAGCTGGTCGTCCTCGCCTTCGTGGTCTCCCTCGGGATCGCGATCCCGGTGGCCCTGATGGCCGCACGCAAGCCCGGCGGGCTGTTCGACCGGGCCACCATGGTGGTCGCCATGACCATGTTGGCGGTTCCGAACTTCGTGCTGGCCATGCTGCTCGTCCTGGTCTTCGCCATCACGTTCCAGATGCTGCCCGCCATCGGGTTCGTCCCGCTGGAGGACGGGCTGGTGCCCAACCTGAGATCGGTCGCCATGCCGGTCCTGGCCCTGGCCGTCCCCCTGGCGGCCTTCTATACCCGTTTCCTGCGCGGCGACCTCGTCGAGCAGATGAACTCCGCCGACTACGTGGACACGGCCCGGTCCAAGGGCGTCCGCCCCGGGATGGTCCTCTGGCTCCATGCCTTCCGCAATTCCTCCTTCGGGCTGCTGACCATCGTGGGCCTGAACATCGGCACCCTGGTGGGTGGCACGGTCATCATCGAACAGATCTTCGCGATGCCGGGGATGGGCATGATGATGCTGGAGGGTGCCATGTCCCAGGACGTGGCCGTGGTGCAGATGTGCGTGTTCATCTTCGCGGCCGTGGCCGTGCTCGCCAACCTCGTCGTCGACCTGATGTATGCCGTCCTCGACCCAAGGATCCGTTATGGCAGTCACTGAAGCCCCCGCAGTCCTCGCCGCGTTGCCCGAGGTTCACGACGATTCCGACCTGCGCTGGGGCCGCCTGCGCCAACGGCTGGTGGTCGGCCTGCCGGTGGCCTTCGTCAGTCTGCTGCTGTTGGCCTGCTTCGTGGCCCCGTACGTGTTTCCCGTACCGGCCCCGGTCGGCGGCAGCATCCTGGAAAGCGCCCTGCCGCCGGGCAGCCCCGGCCATCTGCTGGGCACGGACATCAACGGCAACGACGTGCTGGCCCGGTTGCTGCACGGTGGCCAGTCGTCGCTGATCGTGGCCATCTCCGTCAACTTCATCGGACTCGCCGTCGGCGGGGGTATCGGGGCCTTGTCCGGCTATGTCGGCGGCCGGGTGGACAACCTCATCATGCGGGTTCTCGACGTGTTCATCGCCTTCCCCTCCCTGGTCCTCACCATCTTCATCGCCCAGGCCCTGGGGCCGAGTATCCCGAACACCATCCTGGCGCTGTCCGCCTTCAGCATCCCGGCCGTGGCCCGAGTGGCCCGCTCGGCCACGCTGAGGGTGATGACCATGCCGTACCTGCAGGCCGCCGAGCTCAGCGGAAGCCCGGCCTGGCGCATCCTGCTGCGGCATGTGGCGCCGAACATCACCCCGCAGATGCTGAACTTCGCCATGCTCGGCATGGGCATCGTGATCGTGACGGAGGGCGCCCTCAGCTTCCTCGGCCTCGGTATCCCACCGCCCGCACCGAGTTGGGGGAACATGATCTTCGAGGGCCAGCAGTCAATGTCCGCCACACCACTGCTGGTGCTGTGGCCCAGCCTGGCCCTCCTGGCCACGGTGCTGTCCTTCAACCTGTTGGGTGAGAACATCCGCGACGAGATGAGTGGGCGATGAGCACGACCATGACCATCACACCAGAACCGGCCACCTCCGACGGGATCGGAGACAAGCCGGTCCTCAGGGTCAGAGACCTGCAGGTCACGTTCACGCGCGCCGGCAAGCGCATCCGAGCTGCCAAGGGAGTGTCCTTCAACGTCCGGCCCGGGAAGATGCTGGCCATCATCGGTGAATCGGGCTCCGGCAAGTCCGTCACCGTCCGAGCCCTGATGGGCCTCTTGCCGCCCAGCGCCAAGGTCTCGGGGTCCGCGGACCTCGACGGCAAGGAACTGGTAGGCCTGAGCGACCGGAAGATGCGGTTGGTGCGAGGCCAGGAGATCTCCATGGTCTTCCAGGACCCGGCACGCTCCTTGAACCCGACCATGTCGGTCGGTGCGCAGATCGTGGAATCGGTCCGGACGCATCGAACCGTCAGCCGCAAGCACGCTGCCGAGAGGGCCATCGAACTCCTCAAACTCGTGCGGCTGCCGGCTCCGGAGAAGCGGTTCCACCAGTATCCGCACCAGCTCTCCGGCGGCATGCGCCAGCGCGTCATGATCGCCATCGCGCTGGCCTCCGACCCCAAGGTGCTGATCGCGGACGAGGCGACCACGGCCTTGGACGTGACCACACAGGCCCAGATCATGGAGCTGTTGGTGGACCTGCGCGAACGTCTGGGGACCGCGGTCATCATGATCAGCCACGATCTGGGACTGGCCGCCAGCTATGCCGACGAAGTGCTCGTGATGTATGCCGGCCAGGTGGTGGAGCAGGCCGAGACCTCGGAACTCTTCGCCAACGTCAGGATGCCGTATACCCGCGCCCTCCTGGAAGCCATTCCCCAGGTGTCCCGGCCCTCCCACTCGGCCTTGACCGTCATCGGCGGGCACCCGCCGGATCCCTCCCAGCGGATCGAGGGCTGCCCGTTCCGGCCGCGATGCGTCCGGGCGACCGAGACCTGCATCACGGCACCGGCACTGCTGGAGCATGACGCCGGCCACTGGTACGCGTGCTGGCATCCGGTGACCGGCGATCCCCGAGAGGAGACTGAGTCATGAACGAACCGTTGCTGTCCGTCAGGAACATCGTCCAGGAATTCGAGAGCCGTGGACCCGGGGGAGTGAAGGAGGGCGTGGTCCATGCCGTCTCCGACATCTCGTTCGACCTGATGCCCGGCGAGACCCTGGGGATCGTGGGGGAGACCGGTTCGGGTAAGTCCACCCTGGCACGTGCCGTGATCCAGGTGGACCGGCCGAAGTCAGGATCCGTCGTGTTCAGGGGCGAGGACCTCACCGGGCTCAGCCGCAAGGAACTGAAGAAGGTCTGGTCCAATTTCCAGATGGTCTACCAGGACCCCTTCAGCTCCCTGAACCCGCGATGGCGGATCGAGGACGTGGTGGCCGAACCACTGGACAGCCACCGCTCGCTGAGCCGGCCGGAACGGCGGGCGAAGGTGCGGGAGCTCCTGGACCTCGTGGGCCTGGACCCGGACACCTACCTGCGGCGCAGGCCCATGGAACTGTCCGGCGGACAGGCTCAGCGCGTCGCGATCGCCAGGGCCATCGCCCTGGACCCGGCGGTCATCATCTGCGACGAGGCCATCTCATCCCTGGATGTCCTGATCCAGGCACAGGTGATCAACCTGTTCGAGAAGCTCCGCGTCGAACTGGGGCTGTCCTACCTCTTCATCGCCCACGACCTCGCCACGGTGAAGCAGGTCAGCGACAGGGTCGCGGTGCTTTATCTCGGCCAGTTGGCGGAGATCGCCCCCTCGGACCGGATGTACGAGGCACCGCGCCACCCCTATACGCGTGCACTGCTGGACTCGGTTCCCGGTCTCGACCCGGAGACCGGCGTGGCCAAGCGGCCCATCACCCTGCCCGGTGACGTCCCGAGCCCGTTGGATCCGCCCTCGGGTTGCCGGTTCCGCACCCGCTGCCCCTTTGCCCAGGATGTCTGTGCGGCGGTGGAGCCGAAGTTGGAACCGTGTTCCGGCGGTGGCTACGTGGCCTGTCATTTCCCCCTGGACGACGACGGGCTGCCCACCAACGGGCATCCGGAGGGCACCAGGGCTGCCCTGCCCGCGTAGCACCTTTCGTCCGACGGAAGGTGCATGGTAGCCGCCGTCCACCTGGGACAGACTTCCGTGAAGCCAATGTGACGTGAGTCACTACGGCTGATCCTCCATCACCGTCCTCTTGGGAGTCGTCATGAATAGCTTGCCCCGCCAGAAGGGTCCGCGCCGCGGGCTCATCGGCACCCTGGCCCTGGCGGCCAGCCTCAGTCTCGTCCTCGCCGGTTGTGGTGGGGGAGAACCCAACGCGGAAGGCGAAGCCGGTGAAGCCGCCGCCACCATGGGCGAGCCGCAGACCGGCGGTGATCTGACGGTGCTGCTCGATGCCGGCTTCGCGGGCGGGTGGTCCACAGGTCTGGACCCGGCCACCTCCAACACGGTCGGAGCCAACATGCCTCAGAACGCGGCGATCTTCGGTGGGCTGTTCACCCTCGAAGCCGATGAGAACGGCCAGAACGCGGAGATCGTACCGAACCAGGCCGAGAGCTATGAGTTCTCGGAGGACGGGCTGACCCTGACCGTGAAGGTCCGGGAAGGCATCACCTTCTCGGACGGTTCCCCGTTGAACGCCGATGCGGTGGTGTGGAACTGGATCCGTGCGCTGAGTTCCGGCAGCACGGGTACGCCACAGCTGGACCTCGATCTCACGCGGGACATGCCGGACCTGGACCAGCAGTTCCTGGACGACCTCTACGCGGCCCTGCCCGAGGACGTGGACCAATCCGTGATCGAGCAACGGCTGGGAGCCGTCCAGGCCGTGGACGATCTCACCTTCGAGATCCACTTCTCGGTGGCCAACGGTGCCTTCGTCAACGCGATGCCATCCACCAGCCTGAACTTCATCGGCTCACCCTCGGCATACCAGGAGATGGGCGCGGACCAGTACAGCCAGGCACCGGTCGCGGCTGGTCCGTTCACCGTCGAAGCCAACCGGTTGTCCGAACGGCTGGAGCTGACGCGGAACGAGGAGTACTTCAAAGACGGCCTGCCGTACCTGGACGAGTTGTCCTTCCAGTCTGTTGGCGGCGACCAAGTGCTGTATCAGACGCTGCAGGCCGGCCAGGGCGATGCGATTGAGGGTCTGAGCTCGGTCACGCTGATCGAGCAGGCCCAGGAGAACCAGAACTTGACCACCACACCCGGCGCACCCACCTCTCCGTACGTGATCCAGCTGAACACGCGCCAGGCGCCGTTCGACGACAAGAAGGCGCGGGAGGCCATCTACTACGCCACGGACTTCGAGGCCATCAACGAGGGACTCTTCGGCGGTCAGGGTGACATGTCGCAGTCCTTCACCGCGTCCGGCGGCCTGTTCCACGAACCGGAGGTCGAGGGGTACCGTACCTATGATCCGGAGAAGGCCCGGGAGCTGGTCGAGGAGATCGGCGGGCTCACCGTTGAGCTGGGCACCACGGACATCGTGACGGCCCGTCAGGTCACCACCGCGCTGCAGACCCAATGGCAGGAAGCCGGGATCGACGTCACGATCGACTCCAAGCCCCTCGGCGACGTGATCACCAAGTTCACCAGCGGCGAGTGGGAGTCCATGCTCCAGACCGCGGGCGCATGGGAGCCCGCCGCCGGGATCGGCGTGGCCGTCCGCTTCGGCTCCACCTCTCCATTCAGCGGCACTCCACTGCCGGAAGGCGCCGAGACGGCGACCCAGGCGCTGGAGGAGAACCTGAACACCGAGCTCGATGAGGTGCTGACGAATGCGGCGTCCACCGTGGACCAGGAGGAGCGCGGCAAGCTGTACAAGCAGGCCGCGAAGATGATCTCCGACGAGGCCTACGGTCCGTTCGGGATGGCCTTCTCCCCGGCCCAGGTGGTCCGCAAGGGCGTCCACGGACCCGGACTCACCACGCCCATTCCGGCCCTCGTGGTCAACAGTGGGGTCCTGTATGACCGGGTCTGGGTGGAGCAGTGATGCCACTCCGATGAACACACCGCCACACACCGCCGGCCGGGGGCTTTGCCCCCGGCCGGCGGTGTGTTCAGACCGGAATCAGACCAGCTGGCCGTCGTCGCCGATCTCCGTGGGGTAGGTGATGTCGATGGAGTCTGCGGCGGTGCCGGTGGCGTTGGAGAGCATGGCGGCCATCAGGTTCTTCGGCACCAGGCAGTCCCCGCAGACTCCGTCCTCGGCACGGATGCGGGCCTCGAGCCGGTCGCCGGACTCGTCGATCGTCAGGATGTAGCCGTCCGCGGCCAGGGTCTGGCGCAGGTCTTCGAGGGGCTGGGCGGTCATGGTTCCTCCGATGGGTGGTGGGAGCTGAGGCTCCGGTGCCGGGTCAGCTCAATTGTGGGCATCGGACGATCCGGCCTCGGGTTGTCCTTCCGCTGTGCGGAACACCGGTCCGCCCTTCCAACCACCGGAAGCTCTCGTTGAGCAGGCGGGACCGTGCTGGTTGTGTGTGGAGTACCCGAGTATGAAACGGAGAACCGGACATGACCACCATGGAAGTGTTGATCGATCCCACGGGCGCTTCCGAGCGCGCCAGCGACATGACCCTCTCGCCCAGGCCTGGCTCCCTGGCCGGCCTGAGGGTCGCCCTGCTGGACAACACCAAGCCCAATGCCACCCCCCTGCTGGAGGCCCTCGGCCACGAGTTGCGCCAGCGCCACGGCATCGGCTCGGTGACGATGTACACCAAGGACTACTTCGGCACTCCGGTGAAGGACGAGCTGCGGGACGAGATCGTCCGCGAATGCGACCTGGTGGTCACCGCCGTCGGAGACTGCGGTTCCTGCAGTGCGGCCACGGTGCTGGACGGCATCATCTTCGAGCGGCACGGACTGCCGGCCGTCAGCATCGTCAGCGATTCCTTCCTGATGTCCGGCCAGGCCATGGCCTCGCTCCAGGGCTTCCCGGGATACGACTTCCTGGCCGCAACCCATCCCATCGCGAGCCTGTCCGCGGAGGAGCTCAAGGGCCGTGCGGAGGAGCTCATCGCCGGTGTGGAGCGCATCCTCGGCGCGGAGGTGGTCGCGTGAACGGCCCGGCGGTGGACACCCGGAGCGAGGTGGCGCTGGAGGCCGATGCCCGGGGCATCCGGGACGTGCTGGAGCGGTACCAGGAGAACGGGTGGACGGACGGCCTGCCCGTGGTGCCCGTGAGCGAGTCGATCGTCGACGAGTTCCTGGCCACCTCGCCGCTGGACCCGGACGAGGTCCTCTTCGCCACCCCGCACCTGAATCGGGAGCTGACGGTCCGTTATGCGGCCATCAACGCGGCCCTGGCCGGCTGCCGGCCCGAGTACTTCCCCGTGGTGGTGGCGGCCTGGAAGGGCATTGCGCAGGAGCCCAACCCGCGCAAGGGGATCTGGCAGTCGACCACCGGCACGGCACCCTTCACCGTGGTGAACGGTCCCGTCCGGGAACGGCTGGACATCAACTCCCGCGGCAACATCTTCGGCTCGGGCCACCGGGCCAATGCCACGATCGGGCGGGCCATCAGGCTGGCCCTGATCAACGTCTTCGGACTCCGGCCGCACCAGCTGGACCAGGCCACCCAGGCCACCCCGGCGAAGTACACCGCCGTCATCGGGGAGAACCAGGAGCAGAGCCCCTGGCCTTCCCTGCACACGGAGTACGGCTTCGCCGAGGACGACGACGTGGTCACCTCGTTCGTGATCCGTTCGGTCATGCACATCGAGGCCCGCCACACCCAGGAGGCCGAGCAACTGGCCTTGGACTTCACGGATTCGATCACCCGCACCGGTGCCTTCATCCACGAGTACACCAACGCCCTGCTGGTGCTGAGCCCGGAACACGCCCAGGTCTTCGCGGGGGCCGGCTGGGACAAGGACCAGGTGCGCCGGTTCATCTTCGACCATGCCTACCGGAGCCGGGAGGATCTGGGCCGCGTGGGCAAGGACGCCATCTCCCACCATGCCCGGTGGCGGCTGGCGGCCGGCCACCCGGACGCGATCGCGGATACCGCACAGGGGTCGCAGACCCCGGACCGGGTACCGGCCCTGGCCGCCCCGGAATCGGTCCAGATCGTGGTGGCCGGGGCCAACAACGCGGGCGTCTCCGCCGTCGTCGAGGTCTTCGGGCTGAACCCGCGGCTGCGGCCCTCGTCCTACAGCGCCGTCGAGTACCGGACGAGCTGAACACCGGAACTCCACCAGACACATCGGCCGGAACCGGCCGGAGAAAGGAGCCCCTGATGGCTACCACCACCGGACCTGAGGCACAGGTCATCGACGCAGCGTTGGCCGACTTCCGGCAGATGATGGCCAGCGACGGCTACCGGGTCCTCTGGGCTCCGGACCCCGACTCGGCCGCCGAGTCCGGAACCCGGCTCACGGTCACCATTGAGGCGGGCCCGGAGGCCTGCGCTGACTGCTTGTCCCCGACGCCGGTCATGGAGGCCATCCTCCAGAAGCAGCTCGCGGGAACCCCGTACACGGTCGGATCGGTGACCCTGCCGAGCGGCCACTGACACCCGCCCTGCCAGCTCGCCACACAGCACGGTGCCCCGTCCGTTGAGGACGGGGCACCGTGCTGTGTGGCGGTGAACCGGTGAAGCTGAGTCCAGTCAGGCGGGCAGGAGGTCGTTGGTCATCCAGGACTCCGGGGCATCCACCGGCTCGATGCGGCCCGTCGTGACCAGCTCCTCGATGGAGGCGAGCCAGATCTCCTCATCGGTGACCAGCGGATCCGGTTCCTCGTCATTGACGAAGTTCTCGACCTGCACGTCCAGGGCGGAGCGGGCCACGGAGTCGTTGTCCAGGCTGGCGAAGGAGTTCTCCTCCCGCAGCGCCTCGAGGGTCTTCGTCCGGTCGGTGTCGTCCACCATGGAGGTCACCGCGTCCTCCAGTGACGCCAGGAAGGCACGGAGCTGGTCCGGCTTCTCCTGGATGTGCTGGTCGGTGGTGACGAAGTACTGGCGGTCGGAGATGACGGGGGAGAGGTCTCCGAGCACGATGGCGTCGGCCCCCTCTTGCATGTCCAGCAGCAGGAAGCTCTGATCCGGGCTGGAGATGTAGCCGTCGATCTGCCCGCGCTGGATCATCTCCCAGGACGCGGGATTGTCCGTGACCACCTGGAGGTTGACCTGCTCGGAGTCCACGCCGGCGTTCTCCAGGGTCAGGCGGAGGTTGTTCTCCGTGCTCCCGCCCTCGGAGGGGATGCCGATGGTCATGCCCACCATGTCCTGAGCGGTGGTGATGGGGCGCTCCTTCGAGAAGTTGATGCGCTGGGCCGGTCCCCGGGCGATGGTGGCGATGTTCACCACGTCCTGTCCCTGGGCCCGTGCCGCGGCCAGGTCCACCGTGTTGCAGCGGGCCACGAGGCCGGCCCCGGCGATCATCGCCTGGAGTGATGGCGAGGTGCCGCGGGCCACCTCATAGCCGAGGTCGATGCCATGGGCGGCGTCATGGCCGGCGGCCATGGCCAGCATCTCGGCGGCGAAGGACAGGGTCTCGAACGGCAGGAAGCTGATGTAGGTCACCTCGCCCAGCGACGCCTCCCCGCCGCCGTCCGCGCCACCTCCCGTGGCGCCGTCCGTGCCGCAGGAGGCCAGGGTGCCGGTGCCGGCCACGGCCAGGACCCCGGCGCCGAAGCCGCGGAAGAGGGTGCGCCTGCTGAGGCCGCGGCCGAGCAGCCCCGTGTCGGATCGGAGTGGCCCCTGCCGGGCAAGGAGATGAGGGGTCGGGGTATCGGGCCTGGTCATGAGTGATCTCCTCCGGAGTCGGTTGCGGTGCTGCGAGGCCGGCCGGCGCCGGCATCGGCGGGCAGGGGGATGTGCTGTTCCAGGGCGGTTCGCTGGATGGAGCGCGCCGTGCTCCGGACGAGCAGTCCGTAGGGGGTGTTGGTGGTCCCCTCGGGGACCACGATGGAGATGGCGGCCACCGGCCGGCCCTGGCGGTCCAGGATCGGTGCCCCGATGCCGACGCGGGGGAAGGTCCTGTTGTTGTTGACGGAGTACCCGGTGGTCCGCGTCTCGGCCAGGGCCGCCCGGACGGCGCCGGCTGCATCGGCGCCGGTGCCCTGGCGCGCCTCCAGCCGGGCCAGGTACCGCTGCTGGGCGGCAGGGTCCTGGAAGGCCAGCAGGGCCATGCCCACGGCCACCACGTGGTAGGGGTCCCGTTGGCCGATGCGTGGACGCTCGTTACCCGGACCGCGGGGCCGCAGGCTCTCCACGGTGGTGATCTGCGGCCCGTCCGGGATGCCGAGGTGGACGGGGAATCCCGTGGTGGAGTAGAGGTCCTGCATGAACGGAAGGGCCACCCGCTGCAGGCCGTGGGTCTTGGGCGCCAGCAGACCGAAGTTCCAGAGGTCCACGCCGATGCACAGCAGGTCCTCGTCATCACGGTCGAGCATCCCCAGGGACAGCAGCTCACCGACCATGCGGTGGGTGGTGGTCAGCGGCAGCCCGGACCGTCGGCTCAGATCGGACAGGGTCAGGTGCGGGTGCTCGTGGTCGAAGGCGGAGAGCAGCCGGTGCAGGCGGCCCAGGACGGACCGCCGCGGATGATCCGCTGCCGGCCCGCGGTGCGGCGGTGGAAGGGTTCCACCGGACGAGGGCACGACGACGAGGCGCGGGTGGCGCTGGTCCTCGCCGCCCGGTGTGGTCCGGCCCGCCACGGCGGACGGTGCGCCGAGGGCAGTCATGCCACGTTCCCCTGCTGCGCGTACACGGACTCGTGCCACGGGATTAGGAAGCGCTTCAGGATGAAGACCGCTCCGTAGAGCACCAGGCCCAGGACGGCGAGCAGGACGACCACGCCGAACAGCCCGGGGGCATCCAGTTGGTTCAGGGTCCGTACCACCATGTAGCCGAGGCCCTCGTTGCCGCCGAGGTACTCGCCCACGATGGCCCCGATCACGGCGAACACGATGCCGGTCTCCATGCCCGCCAGCAGATAGGGCATCACGCTGCGGAAATCGAGGTTGGTGAAGCGCTGCATCTTGCCGGCGTTCAGGGCGGTCATGACGTCCCGGTGCCCGGGGTCGATCGACTTCACGCCCAGCAGGACGTTCAGCATGATCGGGAAGAAGGCCAGCATGGCGGCGATGATGACCTTGGAGCTCATGCCGAAGCCGAACCAGATGACGAACAACGGCACGAAGGCGACCTTCGGCACCACCTGCAGCAGGACGATGATCGGCCGGACCGTCATCTCCAGCCAGGCCACCTTGCCCAGGACGACCCCCACCAGGACGCCGAGGACCACGGCCGCCAGGAAGCCCATGATGATCTCCGAGGCGGTGATCCACGCGTGGCCCCACACCTCCGGGTCCTGGACCAGCTCGCCCAGCCGCTCGGCGATCAGGGAGGGCGGGGGCAGGATCAGGGTGGAGACATCGAAGACACGGACGCTGATCTCCCAGATGGTGCACAGCACCACGATGAGCAGGGGTGCGCCGACCCAGGGCAGGAGTCTTGCCAATCGTGACGAACTCATGATTCCTCGCTTTCCAGAGCGTGCCGGAGATCGCGGACGGTGGAGCCGAAGGCCTCGGTGGCCTGGACGTCGAGCGGGCGGGGGCGGTCGAGGCCGACCTCCACGATGGACTGGATGCGTCCCGGGCGTGGGGTCAGCTGCACCACCCGGTCCCCGATGAAGACCGCCTCGGAGATGTCGTGCGTGACGAAGACGACGGTGGCCTCGGTGGCCAGGGTGATGCGCTGGAGTTCCAGGTTCATCTTCTCCCGGGTCAGGGCGTCCAGGGCGCCGAAGGGCTCGTCCATGAGCAGCAGTTCGGGGTCCCGGCTCAGGGCTCGGGCGATGGCCACCCGCTGACGCATGCCGCCGGAGAGCTCGCGCGGGTAGGACTTCAGGAAATCACCGAGGCCCACCAGATCGGCCAGTTCGGTGGCCCGGCGGCGGCGCTCGACCTTGCCCACACCGCGGAGCTTGAGGGGCAGGGCGATGTTGTCCGTGATGTCGAACCACGGGAACAGGTGGGGTTCCTGGAAGACCACCCCGAGCTGCTCCAGCACGCCGCTTTCCACGGCATGTCCCTTCCAGAGCGGCTTTCCGGAGACGTAGACGTTGCCCTCGGTGGGCGGCAGCAGTCCGGCCATGATGCGCAGCAGGGTGGACTTGCCACAGCCGGAGCGGCCGATCAGGGAGACCGTCTCGCCCTCGGAGATGTCCAGGTTGATGTCCTGGAGTGCCTCGGTGCGCTGGGTCTTGGTCGCGAAGACCTTGGACACGGACTTGATGGAGAAGGTGGCCGGTGCCGCCTCCGGTGGGTTGTTCTCAGGCGTGGGGGCGTCTGACCTGACGCCTGCTGGGCTGGTCTGCACCACGGATGGACCTCCTACAAGGGTGAGGTGGATCACAGTCACGGTAACCGGGGTGGAAGAGGCCCAGAACGGCCCCTTCCGGAGAACGGAAGGAGGGTGGAGGCGCCGGTCCTCCACCCCCTAGGTTTCAGGCAACCTGAGAAAGGGAATCCGTATGAGCACCCCATTGACCACCCCGGTCACCGTGACCCTGGACGAGCTCCCCGGCCTGCGGGGCCGGACCCTGGGCCCGTCGGGCTGGCGGACCATCAGCCAGGAGGACATCGACGTCTTCGCGGACCTGACGGGGGACCACAATCCAATCCACGTGGACGAGGCCTTCGCCGCCAGCAGCGTCTATGGCACGCGGATCGCCCACGGACTGCTGTCCCTGAGCATCGTCGTCCCGCACCTGTCCCAGCTGTGGAAGGTGACCGGGGCCGGCGTCGGGATCAACTACGGCCTCAACAAGGTGCGCTTCCCGGCACCCACGCCGGCCGGTGCCCGGGTCCGGGCCCGGGCCGAGGTGCTGGAGGTGACGGAGCTCGACGGCGGATGGCAGGTCGTCCTGAAGGTCACCTATGAGCTCGAGGGCGGTGAGAAGCCGGTCTGCGTGGCCGAGTTCGTCCTGAGGTACTACCGATGAGCGTCGCCCCGGCCGGGGCCGCCACCCGCCTCGACGGCCAGGTCGCCGTGGTGACCGGCGCCGGCCGGAGCCTGGGCCGGGCCTACGCGCTGGCCCTGGCTGAGGCGGGGGCCGCCGTCGTGGTCAATGACCTGGACCGCTCCACGGCGGACGCCACCGCCGCGCAGATCCGTGCCTCCGGGGGCCGCGCCGTCGCCGTGGTGGCCGCGGTGGGTTCAGCGGCGACGGCACAGGAGCTCGTGGACACGGCGGTGGGGGATTTCGGCCGGCTGGACGTCATGGTGGCCAACGCCGGGGCGCTCCGGGACCGCGTGCTGTGGAAGATGTCCGACGATGATTTCGACCTGGTGATCTCCTCCCACCTCCGCGGCGCCTTCACGTGCGGCCGGGCGGCCTCCGTGGCGATGCGCGAGCAGGGTGAGGGCGGGCGGATCATCCTGATCGGTTCCCCCGCGGGGCAATTCGGCAGCTTCGGGCAGACCAACTACGCCGCGGCGAAGGCCGGGCTGGTGGCCATGGCGAGGACGTGGTCCCTGGAACTGGCCCGGGCCAACATCACGGTCAACACGGTGATCCCCACCGCCCTGTCACCGATGACGGCGACCATTCCGGCCTATGCGCAGGTCTACGAGGACTTCCTCCAGGGCCGTCCCATCCCCGCCGCTTACCGGCGAGAGCACGCCCTCGGCTCCCCGGAGGACGTGGCGCCCCTGGTCGTCTGGCTCGCCTCACAGGCCTCTGCGGGCGTCACGGGTCAGGCCATCGGACTCGGCGGGGACCGCCTGACGCTCTACTCCCACCCGGACGTGCTGCGGACCCTGGACCACGACGGCGGCTGGTCGCCGGAGGCGATCGACGGCGCCTGGCACGGGGGCCTGGACCGCCAGGCCCAGCCCTCCGGCCCGCGTTCCGCCCGGGAGAAGGCGTGAGCGGCCAGCACAGCCTCGTCTGGCAGGGGATCGCCGCGGCCGATCCGGACCGGACGGCCGTGGTGGGCGCGGACGGACGAACCTGGACATACGGTCAGCTGACCCGGGATGCCGCCGGCCTGGCCCGGGCGCTGCAGGACCACGGCGTCCGCCCCGGCGATCGCCTGGCAATCCTGCTGTACAACCGGCCCGAGTTCCTCATCGCCGTCTACGCGTGCCTGGCCACCGGGATCATCCCGGCACCCCTCAACTACCGGATCCGATCCGCTGACCTGGCGCAACTGCTGGCGGACTCGCAGGCCTCCGCCCTGGTGGCACCGGACTCGCTCGGGGAAGTCGTGGACGGAGCGCTGGAGCTCCTCGCCTCCCCGCCGGTCCTGATCCGGGTGGAGGACACGCCTGGGCGCCCCGCGGGCGGGGCCACCACGGACAGAGAGCCAGACTCCCGGACCGTCCTGTGCTGGGACCAGGCCGTGAACCGGGACGGCTCGCTCCCGCCCTCTCCTCCGGAGGACGCCGAACTCTGGATCTACACCGGAGGCACCACGGGGCGGCCCAAGGCGGCACGGTGGGTGGCCTCTGACCTGTTCGCCTCGCAACTGTTCAGCACCTACACGGTCCTGGGACTGGAGCCGCCCGGTGACGTGGCCGGAGCCGTGGCCGCCGCGATGGACGCGAGGACGCCGCACGTGGTCACCCTGCCCCTGGCCCCCTTCATCCACGGAACCGCCCTGACCGTCTCCCTCAGCACGCTGGTCCTGGGCGGGACGGTCCTCACCACCGATTCGCCCCGCCTGGACGCGGAGGCCGCGGTCCGGCTCGCCGGCGAGAGAGGGGCCACCCGCCTCGTGGTGGCCGGTGACGCCGTGGCCATCCCCGTGCTGGACGCCGCAGACAGGCTGGGCCTCCGGCTCGGCCACGTCACGTCCGTCTACAGCTCCGGGATGCGCTTCAGCCCCGAGACCAAGCGCCGGTTTCACGAACAGGGTGAGGTGTCCATCGTGGATCTTCTCGCCACCACCGAGGGCGGGGGGTTCGCCGTCACCCAGACTGACGGCGCAGACGACCTGCCGGGACGTCCGCGACTGTTCCCGACCGCCGTCGTGCTGGACGAGGGCCTCAATGAGGTCCAGGACCGCGTCGGCGCGCTGGGCATCCTGGCCTCCCACGGCGCACTGCCCCGTGGATACCACGGTGACGAGCGGAAGACGGCCGAGACGTTCCCGATGATCCGGGGGAAACAGCATGTGGTGCCCGGCGACTGGGTCCGCGTCCTGGAGGACCGCCACATCGAGTTCCTGGGCCGTGGCAGTTCCGTGGTCAACACCGGTGGCGAGAAGGTCTATCCGCAGGAGGTGGAGGAAGCCCTGCTCAGCCACCCCTCGGTGCTCGACGCCGTGGTGGTGGGGCTTCCGGATGCCCGCTTCGGCGAGATCGTGGCGGCCGCCGTCGCCGTGCAGGACGCGACGCCGGCCACGGCCATCCTGGACCACGCCGCCTCCCGGCTGGCCGGCTACAAGAAACCCCGGCACGTGATGGTCCGGCCCGTCCTGGACCGGAGCCCGCAGGGAAAACTGAACCTCGCCCAACTGCGCCAGGACATGACCCGCGACCGTGAAGCCCAGGGAAGGACACCATGACCGAGGCCGCCGTCCAGGACGGGACCGAACTGACCTATCCCGGCGACCTGCTCGGGTTCGCCGCGGACCTGACCGCCGCGGAGCGGGCCAAGCTGCTCCAGCTGAGGGCCTACCTCGACGAGCATGTCCGGCCCACCCTTCCCGACCACTGGGAGCGCGCGGCCCACCTCGGCCATCTCCGCGGGCCGCTGGCCGAGATGCGCCTCGTGGACGACCCCGCCCTGGTGGACGGTGAGGGCCGGACCCGTGCCCTGTACCGGGGATTCCGCAGCATCGAACTGTGCCGTGCCGACCTGTCCGTGTCCATGACCTACGGCGGCCAGGTCGGGATGTTCCGCACCCTCGTGCTGGAGGGCGGCAGCCCCGCGCAGGTGGCGGACTGGGATCAGGACATCATCGACTTCCGGATGACCGGCTGCTTCGCCCTCACCGAGCCCGAGCACGGATCGGACATCGCCGGCGGCCTGGCCACCACCGCCCGCCGCCAGGGCGAGGGCTGGGTCCTCAACGGCGCCAAGCGGTGGATCGGCAACGCCACGATCTCGGACCACGCCGTGGTGGTGGCCCGGGAGGAGGGCGGCGACCGCGTCCTGGCCTTCCTGGTCCCCGCGCGGGCACCGGGGGTGGAGATGTCCGTGATCGAGCACAAGGCGGCGCTGCGGACCGTCCACAATGCGGACATCACGTTGCGGGAGGTCCAGGTCCCGGACGAACTGAGGTTGCCCCGCATCACCTCGTTCGCGGACCTCAACCGCGCCTTCCGCACCCTGCGCCCCGAGATCGCCTGGAGTTCCGCCGGAATGCAGCTGGCCGCCTACGAGGCGGCCCTCGGGTATGCGCAGCGGCGTGAGCAGTTCGGCCGGCCCATCGCGTCCTTCCAGCTGGTGCAGGACAAGCTGGTGCGGATCGTGGAGAACATCGCCCAGACCCTCGCCCTGGCCGTGCGTACCACCACTCACCCCGTGGCCGATGACGTGACGCCGAGCCTGATCAAGCTGGTGGCCGGCAACCGGCTCCGGGAGTCCGCGGCCCTGGCGCGGGAGACCGTGGGCGGCAACGGCCTGCTCCTGGAGAACGACGTGGTCCGCTACTTCATGGACGCCGAGGCCATGTACACGTTCGAGGGCACCCGCGAGATGAACACGCTGATCCTCGGGCGCGCCCTGACCGGGCACAGCGCCTTCGTTCGATGAAAGGGACCATGATGAGCCACGCCATCCAGGAGCAACCCCGGGCCACACCGGTCATCGGCGAGTACGAGGTGGTGGTCGTCGGCGGTGGCCCCGCCGGTCTGATGGCTGCCGCGTCAGCTGCCCGCGAGGGCCGGTCGACCGTGCTCATCGAGCGCTACGGTTTCCTGGGCGGCGCCGGGACCATGGGCGGGTTGAGCACGTTCTGCGGGCTCCACGCCCGCGTCCGGGGCGAGCACCGGCGGGTCGTGCGCGGATACGCCGACGAGTTGCTGGACCGGCTCGACCGGATGGATGGGCTCAGCGAGCCGCACCTCAGTGTCCAGGACCGGATCCAGGCCCAGGCCTTCGACATCTCGGCCTACAAGGTCGCGGCCGACGAGTTCCTGGTCGGCAGCGGAGCGGACATCCTGTTCCACGCCACGGCCGTCGGCGCGGCCATGGCCGCCGACGAGCGGATCGATGCGGTGCTGATCGAATCCAAGTCCGGCCGGGCCGCCATCCGCGGGCAGGTCTTCATCGACGGCTCCGGGGACGCCGACCTCGTGCGATGGTCCGGCGCCCCCGTGGAGAAGTCCGCCGAGCTCCTCTACCCGTCACTGATGTTCCGCATCAACGGCGTGGACCACCGGTCGGCCGGAGAGGCCTGGCGGACCGTGGCCACGTTGATGGAGGACGCCGAGGCCCGGGGGGAACGGACCTTCCCACGTAAGAAGCCGATCGTCAGACCGCAGCGCAACCCCCTGGAGTGGCGGGCCAACCTGACCCAGCTGTCCAATGAGGACGGTTCCGCGGTGGACGGCACGGACCTGTGGCAGCTCTCCCACGGCGAACTGCAGGGCCGGCGCCAGGTGTGGGACGTCTTCGGGTTCATCCGGGACCACACCCCCGGCTTCGCGGAAGCCTACGTGGTGGACATCGCACCGCAGATCGGCATCCGTGAGACCTACCGCAGCCTCGGCGCCTACCAGCTCAGTGAGGCGGACATCCTGGGCTGCGTGGACTTCGAGGATGCCATCGGGGTCCAGGGCTGGCCCGTGGAGGCCCATGTGGAGGGGACCGTGGAGTTCAGGTTTCCGCCCGGTGGACTCGAATCCCGGGGCTTCAACCAGCTGCCGTACCGCATGCTCCTACCGCAGGGGGTGGACAACCTGCTGACCGTGGGGCGCTCCGCCTCGATGACCCAATGGGGTCAGTCCTCGGCCCGCGTCACCGGCCCCTGCTTTGTCATGGGACAGGCCGCCGGGACCGCGGCACACCTCAGCCTCACCGAGGGGACAGCGGTGGGCGGCATCGACGTGGCTCGCCTCCAGGGGCGGCTGGCTGACGCCGGGGCATACCTGGGGACCGACCTGCCACCGGACGACTGAAGGAAGGCACAACCATGAACACCACCCCCATGATCCCGCCCTGGCCACCGCTGCGGAGCAACTTCCCCGTGGACTCCATGCGCTCCCTGGCCCGGCGGGCGGAATGGAAGCCTCTGGGGATCGACCCCGAGCACCTGGACCGGCCCAAGGTCGCCATCGTCAACACCTCGAACGACCTGGCGGCGTGCTTCGCCCACCTGGACGGGATCGTGGTGGTGCTCAAGGAGGAGCTGCGGAGCCTGGGGGTGCTTCCCCTGGAGATCCGTACCTCCGCACCCTCGGACTTCATCACGAGCGTCGGCCGGGCCGGCCGGTACGTGCTCCCGGCGCGGGACCTGATCACCAACGACATCGAGGTGATGGTCGAGGGGGCCCAGCTGGACGGGATGATCTGCCTCAGTTCCTGTGACAAGACCACTCCGGCCCACCTGATGGCCGCCGGACGGCTCAACGTGCCCACGGTGGTCATCCCCTGCGGCTACCAGCACTCCGGGCTGGCGGAGGACGGCGGCGCGGACATCGAGGAGGTGTTCCTCCAGGCCTCCTACCACTCCATCCGCGGCGGCGACCAGGGAGAGATGGAGGCGATGGCGGACACCGCCATCCGCGGCCCGGGAGTCTGTGCCGGGCTGGCCACCGCCAACTCCATGCACATGATCGCCGAGGTCCTCGGCATGGCCGTCTCCGGGGCGGCACCCGTCCGGGCGAACAGCGAGCGGATGTGGGACTCCGTCCGCCGCTCCGCCGCGGCGATGGCCCACGCCCTGCGGCACGACGTCCGCCCCCGGGACATCATCACCGCCGGCGCCATCCATGATGCGGTCACCGTGATGCTCTCCGTGGGAGCCTCGGTGAACACCATCAAGCACCTGCAGGCCGTCGCGGTCGAGGCGGGACTGGACGTCGACGTCTGGGAGGCCTTCCGCGCCCAGGGCCGCCGGGTGCCGCTGCTGGCCTCCATCCGCCCCAACGGCCCGCACCTGGTGGAGGACCTTGAGGACGCCGGGGGAGCGGCCACGATCCTCCGGGAGCTGGCACCCCTGCTGTCCACCGACCGGATCACGGTGACGGGAGAGACGCTCGCCGCACGCATCGGCGCTGCGCCACCGGCGGACGGCACGGTCATCCGCGGCCTGGGGGATCCGTACTCCACCCAGCCCTCCATCGTGGTGCTGCGGGGCAGCCTGGCTGCCACCGGCTCGGTGTCCAAGCGGCCCATCCCAGACCCGGGGCCCTATACCTTCACCGGCCCCGCGCGGATCTTCCACTCCCGGGAGGAGGGGATCGAGGCGGTGGCCGCGGGCCGGGTCCAGGCCGGCGACGTGGTGGTCCTGCGCGGCCTCGGCCTGGAGGGCGGCCCGGGGATGGGGTTCGTCTCCGGCCTGATCTTCGCGCTCGAGGGTGCCGGCCTGGCCGGTCGGGTCGGCTTCGTCACCGACGGTCAGTACTCCGGGCTGGCCAACTCCGGGGTCATGGTGGGGGAGGTCTCTCCCGAGGCCGCCACTGGCGGTGCCATCGGACTGATCCAGGACGGGGACCCCATCGCGATCGATCTCCAGGCCGGCACCATCGACGTCCTGGTGGACCCGGCGGTGCTCCAGGTCCGGCCGCCCTTCCGGCGCCCGGAAGAGCACCAGCCCGACGCCGGCCCCGTCGGCTACCTGGACCTGTACCGCAGTGCCGTCCAGCCCCTGGCCTGCGGCGCGGTGCTGTGTCCGCGCCCGGGAACCGCGGGCCAGGGGGCCTGCGCCGCGGAAGCCGGCCGGCCGGCGTCGTGAGCTGTGCCCAGTTACCGCGAGCTCTCCCAGGAGGCATCGAAGCGGCCGGTCCTCAGCGGCAGGATGGTCACCAGCGCCAGCACGCCGAGAGCCAGGATATACAGCGAGATCGGCCAGGAGGCGCCGAAGCTGGCATAGAGGCTGGTGGCGATCAGCGGGGCGAACCCACCGCCGACGATCGAGCCGATCTGGTAGGCCGTGGAGGCGCCCGAGTACCGGACATTGGCGGGGAACAACTCGGCCACCAGAGCCGCCTGCGGACCGGCCATGAGCGACTGGGCGATCAGGAGGACGGCGAACCCGAGCAGGATCAGCACCGGCTGCGCCGTGTCCACGAGCCAGAAGAACGGGAAGGCGCCCAGGACCACGAGCGCCGCGCCGGCCACGAAGACGGACTTCTGCCGGAAGCGATCCGCCAGCATCGCTCCCAGCAGCACCGTGACCAGGTGGACCACCGCACCGCCGACGATCAGCCAGAGCATGGTGGGCTGGGGGAGGCCCAGCGCCTCGGTGCCGTAGGAGAGCATGTACACGGAGTAGAGGTAGCCGATGGCCGGGGAGGCGGCGGAGGCCAGGCCGGCGAGCAGGGTGGTGCCGCCGTGGTGGCGCAGCAGCTCGCCGAGGGGGAAGCGGTGTACCTCGTCGTTCTCCTGCGTCTGCTGGAAGACCGGGGAGTCCTCGACCTTGAACCGCAGGTAGAGGGCCACGATGATCAGCAACGCGGAGACCAGGAATGGCACGCGCCAGCCCCAGGCCTGGAAGGCCTCCGGTGCGAGGGTGGCTGTGACGAGGATGAAGACCAGGTTGGACACGATGATGCCGACGGGCAGCCCCATCTGCGGGAAGGCGCCGAACAGGGCTCGCCGGTTCCGCGGGGCGTACTCGACCGCCATGAGGACGGCGCCACCCCACTCGCCGCCCACGCCGAGGCCCTGGACGAAGCGCAGCACCACCAGCAGGATCGGCGCCCAGACGCCGATCGTCGCGAAGTTCGGCAGCAGGCCGATGCCCACGGTGGCGCCGCCCATCACGAGCATGGTGATCAGCAGCATCTTCTTGCGGCCGATCTGGTCGCCGAAGTGGCCGGCGAGCAGTCCGCCGATCGGCCGGGCGATGAACCCGACCGCGAAGGTGGCGAAGGCCGCGAGCGTCCCGGCAATCGGGTCCTCGCTCGGGAAGAACTGTGGTCCGAAGATCAGGGCTGCCGCCGAGCCGTAGATGAAGAAGTCGTACCACTCGATGGCGGTGCCCACGAAGCTGGCGCCGAGGACCTTGCGCTGTTCGGCGGGGGTGGGGGCCACCGCACCGGCTGGGGGCGTCGGGGAGTGGGGCGTCTCTGCGGCTGGAGCGGCGGAGTGGTTCGAAGGCAAGGATCGAAACCTTTCTCGGATCTGGTCACGGGGGCGTCGGTTGAGGTCGTCGTGCGGTGATCTGAAACACATGTCACTATCCCCGTAGGCAGTTGGATTGTCAACAATTTTGTTGGCAGTCTCGCTGATTCCTGTCTACGCTGGGGGCAAGAGTGAGCCTCCAGCACCGGTGCACCGGCGCTGACCCCCGAAAGGAACCCCACCATGACCAGCAGTTCTCCCTCCGACCGTTCCGCAGGCCGCCTCCTGGTGGTCGGGGCCCATTCCGCCGATTTCGTCTGGCGTGCGGCCGGTGCCGTCGCCACGTTCGTCCAGGCCGGCGGTGAGGCCAAGGTCGTCGCCCTGACCTACGGTGAGCGCGGCGAGTCCGGGGTCCTGTGGCAGGAGGAGGGCCAGACGGAGGAGAACGTCAAGCGCATCCGGCATGGGGAGGCCGAGCGCGCATCGCAGCACCTCGGCGCCTCCTTCGAGGCTTTCGATCTGGGCGACTACCCCCTGGTCAACGACCACCCGGACATCGAGCGGCTGGCAGACCTGATGCGCGAGTTCGCCCCGACCGTGGTGCTGACCCACCCGGACAAGGACCCCTTCAACCCGGACCACCCGGTGGCCTACGAGATGGTCCAGAAGGCTCGCCTGATGACCTCGGGGGCCGGCGTCGAGTCCGGGTTCAAGACCGCCCCGCCGAGTGAGTTCCTGGTCTTCGAGCCCCACCAGCCCGAGTTGTGCGGCTTCGTGCCGTCCGTCTTCGTGGACATCACCGCGGTCTTCGAGCAGAAGAAGGCGGCCATGGCCGAGATGAAGGCGCAGGCCTACCTGCAGACCTACTACGCCGAGCGAGCCGAGCACCGTGGCAACCATGCCCGCAAGGTCACCGGGAACAAGGAGATCCGCCAGGCCGAGGCGTTCATGCGCCTAGTGCCGAACGTGGTGGGGTCCCTGTGAGCGAGCTGGCTGAGTTGACCGAGGCAGAGCTGATCGGACGCTTCGCCGCCCTGCCGGTAGCCAACGTCGGTGACGCCATGGACCGCCTCAACGTGGTCGATTCCGGCATCCAGTCCGTGTGGCCTTCCGCCGGGATCCGGATGGTCGGCCGGGCCGTGCCCGTGACGGTGGCGGGCGGGGACAACCTTGGCATCCACGAGACCATCGACTCCCTGCAGCCCGGCGACGTGCTCGTGGTCAACGGCCAGGGCGCCACCCACCGCGCGCTGATCGGGGAGCTGATCGCCGGCCGGGCCATGGCCCGCGGTTGCGTCGGCTTTGTCCTGGACGCCTGCGTCCGGGACGCGGTGGATCTCGAGCAGATGCGGTTCCCGGTCTTCGCCCGAGGCACGACGCCGGCCGGCCCCTACCGCAACGGGCCGTTCGTGGGCGGGGTGGCGGCCGCCGTCGGGACCGTGGTGGTGCACCCGGGCGACCTGGTGCTCGGTGACGACGACGGGGTCGCGATCGTTCCCCGCGACCGTGCGGCAGAGGTCCTGGTCAAGGCCGAGGCCAAGCACGCTGCGGAGACGAAGCAGCGCGCCGAGATCGGGTTCTGAGGCGGGCCGCCCTCACGTTGAGTCTGGAGTGATTCACGCTTTCGGCCGCCGAAAACGTGAATCACTCCCGACTAAACCGGGGCGGCCGTCAGGGGAGCGGGTCCGCGGCCTCGGTGACGAGCTCGAGTTCCTCGGGGTCCGGCCAGGCGGTGATCGATTCGATGGCTGCCTCGTGGTCCACCGGGCTGTCCGGCCCGAACATCTCGTCGGCCAGCATGAGGGACACCGAGTCCAGCTGTCCGCCGTGGACCTGCAGCTCGATCTCGAACAGGGCGTCGCCGCGTTGGAACCGGGCCTTGACCGGCCAGGTCTGCGTCCGCGGGGTGATCCGCGGGGTGTCCGGGTGGACCACCAGGAAGGCGTCCGTCATGAACTCGGCGTCCTGCTGTATTGCCGTGCCCTGCTGCTCTGCCGTCTCCAGTTGAAGCCGCAACGCCTCGGTCCCGGGGATACCGGGCTGCAGCAGCACGTCCAGGATGGCCGCGACGGCGGGGTCGACGGGGCCGTGGCCGCCGTCCTCGGTGTACTCATCCGCGCCCCGCTGCAGCGCGCGCTGCAGGGCGCGGGCCTCGGCCCGGTCGGAGGCCCAGCCGGCCGCCACCATCGCCACCCCGACGCCGGCCATCCACCAGCGCGGGCGGCGCACCCCGCGATCGGCGAGCCAGTCCGTGATACGGGCGTCCAGTGCCTCGAACGGTTCGGCCAGGCCCAGAGAGAGGCCGCCGGCGGCCAGCGCCGCCGAACCGCGCCCAATGTCGACCAGGGGAATGAACTGTCCGCGGGGACCGTCGGTGTAGCGAGCGGGCATCCCCACCGTGGTGCCGACGGGCAGGGTGGCGGCGGTGTACGCGCCGGTGAGCGCCGCCGTCGTGATCCGGTAGGCGGCCTGGGCGCCGGGCCCCAGGTGCCGCGGCTCGATGAGCGTCAGCCCGCCGATGGCGGCGGCCGACGCCACGGCGAACGCGGAGCTGGTGGCCAGGCGGTTCACCGGGGCGCCGGCGACGAAACCAAAATCTCGGGACATGGTCCGAGCCTATGTGGTACGGGGTGGGTCAGGACTCCAGCCCCTCGTCCTGGTTCGGGGCGCCGTGCGGGTTGGCGGTGGTATCCGCGTCGTCGACCACGGGAGTGCCGTGGGTGTGGAAGGTGGGGATGGTCTTCATGCCCCAGGCCTGGCCCTTGGCGCGCTCGCCCTGGGACCAGGGGATCGGCTTCCAGTCCGGGGCAAGGATCAGGCGGGAGCCCTGGTTGGCCAGCTCGATCCGGTTGCCGCCCGGCTCCCACACGTAGAGGAAGAAGCCCTGTTGGATGGCGTGCTTGTAGGGGCCGTATTCGATGAAGATGCCGTTCTCCAGGAAGATGTCCGCGGCTTTGAGGATGTCCTCGCGCGTATCGGAGGCGAAGGCGAGGTGGTGCAGGCGGCCCGAGGTGCCCGTCCAGTCATCGGAGTAGACCATGTCGTAGGACTTCTGGCCGAAGGTGAACCAGTGGCCGCCCACGTCGCCGTCGTCAAGTTGGATGAACTCGGTGGTGTAGCCACCCATCACGTTCTCGGTGAAGTCGCAGACGCCGGCCATGTCCGCGGTCAGGTAGTTGATGTGGTCCAGGCGGCGGGCGTTGGCGCCGAAGCCGGGGAACTTGGCGGCCTGGTTCTTCAGGGCCGGCCGGTCGGTGTCATCGGCCTCGTACCACTCGGTGTCGAAGTAGACCTCCATCAGGTGCTGGTCCGGGTTGCGGTAGCGGAAGGTGCGGCCGCGGCCCATCTCGCCGTCCACCCAGCCCTCGCCCAACCCGGTCGCCTCGATGCGGGCCACCACGCGCTCGAGCGCCTCGGGGCTCTGGGCCCGCCAGGCGACGCGGCCCACGCCGGCGTGGGACTTGGCGGTGAGCTTGATGGAGTAGGGCTCGTAGTCGTCCCAGCAGTGCAGGTAGGCGGATTCCTCGCCGTTCTCGGTGGTGCGGCCGACCTCGCGCATGGCCAGCAGGTCCCGGAAGAACCCGAGGGACTCCTCGAACTTCGGGGTGTAGAGCTCGACGGTGGAGAGGTGGGCGATGTCGCGGATGCGTTCGGTCATGGACGGGCTCCTGTGGGGACGCGGTGCTGTGCGGATCGTGCTTCACGGATTTTGAACAAGATTGTCAACAAAATCATAGACAGTTTGTGTGGCTATGGCTACGGTCATAGGTATTCGACTCCATTGTGACCCATTCCACACTCGATCCAGGAGTAGCCGTGAAGTCATCTCGCCTGAGCCTGCTGTCCGCCCTCGCCGTCGCAGGGCTCGCCCTGACCGCCTGTTCCTCCGGGTCCCCGTCCGGGACGGGCGACACTCCGGCCTCCGGATCCGATGCGGCGGCCGGTGAACTCACCCAGGTCACGGTCGGGCTCGTTCCGCTGGCCGCCTCGATCGCCGTTGAATACGGCATCCAGGAGGGCATCTTCGAGAAGCACGGCCTCGACGTCGAGATCGCCCTCGCCAATGCCGGCGCCGCCATGCTGCCCGCTGTGTCCAACGGGCAGATGGACTTCGGGGTCGGAAACCCCTTGTCCGTCCTCACGGCCGTGGACCAGGGCCTGGACATGAAGATCGTGGCCGGATACTGCAACTCCGCGGACGAGGGGGAGGACACCTCGGGAGTCGTCACGCGGGTGGACTCCGGGATCGAGGACTACGGAGATCTGGCCGGTAAGACTACCTCTATCAACGCCCTGAGGACCTTGGGCGACCTCACGCTCATGGACCTGGCCGAACAGGGCGGCTCGGACCCCGCCGACGTGAAGTTCGCCGAGATGCCCTTCCAGGACATGCCGGCGCAGCTCGAGCAGGGCAACACGGACGCGATCTGGATCCCGGAGCCGTTCCTGACCACCGCGCTCGAGGATCCGGACAACGAGCTGCTCGGCTACTCGTTCCGTGATTCGATCGAGGGCATGCCGACCATGGTCACGTTCACCTCGGGCACCTTCGCCGAGGAGAACCCGGAGACCGTGGAGCAGTTCCAGGAGGCCATCACCGAGGCGCTCGCCGCCACGGACGAGAACAACGACGAGGCCAAGAAACTTCTGCCGGATTTCATGAACCTCCCCGAGGACGTGGCCACGGCCCTCAAGCTTGATGAGCTTGGAGGAGAGGTCCGCGAGGACCAGATCCAGGCCATCGGCGAGTTGGCCGTGAAGTACGGGTTCATCGACCAGGAACCCGATCTGGACGCCATGATCATCCAGTAGGACCGAGCACTCTCGACCAGCGCGGATATGGAAGAATAAGGGGTCGTTCGAACGCCACCCGGGGCAGCGGGTGAGCGCGGGGTCGTTGAGGCCGTCAGTCGCCGCGTCCGGACCACAGTGAGTGTTAATACAGCCGGGTCTCCTCCGCACCCACCGGCGCGGGAGCATCGGCGAACCACCGCCCAAGGATCCCACGTGAACTCTTCCGCACCTGCCCCTCAGCACGCCCCCGACCGTTTCGCTCCCACCGGCACCGGCCTCTATGCCATCTTCACGGCGATCATGGCCGTCGTGCTGATCCTGTCCAACCTCGGAGCCTCCAAGGGCGTGACCTTCGGACCCATCGTCACGGACGGCGGATTCTTCCTCTTCCCGTTGGCGTACATCATCGGGGACGTGGTCTCCGAGGTCTACGGATTCAAGGCCTCCCGGCGCGCCATCGTCACCACGTTCGCCCTCTCTGTCTTCGCCGCGCTCTGCTTCTGGGTCATCATCGCCCTGCCCGGCGCCGAGTGGTACGACGGCCAGGACGCCCTCGTCCGTACCCTGGCGCCCGTGCCCCTGATCGTGTTGGCTTCCCTGCTCGGCTTCCTCGTCGGTCAGCTGGCCAACTCCTGGCTCATGGTCCGCCTCAAGCGCCGCTCCGGCGAACGCCTGCTCTTCGGCCGGCTGGCAGTGTCGACGTTGGTCGGTGAGTTCCTGGATACCCTCGTGTTCTGCTCCATCGCCGCCGGCGTCATCGGGATCACGGACCTGCCGACCTTCCTCAACTACGTGCTGGTCGGCTTCGTGTTCAAGTCCGTCGTCGAGATCGTGCTCTCCCCGGTGACCATCTGGGTCATCGGCCGGGTCAAGAGGGCCGAGCCGGCCTACGCCACGGTTCCCGAGGCGTAGGGAGCCGAGACTTCACGCTGCCTCGGTCGCCGGGAAAACTGGGCTCATGGCCCACGCGAAGATGTACGACGACGGCGACCTCCACTTCCAGCGCGTCCGCGCCTTGGCCTTGACCCTCCCGGCGGCGGACATGAAGGTCTCCCACGGGAGGCCGGCGTTCTTCACCCAGAAGGTCTTCGCCTACTACGGGGCCTCGGTCAAGGACACGGGCAGCGCCCAGGAACGATCCGGTTCGACAGCCGCCGGGGACGGCTACGTCCAGCACCCGCAGGTGGTGGTGATCAGACCAGAGGAGGCCGACGTCTCGTTCCTGGAGCAGGATCCACGGGTCTTCCGGCCGGCCTATCTGGGGCCAGCGGGCTGGTTCGGCATCGACCTGGACGGGCTCGATCCGGCCCGGGACGAAGGATGGGATGAGATCGCCGAGTGGCTTGAGACGAGCTACCGGCTCACCGCAGCGGTGAAACTGGTCAGGGAACTTCCTCGGCGGGAATGAGCGCAGGGACGTCTCACCGCATCCCGCACGGGGAGTGAGGGAGATTTCGCGGCCCCGTGCAGGAACGGAAACACCGCAGAAACGCACTCTTCCTAGGTTGGGGGTATGCCCGGCCCCTCGCCCTTGGAGTGATGTCACATGTCCTATGTCAGCCCGCCAGACTTCGTGAAGCACATGGTGGACGCCGGTGAGTCCAAGGTCTTCATGTCCACCCGGGACACGCTGATCCGCTCGTTCATGGCCGGTGCCATCCTGGCGCTCGCCGCCGCGTTCGCCATCACCGTCACCGTGCAGAGCGGCAACGCACTCGTGGGTGCGTTGCTGTTCCCGGTCGGTTTCATCCTGATCTACCTGCTCGGCTTCGACCTGCTCACCGGTGTCTTCACCCTGGTCCCACTGGCGTGGATCGACAAGAGGCCCGGCGTGACCATCGGCGGCCTGCTGCGCAACTGGGGCCTGGTTTTCGTCGGCAACTTCGCCGGTGCCTTCTTGGTGGCCGTCATGATGGTGGTGACCATGACCTACGGCTTCCAGACCCCGCCGAACGAGGTGGCTCAGCAGATCGGCTCCATCGGCGAGGGAAGAACCGTCGGCTACGCCGAATACGGCGCGGGTGGCATGCTGACCCTCTTCATCCGTGGCGTGCTCTGCAACTGGATGGTCTCGACCGGTGTGGTCGCGGCCTTCCTGGCGAAGGACGTCGTGGGCAAGGCACTGATCATGTGGATGCCGGTCATGCTCTTCTTCTACATGGGATTCGAGCACTCCATCGTCAATATGTTCCTCTTCCCGGCGGGCCTCATGCTGGGCGGAGAGTTCTCCATCATGGACTACCTCGTCTGGAACGAGATCCCGACCGTGCTCGGCAACCTCGTGGGCGGCCTCTCCTTCGTGGGCCTGACCCTGTACGCCACTCACTACCGCACGGCAGCCAAGCGTCAGCCGAAGCTGCCGACGCTGTCCGACCATGTCGTGAGCCGCTGACCATGGACCCGATCATGCCCAAGGCGTACGCTGCCGATCTCGTCAACGCCGCCCGCATCCGTGCCGGCCTCACCTGGGCGGACCTCGCCGGCGCCCTCGGCGCCGCCCCGGTGTGGACCACGGCTGCGCTGCTGGGACAGCACCCGATGACGGCGGCCCAGGCCGACGTCGTGGTCGAGATGCTCGGTCTGGGGGACGACGTGGCCGAGAGCCTGCAGCAACAGCCGAACCGGGGCAGCGACCCGGCCGTGATGAACGATCCCACGATCTACCGGCTGATGGAGGCCCTGTCGGTCTACGGGCCGGCGCTGAAGGCGCTGATCCACGAGGAGTTCGGGGACGGCATCATGAGTGCCATCAACTTCAAGGTCAATCTCCACCGCCGTGCCGATCCGGATGGCGACCGCGTGGTCATCACCTTGGACGGCAAGTTCCTGGACTACCGCTGGTGACCGGAATGTCCCGGTCCGTCACCGGCCGTCACAGTCCGTCATCTGGGGCGGCCTCCAGCCATCGGGGCGGCATATCGGCAGTGAAGCGGGCCCAGATGACGCCAGTCCGCTGAACATGACCCGAGGCTTGGCGGCCGCGTGCTGACTGCCTAGGGTCAAGAACAGAATCACGAGATCCGGTGCTAAGCCCTGGCTGGCCGGACGGCAACCCTCTCACCGTAGTGGGGTGCTCCAGGTGATGATTCGGCCTCCGGGGACCACCGCGGGGCAAGTACGGCACCACCGTGAATGCAGATCTCGGCCACCAAGCCATGACGACGCAGTGTTCCGGGCCAACGCCATTCCGGTGTGCCATGGCTGACGGGGACACCCATGACGGACACCACCCACCTCGAACACCGCTCCGCGCTGACCAGACTGCCCACCTTCGAGGAACTGAGGGCGGCCATCGGCCCCTCCGGGCCCACGGACGCCCAGCTCGCCGAGCACTTCGCCCCGGTCTTCGCGGCCGTCGCCGCGGGAGCCGCCCAGCGTGAACTGGACCACGAGCTGGCCTTCGCGGCCATCGAGCACCTGCGCGGCGCGGGGTTCACGCGGGTGCGCCTGGGCCGGCGCTACGGCGGGATCGGGGCGAGCCTGCCCCAGCTGGCGGACCTGCTGGTGGACCTGGCCGCCGCGGACCCCAACCTGCCCCAGGCCCTGCACGGGCACTTCATGTTCACGGAGCAGCACGAGAACGAGTCCCAAGGGGCGGTCTCCGAGTGGTGGCTGGCCGAGGTGGCCGCCGGCAGGATCTTCGGCAACGCCCTCGTGGAACTGCCGCCGGCCGCCGGCAAGCGCCCCGTGCACTGGATCGACGCGGACCAGGACACCGTGCAGGCGGCCGCCGCCACGGGCACCACGGAGGTGGCCCGGATCAGCGGGGACAAGTTCTACTCCACCGGCGCGATCTTCGCGGACTACCTGCTGGTCTCCGCGGTCCGGCCCGGGCTCGAGGAGGATGGACCGGTCTTCGCGATCATCGACGCCCGTGATCCTGGTGTGCAGCGCATCGACGACTGGAACGGCTTCGGCCAGCGGCTCACCGCCTCCGGCACCACCATCCTGGACCACGTCCCCGTGCGGGCCCAGCGGACGCAGGAGTTCAACGTCCCCACGGGCGTTCTGGCCTACACCGTCCTGTGGATCGTGCTGGCGGCCACCCAGGCGGGGATCGGCGCCACCGCGCTGGCCGAGGTCACCGCGTTCGTCCGCGGCCGGCGTCGTACCTATGACCACGCGGTGGCGGAGACGCCGGCGGAGGACCCGCTGGTGCACCAGGTCATCGGTTCGGTCTCCGCGAAGGTGGGCTCGGCCCGGCACATCGTGCGGGGCGCCGCGGCCGTGGTGGAGGAGTCCTTCCTCCAGGTCAGGGGGCATACCGACCTGGAGGACCCGGTGGTGCTCCAGGCCCACGCCCGGGCCAACGTCGCGCTGTCCGAGGCGTCGCTCGTGGTGTCCGATCTGATTCTGGAGGCCACCAACCAGATCTTCGAGTCCGGCGGCGCATCGGCCACGGATGCCAGCCGGCAGCTGCACCAGCACTGGCTCAACGCCCGGACGATCGCCAGCCATACCCCGCTGATCTACCGCACCCAGGCCGTGGGCGACTACCGGATCAACGGCGTCATCCCGCCGTTTCACTCCACGGCCCGCAACTCCGCCGCCGCGGAGGCCGCCACCACGTCCACCACAGAAGGAGCATGATGACCACCACCGCCGAGCGCACCACCGCCTCCACCGGAAGCGAACCGTCCGGACAGGCATACCGTGCCGTCCGGGAGCAGCTGGCCCCGGTGTTCGCGGCCATCGCAGGCAGCGCCGCCGAACGGGAGGCCGAGCACATCATCGACCGCGACGCCGTCCGGCGGCTGGCCGCGGCGGGGTTCACCTCCCTGCGGGTGCCGGCGGAGTACGGCGGCGCCGGACTCTCCTTCGCGGAGCAGGCACACCTGATCGTGGAGCTGGCGGCGGCGGACTCAAACCTGGTCCAGGCCCTGCGTGCGCACCTGATCAACCAGGAGAACGTGCTGGGGCACCCGGACCCGGTGTCCCGGGATCGGTGGCTGCGCCGCCTCGGCGAGGGGGCCGTCGTCGGGAATGCCGTCACGGAGATCAACAACGCCGTGGGGGAGGGGACCACCACGCTGGTCCAGGACGCCGAGGGCACCTGGCGGCTCAACGGCACGAAGTACTACTCCACCGGAACGCTCTACGCCGACTGGATCATCGTGGCGGCCGTGGACGCCCACGGTGAGGAGATCGCCGCCACGGTGTCCGTGAACGCCCCGGGGATCACGAGGCTGGACGACTGGGACGGCTTCGGCCAGCAACTCACCGCGTCCGGCACCACGGTGTTCGAGAACACGCCGGTCGAGGCCGAGGAGGTCTACACCGGCGGCCTGGATGACGGCACCCGCGTTGCCACCGGCCAGGCCAGCTGGCAGTTCCTGCACCTCGCGGCGTTGACCGGCATCGCCGAGGCCATCGTGCGGGACGTCAGCGAGTACGTCCGCGGCCGGCGTCGTTCCTTCAGCCACGGGACCGCGGAGCTGCCGCGGGATGATGCCCAGGTGCTCCAGGTGGTCGGCGAGCTCTCCTCCGCCGCGTTCGCCGCGCGGGCCGCCTTCGACTCCGTGGTCTCCGCGCTGGGCGGCGTCCTCGAGCGGGAGGCCGCCGGTGAGGACCTGCCGGAGGAGGACACCAACGCCCTCTATGTCCGCGTCTACCAGGCCCAGCAGGTCATCGCGAAGAACGTCCTGGCCGCGGCCACGCACCTGTTCGAGGTGGGTGGCGCCTCGGCCCTGAGCCAGTCGAAGCGGCTGGACCGGCACTGGCGCAATGCCCGCGTGCTGGCCAACCACAACCCCCTGATCTACCGGTCCCGCCTCATCGGGGACTGGGAGGTCAACGCCACCCCGCCGGCCCGTTCCTACCGCATCGGCTCCGTGCCGAACGCCCAGTGAACCCGATCCCCGATCAGCATCCAGGAGACCCCATGAGCACCGAGAACACGCCCTCCCACACCGCCCCACGCCCCCTGCGCTTCAACGCGTTCGTCATGAACACCACCAGCCACATCCACCACGGCCAGTGGCGCCGCGAGGACGCCGGCCAGACCGAGTTCACGGACGTCAACACATGGATCAACCTCGCGAAGACCCTGGAGGCGGCCAAGTTCGACGCGATGTTCTTCGCGGACGTGGTGGGCCACTACGGCGACGCCGACGCGGACTACTCCGTGTACGTCAACGAGGGCCTGCAGATCCCGTCCAATGATCCGACCGTGCTGCTCGGGGCGCTCGCCGTGGTCACCGAGCACATCGGCCTGGCCACCACCTCGAACGTGTTCCAGTCCCACCCGTTCCAGTTCGCCCGCCAGCTCTCCACGCTGGACCACCTCTCCGGCGGCCGCATCGCCTGGAACATCGTCACGGGCACGCAGGACAACGGTTCGCGCAACTTCGGCCTGCCCCGGCTGACCGACCACGCCGAGCGCTACCGCTGGGCCGCGGAGTACATCGACGTCACCTACAAGCTGTGGGAGGGATCCTGGGACGAGGACGCGGTGGTGAAGGACCGCGCGGGTTCGCGCTACTCGGACCCGGAGAAGGTGCACAAGATCCACCACGTGGGCGAGCGCTACTCGGTGGAGGGCCCGCACCTGCCGTCTCCGTCCCCGCAGCGCACACCGGTGCTGTTCCAGGCCGGTTCCTCGGCCTCCGGCCGTGACTTCGCCGCCCGCAACGCCGAGGCGGTGTTCATCATCGCGGCCACCCCGGACGTGGCCCGCCAGCAGATCGAGGACACCCGGCGCCGCGCCGTCGAGGCCGGACGGTCCCCGGAGGACATCACGTTCTACCAGGGCGTGAGCTTCGTCATCGGGGACACCGAGGAGGAGGCCCAGCGCAAGCTGAAGGAGTATGAGGAGTACGCCTCGGTGGACGGCTACCTGGCCCATGCCGCCCTCGTGGACCCGGATGGCCGGGTCTATCCGCCCGAGACCCCGCTGAAGGACCTGGAGACCAACACCCAGAAGGGCTTCGCCGAGTGGACCTCCAAGGCCATCACGGACCGAGAGCCCGTGGTGGCGGACATCGCCTGGCGCAGCCATCGCAACAACCGCATCGTCGGCACCCCGGAGCAGATCGCCGACCAGCTGGAGGAATGGCAGGCGGCCGGCGTGGACGGCATCAACGTCATCAACTGGGTCATCCCCGGCTCCTTCGAGGAGTTCGCGGAGAAGGTCCTGCCGGTACTGCGCGCACGCGGCCTGGCCCAGTCCGAGTACGCTCCGGGCACCCTGCGCCAGAAGCTCTTCGGCCGCGACCGGCTCCCCGAGACCCACCCGGCCGCCCAGTATCGAGGTGCCTTCGCCCGCCTGGAAGAGACCGTGCCCGCCGGCGCCTGACCCCCGCGCCTCCTGGACACGAGAGCCGCCCACCGGCCCGAAAGGAACCCCATGAACACCCCACCCTCCCCGAACGCGCCCGAAAACCGTCCAGTCTCGGCGGGGCAGTCGGCCACCACCACGGCCAGGACCAAGACCAGAACCACGGCACGACGCCGGCCGGGCGCCCGCACCGCCGGTCTCGCCCTGGCCGTGGCGTCGGCCTTGGCCCTGTCCGCCTGCTCTTCCGGGGCAGGGGTGCCGGAGGAGCAGGCGGCGCTGACCGGCTCCGCCGCGGAGCCGGTCCAGGGCGGTGTCCTCGAGTACGGGCATCTCCAGGAGCCCAATTGCATCTTCGGCGGCTGGATCCAGGAGAACTTCACGGCCCGCCAGGTGCTGGACAATCTGGTCTCGGCCACGGAGGACGGCTCCGTGGTGCCGTGGATCGCCACCGACTGGTCGATCTCCGAGGACCGGACGGTGTGGACCCTGAACCTGCGCGATGACGTCCACTTCACGGACGGCACACGGTTGGACGCGGAGGCAGTGGCCTACAACTTCGACTACTGGTTGGACGGCGGCAACGGCACGGCGGCGGCCCATCTGGGCGGGTTCTACGACCACTCCGAGGTGGTGGATGCTGACACGGTGGAGATCCACCTCTCCGCCCCGTTCGCCCCGTTCCTGTCCACCCTCTCGCAGTCGTACTTCGGCCTGCAGTCGCCGACGGCGCTGCAGACCCGGACGGTGGAGGAGAACTGCACCGAACCGATCGGCTCCGGCCCCTTCACCGTCAAGGACTGGAAGCGGGGCGAGTACATCGAGTTCGAGCGCAATGAGGACTACGACTGGGCCCCGGAGAACGCGCGGCACCAGGGCCCGGCCCACCTGGAGGGCATCCGCTGGAACATCGTGCCGGACGGCACCTCGCGCTACGGCTCGCTGCTCGCCGGAGAGATGGACGCGATCGGCGAGATCCCCGCCGTCAACATCGCCGAGGCGCGCCAGCGGTATGACTTCACGCAGTACATCACCCCCGGCCGGCCCGTGGTCATCAACCTGAACACCGAACGGGGCATCTTCACCGACCAGGCGGTCCGCCAGGCCCTGAGCCACGCCACGGACCGCGAGGCGAACATCGAGTCGGCCTTCCTGGGCACCGTCCCGTTCGAACCCAGCGGGTACCTCTCCCAGTCCACGCCCGGCTATGACGCGGACGCGGCCCAGCAGTACCCCTTCGACCTGGAGAAGGCGAACGAGCTGCTGGACGGGGCCGGGTGGACCGGTCGCGCCGAGGACGGAACCCGGCTCAAGGACGGGCAGCGGCTGCAGGTGAAGATCGTCTACGGCCTGAACACCATCGTCACGCCGGACGGCAACACCGCCATCCAGAACTTCCAGGAACAGGCCCGGGCCGCCGGATTCGACATCGAACTGCGTCCACTCACCCCCTCCGAGAACTTCTCCGGTGCCTACTCCACCCCGGACAGCTATGACGGCAGCGTCGGGTACTGGACCAGCCCGCACGCCGGGATCCTCAACATCAACTACCGGCCCTCCACTGAGGAGGCGCCCAACGGGGCCAACACCACGTTCTTGGACAACGAGCAGGTGTTCACCACCATCCAGGAGGCCCTCCAGGCGCCCACGGCCGAGGAGGTCTCCGCGAAGTTCTCCGAGGCGCAGTATCAGCTCAGTGAGCTGGCCCCCGCGATCGGCCTGTATACGCAGACCAACACCCTGGCGGTCTCGGACCGGGTCAGCGGCCTGTGGCTCGAGCCCGCCCAGGGTGGGCCGATCTTCCACGACGCCCACTTCACCTCGGACGAGGCCCGGGACTCCTCCCAGGGCTTCTCCGCAGAGCACGCAGAGAACGAAGGCTGAGCCATGTCCGTCACCACCGGCACCCTCGACACCACTCTCGCCCCGCCCTCAAGTCCGGAGCCCGGCCCCGGGTCCGGCCCCGTCCGGCGCGGGCGCCCGGTCGCCTCGACCGCCGCGCTCATCGGGAAGAAAATCCTCGGCGCGCTGTTCGTCATCTGGGCCGCGGCCTCGATCACGTTCCTCATCCAGTCCCTGCTGCCCGGCGACCGCGCCACCCTCCTGTTGAACCAGCAGACGGGCCAGGTTCAGGAGCGCTCCGCCGAGGAACTGGCGCCGATCAACGAACAGTTCGGCTTCGACGATCCACTGCTCGTCCAGTACGTCACCTTCCTGGGCGGCCTGCTGCGCGGAGACCTGGGCACGTCCTACACCCTGTACCAGCCGGTCACCACCGTGATCGGGGACCAGATCGTCCCCACCCTGGTCCTGACGTTCACCGCCCTCGCCGTGGCCTGGGCCCTGGCGATCGTGCTGCTGCTGCTCACGGCCCGCCGCGCTCCCTGGGTGTCCCGGATCTTCTCCGGCCTCGAGTCCGCGGCGGCCGCCCTGCCGCAGTACTGGCTGGGCATCATCCTGCTCGTGGTGTTCTCCCTGTGGCTGGGACTCTTTCCCGTGGTCTCGGGCAGTGGCACGGCCGGCCTGGTGCTGCCGGCGCTGACCCTCGGCATCCCGCTGGCCGGCTTCCTCGCCCAGGTGATGCGCGCCGAGTTCGAGCGGACCTTGGATGAACCGTTCGTCCTCACCGCCCGGGCCCGCGGCATGTCCGACGGCGGCGTGCGGCTGCGCCACGTGCTGCGCCACTCGCTGTTGCCCGGTCTCAGCCTGACCGGCTGGGCGGTGGGAGCCCAGTTCTCCGCCGCCGTGATCGCCGAGAACGTCTTCGCCCGGCCCGGCCTCGGCCGGGTCCTGGTCACCGCCGTCAACGGCCGTGACCTGCCCGTGGTCTGCGGCGTGGTCATGCTCGTGGCCCTCGTCTACGTGATCACCAACCTGATCGTGGACACCGCCTACATCCTCGTGGACCCCCGACTGAAGGAGGCAGCATGACCGCCCAGACCCAGCCCCACATCACAGCGGACGCCGGCCCCACCGGTGGGGTGCCCACCGCGCCTCACCCGGCCGGGCCGTCGTCGTCCATCACCGGGCCGGTCGGGGGCCGTCCCTCGGTCTGGCGACGGGTCCCGGTCACCGTGTGGATCGCCGGGGTGTTCGCGGGACTGCTGGTCCTCGCCGCGTTCGCCCCCGGGGTCCTCGCCACCCATGATCCGCGCGCCATCACCTTGGACAGCCCGCTGGCCGCACCCAGCTGGGAGCACTGGTTCGGCACGGACCAGTCGGGCCGGGACCTGTACTCGAGGATCGTGCACGGCACCGCCCAATCCCTGTTGATCGGACTGGGTTCCGCGGCCGTGGGCGTGGGGCTCGCCGTGGTCTTCGGGTCCTGGGCGGCACTGGGCGGACGCTGGGCGGACGCCGTGATCGGCCGGGCGATCGAGGTCCTCTTCGCCTTCCCCATCCTGCTGCTGGCCATGGTGTTCATCGCCGTCTACGGGCCCTCGGTGCAGACTTTGATCCTTGCGGTCGGGCTCGGGATCGCCCCCGGCTATGCACGCATGGTCCGGGCCCAGGTGATGAGCGTCCGGCGGTCCGGCTACGTCCAGGCGGCACAGGCCCTGGGGCACCACCCCGGCCGGGTCCTGGCGCAGCACATCCTGCCGAACGCCCTGCGGCCCCTGTTGGCGGTCCTCACCCTCGGCATCGGCCAGTCCATCGTCTGGGCTTCCGGCCTGGCGTTCCTCGGCTTCGGGGTGGCCCCGCCCTCGCCCGAGTGGGGTGCCCTGCTGGAGGCCGGCCGGCCCTACATCATCGAGGCCTGGTGGCTGGAGATCATCCCGGGCCTGGCCGTGTTGGCCACCGCCCTGACCGCCACCGTCCTCGGCAAGTTCGTGGAGTCCACCCTAGAAGGAGAACGCTGATGACCACCTTGACTCACACCGCCACGCCCCTCCTGACGGACCCGGCCTCTGAGGCCGGCGCCGCCGGAGCAGCTCCCCGCCCCCTGGCCGAGGTGGAGAACCTCAACGTCTGGTTCTCGGACGCCCACGGCCGCCGCAGCCACGTGGTGCATGACGTCTCCGTGCAGATCCAACCCGGCGAGTGCGTGGCGATCATCGGCGAATCCGGCTCCGGGAAGTCCGTCACCGCCCGGACCCTCATCGGCCTGACCGGGCCCAGCTCCCACGTGCAGGCGGACACGGCCACCGCCCTGGGCCGGGACATCCAGACACTGCGGGACACGGACTGGCGATCCATCCGTGGCAAGGACATCGGCTTCATCCTGCAGGACGCCCTCGTCTCCCTGGACCCACTGCGCACCGTGGGAGCGGAGATCGGTGAATCCCTGCGCCTGCACGGCGTGCTGGACCGTGCGGAGCGGGCCTCCCGGGTGGAACAGCTGCTCGCGGAGGTCGGCGTCCCGGAGCCGGGCCTGGTGGCAGGCCAGCGACCGGACCAGCTCTCCGGTGGCCTGCGCCAGCGCGCCCTGATCGCCTCGGCCATCGCCAACCACCCGTCCCTGGTGGTGGCGGACGAACCGACCACCGCCCTCGACGTCACCGTCCAGGCCCAGGTCCTGGACCTGCTGGCCCAGCGCAAGGCGGACGGCACCGCGATCCTGCTGATCAGCCACGACTTCTCGGTGGTGGGACGGCTGGCCGACCGGGTGCTGGTGATGCAGGGCGGCTGGATCGTGGAGTCAGGGACCGCGGCCGAGGTCCTGGAGAACCCGCAGCACCCCTACACCCGCCAGCTGCTGGACGCCGTGCCATCCGGGCACACCCGCGGCGAGTACCTCACCGAAGAGGGCCGGGCTCGGGCCGCTGAGCGGTCAGGGGCCGGTGCTGCGGCCGTGACCGGAGAAACGGTACCGGCGGCTGAGGCTCCGGCCGTGCTGTCCGCCCGCGGGCTGACCAAGTCCTACCGGGGGCCGGACGGCCGGGACCGCACCGTGGTGCGGGACGTCTCCTTCGACGTGCGCGCCGGGCGGACCCTCGGGATCGTGGGGGAGTCCGGCTCCGGCAAGTCCACCACGGCGTCCATGGCCCTGGGCTTCATCGCCCCGGACGCCGGTACCGTCCTGCTGGACGGCCAGCCTTGGAGCGAGCTGTCCCTGGCCGGGAGGAGGTCCCGCCGCCGCGAGGTGACCGTGGTCTACCAGGACCCGCTGAGCTCCTTCGACCCGCGGTGGAGCGGCGAGCGGATCCTCACGGACGCGCTCGACGCCGGCGCGGCCCCCGGGGCGTTCGCCTCGTCGCGGGCGCGGCGGGCCCACCGGCAGGAACAGTCCGAGCGGGCGGCGCAGCTGGCCCGCGTGGTCGGACTGGCCCCGGAGCACTTGGCCAAGCACCCGCTGCGTCTCTCCGGGGGCCAACGGCAGCGGCTCTCGATCGCCCGGGCGCTGGCCCCGGAGCCGAAGGTCGTGGTGCTGGACGAGGCCGTCTCCGCCCTGGACGTCTCGGTGCAGGCCCAGGTGCTGGACCTGCTCTCCGAACTGCAGGAGACCCTCGGGACCACCTACCTGTTCATCTCCCACGACCTCGGGGTGATCCACCACATGAGTGACGAGATCCTGGTGATGAAGGACGGGGTTGCCGTGGAGCACGGAGACGCCGACCGCGTGTTCGAGGCCCCGGAGCACGACTACACGAGGACCCTGCTGGGCTCCCTGCAGGCGCTTTCGACCAAGGTCCTCTGAAGCGTTCAGTCGATCCGGGCGGAGACGTTCCAGATGTCGATGGTGGACACCTCACCGGGCTGCTTGCCGGTGATCGCATCGATGCGCGCCAGCTCCTCGTCCGTGAACGCCGTGTTGGCCAGGGCGCCCAGGTTCTCGTCAAGCTGGCCCGTCGAGGAGGCGCCCAGCAGCACCGAGGTCACGCCGCCCTCGCGCAGCAGCCACGAGATCGCGAGCTGGGCCAGGGACTGCCCGCGCTCGCCGGCCAGCTCGTTCAGCGCCCGGGCCGTCGCGAGGTTCTCCTCCGTCAGGTGACCACTCAGGGAGGTGCGGCCGCCGGAGGGGACGGCGCCGTCGCCCCGCAGGTACTTGTCCGTCAGCAGGCCCTGGGCCAGCGGAGTGAAGGCGATGGACCCCATGCCCTGCTCCTGCAGGGTCTGCAGGAGGCCGTCCTCCACCCAGCGGTTGAGCAGGGAGTAGGCGGGCTGGTGGATCACCAGCGGGGTGCCCAGCTCCCGGGCGATGCGCTGGGCCTCGACCGTGCGCTCGGGGGAGTAGGAGGACAGGCCCACGTAGAGCGCCTTGCCCTGGGTGACCAGGGTGTGCAGGGCGCCGATGGTCTCCTCCAGGGGCGTGTCCGCGTCCGCGCGGTGGGAGTAGAACAGGTCCACGTAGTCCAGGCCCATCCGCTGCAGGGAGGCGTCCGCGGAGGCCAGGATGTACTTGCGGGAGCCCAGGTTGCCGTACGGCCCGGGCCACATGTTCCAGCCCGCCTTCGAGGAGATGATCAGCTCGTCCCGGTAGCGGCCCAGGTCCTTGGCCAGGACCCGGCCGAAGTTCTCCTCGGCGGATCCGGCGGGCGGCCCGTAGTTGTTGGCCAGGTCGAAGTGCGTGATGCCGCGGTCGAAGGCATGGGTCAGGATCTCCCGCTGGGTGGAGAAGGGACGGTTGTCCCCGAAGTTCCACCACAGTCCCAGGCTGATCGGCGGCAGCGCGAGGCCCGTGGCGCCGACCCGGCGGTAGCCGGTGGACTCATAGCGGTCCGCCGCCGCCACGTAGGGGGCGTGGTGTTCGGGCGTGGGCACGGGGCGGATCTCACCGGTGTTCATGCAGTTCCTCCAAGACGTTGGTCGGTCCTCTACCGTGGAGCACTGTACGCCCCGGATGGCAGGCTGGGGACATGAGCGAAACACAGGGCCATCCGGCCGTCATCGGTGAACCCTCTGCCCGGTTCGAGCGGGACGGTCCGGGCTGCTGGGCCATCGTGGAGGTGGCCGTCCCCGGAACCGCCGAGGAGGTCTGGGAGTCCGTCGCCACCGGCCCCGGCTACCGCCGCTGGTTCGTCGAGGCGGAGCTGGAGCCCCGCTTGGGCGGCGCCCTGGTCACCCACCATGGCGACTTCGGCGACTCCGAGGGCACCATCACCGCCTGGGATCCGCCCCACCGCTACGCGTACGTGGAACCCGACTGGATGGGCGAGGGCACCCCGGTCCCGGACTGGGCCACCGAGGTCACCCTTCAACCCGTGCCCGACGACGGCCCGCCGGCCACCCTCGTCCGGCTCACCAGTGGCGTGGCCACCGAGGCGGACACCTGGGGCGAGGACATCGAGGGCACGCTGCCCGGCTGGCGGTCCGCGCTGCGGCTGCTCGCCGAGTTCCACGCCCATTTCGCCGGGCGGGAGACCGCCCAGGCCCTGGTGATGCGCGAGGTCCCGGCGGGGCACCGGCTGACGGTGCTGCTGGGACTGGACCGGGCCGTCGTCGGGAAGCAGGCCACCGCCCGCGCCGAGGCCGGCGGCCGGCACCTCGCGGTGACCGGCACGGTGATCGAGGCGAGCAGCGGCCCGGACGGGGAGGGGCCGAGCCAGCAGGACTCGGTGGTGCTGCGGGCGACCGACGGGTCCGGCGGGATCACACCGGGCGTCTACGAGTTCGGCACCATGCAGTATGGCGAGACCCGGATGTCCGTGGTGCGCGCTTACCTCCACGTCCCCGCCGGTGCGGGCCCGGATGCCGCGGCGGCGGCCCGGGCCGTAGAGCACGACTGGGCCGCCGCCCTCGACGCGCTCCTGGCGTGAGCGCCGGTCAGGCCTTCGGCGCGTAGTAGCGGCCCAGCACCTCGTCTTTGAGTTCGTAGAACGTGCCATCGCCGATCGAGACGCGGATCCGGTCCACCAGGCGCACGGTGAAGCGCTCGTTGTGGACGGAGATCAACGTGTGCGCAACCATCTCCTTGGCCTTGATGAGGTGGTGGATGTACGCCCGCGTGTAGTGGGCGCAGGTGTAGCAGTCACAGCCCTCCTCCAGCGGGGAGAAATCGCGTTTGTACCGGGCCCCGGGCAGGTTGAAGCGGCCTTCGGAGGTGTAGAAGGCGCCGGTGCGGGCTACACGGGTGGGGGAGACGCAGTCGAAGGTGTCCGCTCCGTTCTCCACCGAGGTGAACAGGTCGTCCGGTTCGGAGATGCCCAAGAGGTGGCGTGGCTTGTCCTCCGGCAGTTCCTCGGCGCACCAACTGACGATCTTGCCCAGGTTCGCCTTCTCCAGTGCCCCGCCGATCCCGTAGCCGTCGAAACCGTGCTCGAGGGCCTGACTGTCACCGTGGCCGCCACTGCCGTCGGCGAACCCGGTGCGCATGGCGGCCAGGTCACCGCACGCCTTGCGCCGCAGGTCCTCGTACTGTGCCCCCTGGATGACCCCGAACAGGGCCTGGTAGGGCCTGGCCGTGCGCTCGCCGGTGAGGCGGGCGTGCTCGTCGAGGCAGCGCTGGGCCCAGCGGCGGGTCCGCTCGAGGGCCTCCTCCTGGTAGCCGCGGGAGTTGTGCAGGGTGGTGAGCTCGTCGAAGGCGAACATGATGTCCGCGCCGAGCTGGTGCTGGATACCCACGGAGACCTCCGGGGTGAACCGGTGCTGGTCCCCGTTGAGGTGGGACTTGAACCAGACTCCGTCCTCGTCCACATTGGCCAGGCGCTCCTTGCCCGGTGCCACGGCGTCGTCCGCGCCCTGGCCGGAGGGGGCCTTGGGGCCGGCCATGTCGATGACCTTCTTGAACCCCGAGCCCAGGCTCATCACCTGGAAGCCGCCTGAATCGGTGAACGTCGGTCCGTGCCAGTTCATGAACTGCCCCAGGCCGCCGGCCTCGTCCAGCAGATCCGCTCCCGGCTGCAGGTACAGGTGGTAGGCGTTGGCCAGCAGGGCCTGCGCGCCGAGCTCCGCCATGGCCTCGGGGAGCACGGCCTTGACGGTGGCCTGCGTGGCCACCGGGATGAACGCCGGCGTCTGGATGGTCCCGTGCGGGGTGGTGATGGTTCCGGTGCGGCCCGGACGCGGCTGCCCGTCCGGTCCGGTCAGGCGGGAGTCGACGGCGAAGGAGAAGTCCCGCGGGGTGGCCGGGGCGTGCGCTGGGTTACGGGGGGACGTCTGATGGGTCACGGTGGGCGGGGTTCCTTCGCTCGGGGGTCTGCCATCAATGGTATGTATCAGGGGGGAGAAGCATGACCACAGGAGAATGAGGCGGACGGTGGCGGACAGCACGGAGGAGGCCGGGGGCCGGACGAGGTCTCGGCTCGCGGACATCAACCCGATCCCCTCGTTGTTCACCATGGCACCGGCCGACCGGGACCACGAGGTGGCGGTCCGCTGCGGGATCACGGTGCTGGTCCCGCTGCTGACACTGCTGTTGATCGACCGGATCGACCTGGCCGTCTTCGCCTCCTTCGGCGCCTTCACCGGGATCTACGGGCGGAACCTGGCGCACGGCGCCCGGTTGCAGATGCAGTCCCGGGCCGGCGCCCTCATGGCCGTGGTGCTACTGCTGGCCACCCTGGCCGGGCGCAACGGCCTGTCCGGTTCCGAGCAGCCCTGGGCCCTGGTGGGGCTGACCACCCTCGTGGCCGGGGCCTGTGCCGTGGCGGCCGCCTACTGGAACCTGCGCCCGTCCGGGTCCCTGTTCCACATCTTCGCTTTCGCGGCAGTGTCCTCCGTGCCGTTCCAGCCGCCCCTGGGCGAGGCGATGCTGACGGCGGTGCTGACCATCGCGTTCGCGCTGCTGGTCGGGATCTCCTCCCGGGTACTGCCCCGGAACCGGCACCGCATCGAACGGCCCGCCGGCCAGCCGATCACCGGTCGGCACCGGCTGGTCTGGTCCGAGGCGGCCTGGTACGTGGTGGCCGCCGGGGTCGCCGGTTCGCTGGCGACGGCACTGGGTCCGGTGCTGGGCATCGATCACAACTACTGGGCCATGGTCGCCGCCGTGGTCCCGCTCGTCGGCCACTCCACGCGCTACCGCGTGAACCGCGGCCTGCAGCGCATCCTGGGCACGTTCGTGGGCCTGCTGGTCCTCGCCGGGGTGCTGTGGATCCACCCGCCGCTGTGGGCCATCGTGCTGATCATCGCCCTGCTGCAGTGCACCGCCGAGCTCTACATCGCCCGCCAATACGTACTGGCGCAGATCGCCGTCACCCCACTGGCCCTGCTCTCCACCGTCCTGGCCATGAGCGCCTCCACCGCCGCTGTGGACACCACCGGGCTGATCTACGACCGCTTCGTCGAGACCGTGATCGGCGCCGTCGTGGGCATGGCCTGCGTCATGACGCCCTGGGCCTGGCGCAAATGGGTGCTGCGCCTGGAGAACCCCTCGAAGGCCACCCCCGCCGGCGGCGGGAGTTGAGCGAGCGGGACAACGGCAGTAGCTTGACCTGTACCAACCGGTAACGAGAGCGAGACCTGACATGGAACGCAGAAACGACAACCCTCAGGACGGGCAGCCTCCCGTGACCGGACCCGGCGCCGTGGAACCGGCGCATCGAGGAGAGACCGAGCTGGAGTACGAGGTCGAGGCCGATCCGGTCGGGTCACCGGGGCCGAACCGTGAGCTGGACACCGTCCCAGAAGGCACCTCCCCGTCCCGTGTGGAGACGGATCCCTCCCTGGACCAGCCGGCCCGCACGGGCCTCAGCGGCGGGACCTGGATCGCGCTGATCCTCGGTGCCGTGGTGCTCGTGATGCTGTTGATCTTCATCCTGCAGAACAACGTGGAGGCGGACTTCGCCTACTTCGGCTGGACCTTCAGCCTGCCCCTGGGTATCGCGATGCTGTTCGCGGCGATCGCGGGCGTGCTCGTGATGGGGCTCTTCGGCTCCGTGCGGCTCGTCAAGCTCGGCCACCGGGTGCGCAAGCTGGAGAAGGAGCGTAAGGCCATCAAGGCCCAGCTCCGGTAAAAGCCCGGGCCGTCCGTCCCGCGGAGCCGGCCCTCAGTCTTCGCCGGACTCAGCGAGCCGGTCGGCCAGGGCGCGCAACGCCGCGACCTCACGGCGCACGCGCCGGTCCAGCTCCTCTTCCGTGAAGGTCTCCGAGCCACCGCGGGCGCGCAGGTACATCAGCGTGGCCAGACGGGACTCGCGCCACCCGCGTTCGCCGATCGGATCGCCGTTGGCCTCAGCGCGGAGCACCTCCCGGTCATACAGGTTCGGCTCGTTCATCTGCCGCTGGCGGATCTCGGCGGCCCGCTGGGCACGGATCGGATCCCCTTCGTCCTGGTCCGGCTCGGCCAGGCGGGCACCGGCCGCCCGGCCCTCCGCCTCCTCTCCGCGGTGGAAGTGGATGTTGGCGGCCAGGGCCAGGGAGGACTCGATGGACTTCCACCGCCCCATCGCCCCGTCATAGGGCAACTGGGTCAGCAGGGTCGTCAGCCGCAGGGCGCCGTCGGAGTCGTCCAGGTCGATGAACAGGTGCCGGGCCAGCGTGTCGATGTCCTCGAGCTGAGCGCCCGAGCGCAGGTTGATGCCCCGGGACAGCTTCGAGGCCACGGCCAGCACGTGCTGGTTGTCCGGGTGCAGCTGGGCGACCTCCACGACCGTGGCCTCCGGGCTGCCTTCCTCCACGGGGGAGAGGTCCGTGCTGACGTCCAGGGCCGGTGCAGGACGGTGCGTGCGCACGCGGATCGTGGAGCCGTAGGCGATTCGCACCTCGCGGCCGTCGGACAGTGTGGCGACCACGAGCGCCGGGGTGCCGAAATCGTCACGGGTCGTGCGGATCTGGGCCACCGGGGTCGACGGCTCACCCTGCCGGGTCAGGAACCGGTCGCCCGGACCGACCTGCTGGGCCTTGACGGAGCGCAGGTAGTCTCCTGCGGCGTCGTGCGTTCCGGTGTTCTGAGGGTTCGGGGAGGTCATGGCTCAGCGCCCCCAGCCCACGTGGGCGAGCGCCTGGCGCACCAGGTTCCCGCGGCCACCGATGAACTCGGACTGGATCGCCTCGCTGACCGCCTCCTCCGGGGTCAGCCAGGACAGCTCAAGGGCATCGCCGCGAGGCTGGCACTCACCCGTCACGGGGACCAGGTACGCCAGCGCCACGGCGTGCTGGCGATCGTCCGTCAGCCCGGTCTCAGAAGGGCTCGGGAAGTACTCGGCCACCGTGAACGGGGTGATGGACGGCGGCAGCTGCGGCAGCGCGAGCGGGCCGAGGTCCTTCTCCAGATGACGCATCAGGGCGGCACGCACGGTCTCCCGGTACTGCACGCGGCCGGAGACCAGGGTACGGCGCAAGTGACCGTCACCGTCGGCCAGGTACAGCAGCCCGATCTCCGACACGTATCCGAGGGGGTCCAGGCGGACCGGAAGGGCCTCCACGTAGACCATGGGCAGGCGGCGGCGGGCCTCGTACAGTTCCTCTTCCGACAGCCACCCGGGATTCGGGTCGGGGGTGCGAACGCTCATGCCCTCAGTTCTACCCGAGTCCGGTGCACCGGTCACGCCGACGGACCGTGGACCGCCCGACACAGGGGAACGATCGTCCCGTCGGGCATGGGGAGTTCTCCCCAAGCCCGCAGGTGGCGGCGAGGGATGGGAAGCCCATAGTGTTCCTGCTGACCCAGGTGAGATCGTCTCCCGGGGCCTGGAGCGGGGGCTGCGCCCCGGACATCGGAACGGTGAGGACAACGTGGCCATACCGGATTGGACGGTGTACGAGGGGACAGCGCAGACCGTGGTGGACAACACGCTGGAGCAGGCCAATGAGTTCGACAGCCTGGAGACCACCGCGGGCAACGCCTTCGAGGCGGCGATCGGCACCTGCAAGTCGGCCCTGATCACCGGAGCCCTGCAGTCCACTCATGACGAGTACATCGGCAAGCTCATCACGCTGGCCAAGTGGCGCGGCCTGAATGTCGGCAACGAGGGCCAGAAGATCATCAACGCCTGGGTGAACGGCTCGGAGACCATGGCCGAGGACGCCCGCTACGCGATGGATGACGTCGTGACCAGTGACGAGGAGGCCAACTGATGGCGGTTGACCTCTCCGGGCTGCCGGAACTCCCGGATACCTCCGCGCTGCGTTCCGACGCCACCCAGATCAAGACGGTGGGCAACGACGTGGACCAGAACTGCATCGACACCCGCAATGCCTGGACCCCGGTCGACGCCGCCATCATCAGCCCCACCGGCCAGGAACAGATGGTCAATGCCCTCGAGGTGATGTTGGATTACGGCGACGGGGTCAGCCTGTCCACGCAGGCCATCGAGCAGGCGCTCTCGGACTACTGCGACGGGATCGATGCACTCAAGTCGCGTTACGACGCGGCGGTCGGCCAGGCCCAGATGTGTTGGGCTGAATCCACCCCGGAGGACCCCAATTACCGGGAGAACAAGGAACAGGCTGCACAGACCGAGGTCAACGCCGTGGCGGACTTGCTGCTGGAGCTGGAGCAGACCTGCGCCGATTCCATCAAGGCCGCCAACCCCTCCGCTCCTGGGACCGGTGCCGCCGGCCACCCCGCCACGGGGGCCGCAAGTTCCAGCGTCCAGGACGTGCTGGAACGGCTGCGCGTGGACCAGTACTCCTTCGAGATCCTTGACAGCGTCACCATCGAGACCAGGGTCTCGGCCTTCCATCTGGAGATCCAGATGGCAGACGGCATCGAGAACCCGGACATGACCGAGTCCGAGCGGCGGGGCAGTGCTATCGAGTCTGCGGCCTGGGGTGCTGGTGGTGCAGCCGCTGGGGGCGCGGTCGGAGCATTCCTGGGCAGCTTCATTCCGATCCCCGTTGTGGGCACGGTCGTCGGTGGTGTGGTCGGGGGCTTCGTCGGTGAGCTCGCAGGCAACACCATTGACAACATGCGTGACGGTGATGGCTTCGGCGACGCCATCGGCGACGCATGGAATAGTCTGTGGGGCTGAGCGACCTCCTTGGTGCGGTGGCCAAGGCTGAAATGTATGAGCTCTGAAGGACGGTGGTTATGGACGTGGAAGCCGCGGCTGTCGGGGCCTTGCTGATTGCCGTGGGGGCTGTGCTGATCGGCATCTCCGTGGTCTCATACCGGGGCAGTTATCTGAAGTGGGTGCTGTTCCGTCCGGTCGGGGCGCCTTTCGGCCCCCATTGGGCTCTGCTGCCCATGGCTGTGCTTGGCTCGGCGGTCATCTACAGCGGAGTGCACGTCTGGTACACGCTGTCCTTGGCCAATCCGGAGTCCCGACCGCCTCTCCCAGAGAGAGTGTGGCTGACGGTGGTTGCCGTGGCGTTCGTGGCCACATTCGTTCTCAGTCACTGGCAACCGGATGCTCTGAAACCGGGTTGGTACCGCGAGTGGGAGAACCGGGGGCGGCCCGAAGCGGAGATCCGTGAGGTCATGAGGGCTCGGAAGGCTCAGAAGAAGCGTCGTCGAAACGAAAAGGGTTGATATGAACCACCCTGGCAATCCCCACCATTTCTCAGGTGCAATGTGGCGAGCCGAGCAGTCCGGCGGAGTGACAGTGAGCTTCCCCGCGGAATGGACTCTTCTCGAGGGATTCACCGTAGCCCGGGGAAGCCACGGTGTCTGGACCGAGCAGTCGTCCGCTGACGGGGCGGGCACCGCCGGCTTCATTGCCAACGCCGTCCTCACCTCGAACCGATTCGAGGGGACGGTGACTCAGCTGTCCACCGTGCTGATGGCCGCGGTCACGGTCACGCAGGCGATGCCGCGGTTCCTGGCGGTGGACGAGCTTGACCCCTTCCGCCACGGCGGCCTCACTGGCCGCCGACTGGAGTACACCTACGCCGCGGACCGGCACCTGGTCCACGTGGTGCAGTATGCCTTCCTGGTTTCAGGGGCGTCCGTGGTGCTGACCCTGTCCTGCGCCGAGGCTGAGATCGCCGAGTGGGACGCCCGCTTCCGGCGCATCGCCGAAAGCGTCGCAGTGGACCCGGCGGACTTGAACGAATGGATCGGTCCGGAGTTCTCTTTCACGCCGGACCGGGAACCGGCATTGGAGGAGTTCGTCTCAGTGCGCGGGCAGCGACCCCTGGAACGGCTGGGCCAATTGGCCAAACGCCAGCCCTACCGCAGCGCCGCTCCGTGGCTGGGGGCCGAGGAGATCAGGTTGCTCGAGCGGCTGTCCGCCACCACGACCATGGCTCCGGATTCCGGCGGCGTCCGGATCACGAGTGGCCTCGGCCGGCTGGAGATCGGGGCCGCGGGACCGGAGCTGAGCCGACTGGTCCAGAACGGGCTGGCGGAGGCCGGAGGACGGCTGACGGAGCAGGGGGCCGTGTTCACCGCCGCCTGGCGGGACACGGCCGCGTCGTTCCGGATCACCGCCCAGACCGAAGCGCGGAATTCGATGTACCAGATGTGGTTCGGGCAACGTGGCGAGGCCCTCGTGCTGGCCGGACCCTCCTTGACCACTGACGTCGACGACGACGCTCCCGCTGGCGCACTGCGTCCGGAATTACTGGACCAGGCCGAGGTGGCTCATGACGTGGCAGCCTGGTTGGGGCTGTCCCCGGCCTGGGGCCTGGACGTCGGGGCCGCACCGCTGGACCGGGGTGCCGTGCTGGCCCGAATCGATGCGCGGACAACACCTCCGGAGGCCGCCAGCCCGGAACTCGTCCGGGTCTGGGAGGAGCCCTGGCTGGTCTGGACGATTCACCACGCGGATGAGCGCCCCCCAGCGACCTACCTGCGGGCGGGGATTCACGGCCAGTACCGCATGGTGTCCACCGGGGAGGGGATCATCCTGGAGGCCACCGCCACCCGGAACGTCTACCGTGACCTCTTGGTCCGGCTGACGCCCGAGGGACTGGAACGGTCCGCCGTTCAGAGGTGATCGTAGAAGAGCGAGGGAGCCGTCGTGTCTGATCTGATGATCGGTGTCGTGGTAGGCGCCGTGGTGGCCCTGGTCGGTGCGGGCTTCCTGCTGACGGCGTGGCTGTCCTACAGCGGACGGTTCCGGAGCTGGGTGCTGGTGCGGCCACCGCTGACCCTGACGGGACGGTACTGGGGCCTGCTGTCCATGGCTCTGGCCGGGATCGCCGTGCTGTTCGTGGCTGTCTTCGGTGGCCTCATCCTCGCCGCCGGTGGCACCGGCTCGGCCCCAGGTGGATGGTCGCTCACCCTGACTGTGGGCCTGGTCGCCAGCCTGGTGGCCGCCGTGTGGACCAGCCATCGACTGCCCCGCGCCCTGAAGCCAGCGTGGTACCGGGACTGGGAAGACGGGGGGATCACCGAGCAGGAGGTCACCGCCTGGCTGCAGGAGCGGAAGTCCGGCCGCACCTCTCGCTAGCCGGTCAGCGCGCGTACCGACAACGGAAGTTCGCCAGGACCTTCTGCGGCTCGGTCACCGTGGCCGCCCGCACGCGGGTGAAGAGCTCTTCCGTCTCGGCCGGCTCGTAGTAGCCGTGTCCCGCGTAGGTCTCCAGGCGGAACAGCAGTCCGGGCAGGTCCAGTTCGGGGTGGAACTGGGTGGCGTACTGGTGCCGCCCGATCCGGAACATCTGCACCGGGCAGGACTCGCCGGTCACCAGCACCTCGGCGTGGGGCGGCAGGAGGCGGACGGCCTCCTTGTGACCCACAAAGGCGGTGAACTCCGCGGCCACGCCGGCCAGCAACGGATCCCGCCGCCCGGCCTCGGTCACACGCACGACGGCGGCCCCGGCCGGTTCCCCATAGGTCCCGTCCACTGTGGCCCCCTGGTGCAGGCCGAGGGTACCGACGCCGTAGCAGGCACCGAGGAACGGGATATCCCGGTCCAGCACCACATCCAGCATCCGCCGCAGCTCAGCCTCGACGGCGACCTGCAGGTCGGACTTCAACTCCTCCGGGTCGGAGGAATTGAACGGGCCGCCGCCGACCACCACCCCGGAATGGCGGACCAGGAGGGCCTCCCAATCGAGGTCCGGGGTGCCGCCCGACGACGGCCGGGCGGCCGCGACGAGGCGGTCCAGTCGCAGCGGGGTCAGCTCGCCGTCGGCGAAGCCGCCGAGTGCGGTGGTGGAGCGGACCTCGTCCGCCGCGACGGCATCGTCCGCGCGGGTCTGGATCAGTAAGAAGGGCAGCACCCGGTCAGGTCAGCCCGCCACGCCTGCGGCCGCCGCTTCCCGCTGGCGCACCGGGGTGGACAGCCGGCCCCAGGAACCGCGGTGATAGGCCGGGGCGAGCAGCTGCCGCCACCGCTCGTCGCCGAGCGACTGGGCGGCCTCCACGGGCCAGTTGGGGCGGACCAGGGCGGCCCGGCCGATGTCGACGGCATCCGCCCGGCCCTCGGCGAGCACGGACTCGGCGAGCTCGGGATCGGTGATCGCCCCGACGGCCGAGACGAACAGGCGGCGGGAGGCTCCGTCGTCGGACACCGGCATGCCCTGCCCCGAGGCCAGGGCGAGGTCTGCGGTGCCGGCGAGGACGGCGTCGGCCAGGGGAACCTGGTAGGCGGGACCCTTGGGGCCCTGGTAGACGTCCCCGATGCCGCCGGAGGAGACATCCACCCAGTCCAGGCCCAAACCTGTGAGCTCGCGGACGAGGCGGACGGTGTCCTGCTCGCCCCAGCTGTCCTCGAGCCAGTCGGAACCGGAGAGCCGGATGCCGAGGATCTTCTCCGCCGGCCACACCTCCCGGACGGCCTCCACGATCCGGCGGGCCAGGCGGGTGCGGTTCTCGAAGGAGCCGCCCCACTCGTCGGTCCGGCGGTTGGTGACGGGGGAGAGGAACTGGTGGATGAGGTAACCGTGGGCCCCGTGGATCTGCACGGCGCCGAATCCGGCCTCGTCAGCACGGCGGGCGGACGCGGCGAAGGCCTCGATGACCTGCTCGATCTCGGCGCCGCTCAGCTCCCGGGTGGGGCCGACGGCGGAGACGGCCGGGACACCGGAGGGGGAGGCGGTCTCCCAGCCGCCCTCGTCCAGCGGGATGGCCTCATCCGGGTAGCCCGGGTGGGCCGGCCAAGTGGAGGCCTTGGAGCCGGCATGGGCCAGCTGGATGGCCGGGACGGCGCCCTGGGAGCGGATGAAGTCGACGATCGGGGCCCAAGCATCACGCTGGGCCTCGTTCCAGAGCCCGGTGTCCTGGTCCGAGATGCGTCCCTCGGGGAGCACCGAGGAGGCCTCGGCCACCACCATCCCGAAGCCACCGGTGGCGCGGGCACCCAGGTGCGCCAGATGCCAGGGCCCGGGGACGCCGTCCTTGGCGGTGACGTTGTACTGGCACATGGGCGGCAGGATCAGCCGGTTGCGCAGGGTGAGGCCGGACACGGTCACGGGATCGAAGAGAAGACTCATGTCAGGCACAACCACGGGGTGGTCCGGGAGTATTCCTAGACTGGCCCCATGCCGTCCTTCCGCGCCCGACTCCAGATCGGTGACCTGTTGCCAGGCCATGCCCCCGAAGAGGTGATGGACCGGGCCGAGACGGCCCTGGCCGCCACCCACAACGTGGAGGCCAAGGACCTGGAGGTCGTGGCACGGGTCCCGCGCATCGTCCTGCGGTTCACGGTGCCCGACTCCACCTGGGACTCGGAGAACCGCGCCGCCGTGGCCGCGGCCAGCCGGATGCGCGAGGGTGTCCGGGACGTGGCCACGACCGGTCGGCTGGACGTGCTCCGCCGGGACCGCGGCCGGTGGGCGCCGGTCGGCTAGAACTCGTCGACCTCGTGGCCCAGGGCGGCCCGGTGCTCGGCGTGGTTGATCCGGTAGCGGCGGTTCTCGGTGGCCAGGAGCACCATGAAGAGTCCCATGGCGGCCACGATCGCGACCCAGACGGAAGACATGGAACCGATGAGCCGGGGCACCAGGATCGCTGTCAGGCCCCAGGAGAGGCCGAGGGCAATGCTGATGCGGCCACGCTCGGTCATGGACATCATGGAGGTGCCCCAGACCACGACCACCAGGGTGAGCACGGCCCAGACCGAGCCGGGGATCCAGAGCAGGTTGACCCCGAGGGACTGCAGCCAGACGGACGCGTTCGTGGCGGCGAAGATCAGGGCCCATCCGGTGAACAGCCCGATCATGCCGTCCGTGATGGCCCGCTCCACGCGGTTTCGCGCGGTGTAGAGGTTCAGCTGGTGGACGCTGTCCACCAGGAGATAGCCCAGGGCCAACCAGACGACCAGCTCGACGCCGAGCATGACCCCGGTCCGGGCGAGGACGAACCACACCACCGTGGCCACCAGGGCCGTTGCCACGCGCCAGCCGGTGGCGCGTTGCCGGTCCGCTGAGGCCTGGCTCGGCAACCACTGATGCACCGTGTAGATGCCCAGGGCCACCCACAGCACCGGCCAGATGAGCTGGTGCCAGAAGGCCATGGACAGCATGGAGAAGCCGCCGGCGAACCGTCCCTGATGCAGGTCGTGCAGCCACGGCCCGGTGGCGTCCTCGCCCAGGAAGCCGAGGCCGTAGACGCCGCCGAGCACGAACACCAGGTAGGCCACGGTCACGGTGACCCGGCGGAGCAGGTCCAGCGCGGTCGGCTTCGGGTCCGGTTCCCGGGAGGGCAGGTTGTAGGGCGGGATGTAGCCGCGCGGTGCGGGCGCCGGCACCGGTCCCGTGGCGGCGACCGCCGGCCGGGTGCGGCGGACCGTGGAGGCCTCGATGGCCTGGGCCTTCTCCACGATCCGGTCTCGGTGACGCCATTCCGGCAAGGAGGCCCGGGCCCGCTCCAGCAGTTGGGCATCGGTCAGGTTCTCGCCGCGCTCCTCGAGCATGGCGCGCCGGTCCGCAGGCGGCACCCAGTCGGTCCCATCGGACTCGCGGGCCGCGACCTGCAGGGCCCACGTCTCGCGTTCGCGCTGGCGGGCCAGCCACTCCTCGTGTTCCTGGCGTTCCATCTCCAGGCGCAGAGCTTCTTCTTCGGCGCGCTGGAGTTCCAGCAGCCGTTCCTGCTCGAGGAATGCCTCCTCCTCGGCCTGGCGTCGGACTTCGCGTTCGGCCTCTTCGGCGGCCAGCCGTTCGGCTTCGAGCCGGTCTGCCTCGGCCTCCTCGGCGGCACGCTGGCGTTCGATCTCCGCCTGCCGCTCGGCCTCGGCCCGTTCGGCGGCGGCTTTCCGCTCGGCCTCGGCCTTCTCCTCGGCGCGGCGTTCGCGTTCCGCCTCGCGGTGTGCCTTCTGCCGTTCGTAGGCGGCCTTCATGGTGCTCGGCGACTCATAGATGGACTGGGAGACCTTGTCCCAGTCGGGCTCGCCGAGGGAATCGAGCCAGTCGTTGAAGGACTCGAGGGGACCCTGGGTCTCCTGGGGGTTGGCGTGCCGCAAGCGCGGTTGGTCCGCGGCGGGCTTCCGAGGGGATTCCGAGGTGGGTTCAGCGGCGCTTTCGGCACTTTGGGCGCTGTCAGCCGCGCGATCGGGGCGTGATCCGTCACCCGCCCCGGTGGCTGCCGGACCGGACGACTTCTCCGCCGCGGCCTTCATCCGTTCCAGCGCAGCAGAGGACGACGACTCAGCGTTCACCCATCACCTCTCCCCGGAGCGCCGCCGGATGGCGACGATCCCCGCAATGATCAACCCTGCAAGGGTACCCAATCCCATGCCCACCACCGCGCTGGCCCAGAACGGCAGGCCTGTCGCGCTGCCGGTGAACCAGCCGAGCCCCACCATGTAGACGGACCACACGGCAGAACCGATGCCTGACAGGGTCAGGAACGGACCCCAGGGGATGCCGGCGATCCCAGCGGCGGCCATGGACGCCGTCCGGCCGCCCGACACGAAGCGCAACACGAACAGGGAGGCATACCCCGGCGCCGGGCCAGCCTTGTTCAGCAGCCTCAGGATGCCGCGGTGGATGCGCTGGCCCCACGAGGCGCGGTCGAGCAGTCCGGTCAACTGGAACCGGAACAGGGCATACAGTCCGATGTCCCCGGCCCAGCACCCCAGCCACGCCGCCAGCACTGAGGGCACCAGCGCTACGCTGCCCAGCTGGGACATGGCTCCCGAGCCGATGACGAACAGCTCGCTCGGCACGGGCGGCACCGGCGCATCGACGGCCACCAGGAGCGCGGTCAGCAGGTGGAACCACCCGCCCAACGACTCGACCCAGGCGGTGTCCAGACCCGGCTGCATGTCAGTCACGCCCCCGGCCTCGGGCGTTCGGCCAGCGCCAGCTGGGAGCTGAACTGCCGGGGGGCACCGGTCAGCGGGTCCGTGAACCCGATCGTCTGGGCCAGCAGCTGCAACGGCCGGTCATAGTCGTCAGGGGCGGCGTCCAGCAGAACGGGATAGAACGGGTCGTTGAGGATGCCCAGCCCGAGGGCGGCCAGGTGCACGCGCAGCTGATGGGTGCGGCCGGTGCGTGGGTGCAGGCGGAGGTGGGCGACGCCGGCGCCCGCCCAAGTGCCCGCGGAGACGCCCGTTCCGATCAGCTCGATCCGGGTCTGGGCATTGGCCCCCACGGTCGGCCGGTTCGTCTTCCGGCCCGGTCGGGTGGCCTGGCCCAGGCAGCGGCCCGACTCCCGGGGGCCGTAGTCCAGCGTGCGGGCGGTGAGCACCCCCTTCACCTTGTCCATCCGGTTGCGGTAGGTCAGCGGGAACCGGCCTGCCGCGCCGCCGCCGGGAAGCGCCGAGACGGCCTCGTAGACCTTCCAGATCTGACGCCGTTCGAAGAGCACCTGGTAGGCGCCCCGCGTGTCCGGGTTGGTGGAGAACATCACCACGCCGGCGGTCGCCCGGTCGAGGCGGTGCATGGGCACGAGGTGGTCCAGCCCGAGTTGGTTGCGCAGCCGCACCAGCGCCGACTCCTGCACGAAGCGTCCCCCCGGTGTGGTGGGCAGGAAATGCGGCTTGTCCGCCACCAGCAGGTGCTCGTCCTGATGGAGCACCGTGATGGGGAAGGGGATGGGCGCCTCCTGCGGAACGCTGCGGTAGTACCAGACGAAGTCGTGGGCGCTCAGAGGGGTGTGCTCGGTGACCGGGGTGCCGTCGGCGGCGCGGACCTCGCCGGTGCGGAAGCGTTCGAGGATCCCCACCGGGTCCACATGGCCCCACCGGTGCAGCACGTAGGCCAGGATGGTGTCCCAACCGCTGTCCGGGACAGTGAGACGGGTGGCGTTCACGCCGTCACGGACGGGCAGGGGCGGTTGCTGGGACACGGCCCCAGTCTTCCAGACCGCGGAGCCGCGGACGGACGGAGGCTCAGGCGGGAGATCAGCTCCCGGTGGTCTCGTCCGCGCTGGCGGGCCCGCGGTCGGCCGGCACGAGGACGGTGATGTTGCCGGGCCCGGGTTTCGTCCGGCCGGAGCGTCCGGCGGGGATCTTCGCGCCGACGTCCGCGATGACCGACTCCAGTTCGGCTCCTGCGGGGACCACGCAGTCGCCGAGCAGGACCGACCGGGACACCCGGGCGCCGGCTTCCACCACCACGCCGGGTCCGACGACGCTGTGCTCGACCTCGCCCCTGATCCGGCAGCCGGCCGTCACGAGGGACGCGGACACCGTGGCCCGGGTGTCGATCCAGGCCGGCGGGGCATGCTTCGGATTCGTGATCAGGGGCCAGCCGGGCCGGTCCAGGTCCAGGCCGCTGCCGTCCAGCAGTTCCATGTGCGCCTTGAAGTAGGCGTCCACGGTGCCGACGTCCCGCCAGTACCCGTCCAGCCGGTAGGCGTGGGTTCTCCGGTGGTCCACGAAGTGCGGCACGATCGACTCCCCGTAGTCGCCCAGGGAGGCCCCGTCCGCGTCCCCCCGCTCCGCCGTGAGCCGGCGGGTCACCTGCCCGAGTGCGGCGACGTCGTAGATGAAGATCTCCGTGGCCACCAGGCTCCCGTCCGGGTCGTCGGGCTTGTGGTCATAGCGGGTGACCGTGTGGTCCGCGTCCACCTGCACCACCCCGAAGCGGGAGGGGTCCTCGTCCGTCTGCGTGGTCACCACGGTCAGCTCTGAGCCGCGGGCGCGGTGCTGCTCCAGGGCGGGCCGCAGGTCGAGCTGGTACAGGTGGTCCGCGCTGAGCACCACCACGGTGTCCGCGCCGAAGGCCTCCAGCAGGGGCATCTGCTGGTGCAGGGCGTGCCCGTTGCCGGCGGCGAAGCCCTCCTCGGTGCGCCCCTCGGCCGGGGGCAGCAGACGCAGCCCGTGGCGGGTGCCGTCCAGGTCCCACGGCCGGCCACCGGCCAGGTGCTGGTTGAGGGTGAAGGGCCGGTACTGCTCCACGATCCACACGTCCCGCAGGCCCGAATTGGCCAGGTTGGACAGGACCACGTCGATCAGTCGGTACTGGCCGGCCACCGGGACGGCCGGTTTGGACCGGGCATCGGTCAGCGGGGACAGCCGGCTGCCCTGGCCTCCGGCCAGGACGAAGGCCACGGTGGAATGGGCACGGTCCTGCGGGAATGGATCGGCCATCTCAATCTCCTCGGGATCGGACGTGCCGCGGCGCCGGGACGGTCACCGCTGACACTGCCTGCACCAGTACAGGGTACGTTCCACGGTCTCGTCTCCGAGAGCCCCGACCGTGACCGGCCCGCCGCAGCGCAGACAGCCCTCGCGTTGGCGGCCGTAGACCCAGTACGGCGGCGTGTTCCGCCGTTCCGGACGGGCCGTGGGGAGTGTGACGCGCACGCCGTAGGGGGCACCGTCGTCGGGCACCACGCCCGTGGTGGTGCGCCGGGGTGCCGGTCGGCCGGGCAGGGCCGGCACGGTGTTGGCACGCATCAGGTCCCGGGCCAGGTCCACCAGGCCCGGCAGGTCGGGGACGGAGGAGACCGGACGGTGCGGGTCCAGCCGGGCCAGCAGGAGGGCCTCGCAGCGGTAGATGTTGCCGATGCCGGAGAGCAGCCGTTGGTCCAGCAGGGCCAGGCCAATGGGCCGCTCCGGGTCCGCGAGCAGCCGCCGGACCGCTTCCGCCCTCAGCTCGCCGGCGCGGTCCGGGACTTCCCACTCCGGGTCCAGCAGGTCGGGACCGAGGAAGCCCAGCCGGTCCGGGACCTCAGCGGTGGGCAGGACCTCGAGCAGTCCCAGCTGGAATCCGACCACCTGGTGACGGGCCGTCTCCAGCACGCACCGGGCCTGCCAGCCGGGATGGCGCCAGCGCGGCGTGACGGGGGATCCGGCGCCGTCCACCCGGGAGTACGTCTCCCAGCGTCCCTCCATCTTGAGGTGGGAGAGCACGGTCAGTCCCTCGGCGGCATCGACCTCGAGCAGGAGGTACTTGGCGCGGGGCCGCACCGAAAGCACCGTCGTCCCCGCAAGGTCCACGGTGGCCAGCCGGGGGACGCGGAAGTCGGTGCGGACCAGTTCCCGGCCTTCCAGCACCGGCCGCAGCCGGTCGGCCAGCCGGACGAGGGAGTCACCTTCGGGCATGGCTCACGACCTGAACCTCAGCCCGGACGGGGACGAATAGAACCCCACCTCAGCCAGCGCCGTGGCCAACGGGGTGCCGTTGAGCGGCACGCCGTTGACCTTCTCCAGGGACATCTTCTCCACCCGCGCGGTCCGCAGGGCCCACGCCAACGCCGTGGCCGTCGCTCCGAGGGCCGCGGGGTCCTCCGAGAACAGCAGCAGGGTGCGCCCGCCCCGTTCGACATACAGGGCCAGTTCGCCGGCCACGAGGACGACGACGGCGCCCGCCTTCCGCCCGGGCCGTTGCCCGGTCGGCCGCACCCCGTCCGGACCGGCGGGGAGTTCGGGCCAGGGCAGGGCCGCGCCGTAGGGGTTGGCGGGGTCGGTGGCCGCCAGCGCGATGGCCTGCGGGGCGGGCGCGGCACGGTCATCCTGCCAGGGCGACGGGGCCCCGGCGTGCTGGGGCTGGAGCGCCGGCAGATCCTGCTGGGCGAATCCGCGCAGCCGGTCCACGGTGGCCCCCGTGGAGAACTGGGCGGCGCCGAGGTGCTCCACGTAGTAGCCGCGGCGGACCTGCCCGGCCTCCTCCATGCGGGTCAGCAGCCGGTACTGGGTTGCGAAGCCGCCGGGGACCTCCTCGGTCATCACGGAGCCGCGGGTGATGACGCCGTAGCGGTCCAGCAGATATTCGGCGGTGGCGTGGGCCCGGAGGGTCGGATCGGCCGAGGGCTCGGGCAGCAGGGACCAGCGGCCGGCAGCCCGGGCCACATCCATCGGCCCGAGGTCCGAGGGCAGGCCACCGGCCGGACGTGCCAGTGAGTCGGTCCGTCCCGCATCGGAGCCAAGACTGCCGGAGGCCTCCTCGAGCCGCTTCAACCGGGACAGTCTCGCGCCGCGGCCGGGACGCACCGGCCTCGCCCGCGGCGAACGCGACCTGGACTTGTGCGCGGTGCGGCCCTGGCCCAGCAGCCCGCGGACCGGGGCGAAGGTGTCGTTGCCCACGAGCCCGGCCCACACCAGGTCCCACAGAGCGCCGAGGAGGTCCCCGGAGGAGACCCGCGGTGCCGGCTCGTCGCGCGTGACCTCCGCGGCAGCGAGGACGGTGCGTGCCCGCTCGGCGAGCTGGCCGAAGAACCAGGCACCGCCGCCGTCGAGCACCTCCAGCAAAGCCCGGTGCGTGGGACCGAGCTCGACGTTCTCGGTCCGGGCCAGGGACAGGTCCGCGGACTCGGCGCTGTGGAAGGCGATCCAGCCGTCGTTGCCGCTGGCGGCGGCCGTGCCGGACCAGAGGAACTCGCCGCTGGCCAGCAGCTCGTCCAGGAGGGCCGGCGTGTAGTCGCGGACGCGGGAGGGCAGGACGTGGCTCTCCCACCCGCTGGCGGGCACCGGGACGCCGGAGAGCTGGTCGAGCACGGTGGCCACCCCGTCGATCCCGGTCAGCGTGGCCGGTGATCCGCCGCCGGAAGCCGGGGACAGGTGCTGCCAATCGGCGAGGAACCGGGCATAGGCGGACTGTTCGACGGGCTCCACCTCCGCCCGCAGTACCGCCAGGGAACGCCGCCGGATGCGCCGCAGCACCTCGACCTCGCACCACTCGGTCTCGTGCGGGCCGGAGGCCCGGGAACCATCCCCGTCAGCACCGTGGCCGGCCGTGGGGCGGAACTGCCCCTCGGTCACGCGGTGCTCGGCGGCGAGCCGCTGCAGGACCTGGAGCACGACGGCGGCGCCCAGTCCCAGCGCCACCCCGGCTTCGGCGGCGGTGAAGGGCCCGTGGGTGCGCGCGTAGCGGGAGACGAGGTCTCCGAGCGGATCCTCGACGGGCTCGATGAAGGCCAGCGGGATGCCCATGGGCACGGCCACACCGAGGGCATCGCGCAACCGGGCCGCATCCTCCACGGCGGCATACCGGGTCTCGCCGTTGATCCGGACCCGCAGGGCCCGGTTCGCGGTGACGAGCTGGTCCAGCAGGCTGGTCTCGTCCTCGTCCGTCTCCTCCGCGGGACGTAATCGGGCCGCGGCGCCCTCGGCGGTCAGGGGGCCGAGCAGGCGGAGGAGGTCCGCGAGCCCCTCGGCGCCCTTGACCCGGCGGTCCGGGGAGAGCCGTTGCAGGTCGGCCTCCACCGTGGCCATGACGTCCGGATCCAGGAGATCGCGGAGTTCGGCCCGTCCCAGCAGTTCGTTGAGCAGGCCGGGGTCCAGGGACAGGGCGGCGGCCCGGCGCTCGGCCAGCGGGGAGTCGCCCTCGTAGATGAACTGGGCCACGTAGCCGAACAGCAGCGACTGGGCGAAGGGCGAGGGGGTCTGCGTGGTGGTCTCCACCAGCCGCAGGGACTTCGCCTCGATCCGGGTGGCGAGGTCCTTGAGGGCCGGAAGGTCGTAGACGTCCTGCAGGCATTCGCGGACGGTCTCGAGGATGATCGGGAATTGCGGGTACTTCCGCGCGACCTCCAGCAGCTGTGCCGAGCGCTGGCGCTGCTGCCACAGGGGGGTGCGCTTGCCGGGATCCCGGCGGGGGAGCAGCAGCGCCCGGGCGGCGTTCTCCCGGAACCGGGCGGCGAACAGCGCCGAACCGCCCACCTCGGCGGTGACCAGTTCCTCGAGTTCCTCCGCCGAGAAGAGGAACAGGTCCGCCCCGGGCGGCTCGTCCTCCATCATCGGCACGCGCAGCACGATGCCGTCGTCGGCGGCCATCGCCGAGCCGTCCATGCCGTACCGCGCCTGCAGCCGGGCCCCGACGGCCAGCGCCCACGGCGCGTGCACCGGCAGGCCGAAAGGAGAGTGCAGCACCACGCGCCAGTCCCCGAGCTCGTCATGGAACCGCTCCACCACGAGGGTCTTCTCCGTGGGCAGCTGCCCGGTGGCCTCGCGCTGCTCGGTCAGGTACGCGCTCAGGTTGTCCTGGGCCCACTCGTCCAGTCCGGCCGCCGCCAGGCGCTCGGCCATCGGGTTCTCGACGCCGGCCCCGTCACCGCCCAGCCCGGCCGACACCTCGCGGCGGAAGGCCCCGACCGCCTCGCCGAGTTCGACGGGGCGGCCCTCGGCATCGCCCCGCCAGAACGGGAGGCGCCCCGGCTGCCCGAAGGCGGGGATCACGAGGACCCGGTCGTGGGTGATGTCCTGGATCTGCCAGCTCGTGGCGCCGAGGACGATCACGTCTCCCACGCGGGATTCGTAGACCATCTCCTCATCGAGTTCGCCCACGCGCCGCCCGCCCGTGCGCGCGGTGCCTGACGTGGCCTTCGCGTCGCCGGTCTTCTCGTCCTCGGTGCCGGCGAGGAAGACGCCGAAGAGGCCGCGGTCCGGGATGGTCCCGCCGGAGGTGACCGCCAGCCACTGCGAGCCGTTGCGTCCCGTCAGGGTGCCGGCCTCCCGGTCCCAGACCACGCGTGGTCGCAGCTCGGCGAATTCGTCCGAGGGGTAGCGGCCGGAGAGCAGGTCGAGTACCGACTCGTAGGCGGAATGCGGCAGGGTCGCGAAGGGCGCGGAACGCCGGAGTAGGTCGAACCAGGTCTCGACGTCGAGCTCGTCCAGGGCACAGGCGGCCACGGTCTGCTGAGCCAGGATGTCAAGCGGGTTGGCCGGGATGGACATCGACTCGATCCGGCCGGAGAGCATGCGCTCGACCACCACGGTGGTGTCCACCAGGTCCCCGCGGTGCTTGGGGAAGAACCAGCCGGTGGACGTCTCACCGACCTGGTGGCCGGCCCGGCCCACGCGCTGCAGTCCGGAGGCCACCGAGGGCGGTGACTCGACCTGGATGACGAGGTCCACCGCGCCCATGTCGATGCCGAGCTCCAGCGAACTGGTGGCGACCACGCAGCGCAAATGGCCGGACTTGAGCGCGTCCTCGATGAGGGCGCGTTGTTCCTTGGAGACCGAACCGTGGTGCGCTCGGGCGAACTCGGTGCCGGTTCCCTGCGAGGCATGGCCGGCAGACTGGCCCGCGCCGCCCATCAGCTGGGCAGGAGGACCGGACCGGCCGGCGTCGGGCACCTCCGGGGGCGGGTCCGCGCCCTGCCGTTCCTCCCAGATCTCGTTGAGTCGGCCGGTGAGCCGCTCGGCGAGACGGCGGGAGTTGGCGAAGACGATGGTGGAGCGGTTCGCCTCGACCAGGTCGACGATCCGCTCCTCCACGTGGGGCCAGATCGAGGCGTTCGTCTGCAGCCCGGAACCGGGTCCCAGATCGTGGGCGGAGGAGGCCGAGGGCAGCTCGGTCATGTCCGGTACCGGGACGGTGACGTGCACGTTCCAGGACTTGGTGGAGGCCGGGGCCACGATCCGGACCGGTTGAATGCCGCCGAGGAAGCGGGCGACCTCCTCCTTCGGCTCCACCGTGGCCGAGAGCCCGATGCGTTGGGCCGGCTTCGCCAATAGCGAGTCGAGCCGTTCGAGGGAGACTGCGAGGTGGGCGCCGCGCTTGGTTCCGGCCACGGCATGGACCTCGTCCACGATCACCGTCTGAACCCCCGCCAGGGTGGACCGGGCCTGTGAGGTCAGCATGAGGTAGAGGGATTCCGGGGTGGTGATGAGGATGTCCGGAGGATGACTGGCCAGCTGCCGGCGCTCGCGGGCAGGGGTGTCCCCGGACCGCACGCCCACGCGGACGTCCGGGGCGGCCTCCCCGAGGCGCTGGGCCGTCTGGGTGATGCCGATGAGCGGCGCCCGCAGGTTGCGCTCGACGTCCACGCCCAGGGCCTTGAGGGGGGAGATGTAGAGGACACGGGTCTGTTTCGTGGCCGAGGGCGCGCGCAGGAACCCGTCGAGGGCCCAGAGGAAGGCCGAGAGCGTCTTGCCCGAGCCGGTGGGCGCGACGACCAGCGCGTGCTGGCCGGAGGAGACGGCGTCCCAGGCGCCGAGCTGCGCGGTGGTCGGCGCGGCGAAGGCCCCCTCGAACCACTCGCGGGTGGCAGGGGTGAAGCGGGCAAGCACCTCGTCCGCAGCAGGTTCTGCGGAGACGCGTCGGGAGTCTCGGGCCATCGCGGCCATGCTACGCCGGGACCCAGACGTCTTAGCCCATGTCCCACCGCCCTACACGTGGTGGTACGGCCGGCCGCCGGCGATCTCCTGAGCGCGGTAGAGCTGTTCGGCCACGACCAGGCGGACGAGCTGGTGGGGGAAGACGAGCCGGGACAGTGACCAGACCGTGTTGGCGCGGGAATGCACGGAGCCGTCCACACCGTAGGCGCCGCCGATGACGAGGGTGACGCTCTGTCCGGCGTCGAACCGGCCCTGGAGGTGGCGGGACAGGCCGGGGGAGTCGAAGTTGGTGCCGCGTTCGTCGAGCAGCATCAGGTGATCGCGCTCGCCGACCTTGGCCAGGATGCGGGTCGATTCCTCCTCGCGGGCCGCGTCACCCTCGCGGGAGGAGTGGGGAAGCAGCTGCCACGTGACGTCGAAGGGCTTCTTGAGTCGTTTGACGTAGCGGTCGATGCCCTCGGACACCCAGGATTCGTGCTTCTTGCCGATGGCCAGGACCTTCACGCTCATGGGACCATCCTGTCAGGACACCGAACCGAGAGTGAGCAGATGCTATGACGGAACCCCGCCCGCCGTTCCCGCCCTTCACCGAGGAGACCGCCCGGCAGAAGGTCCAGGCCGCCGAGGACGCCTGGAACACCTGTGACCCGCACCGGGTCTCTCTGGCCTACACATCCGACTCCGCCTGGCGCAACCGGGACCGGTTCCTCACGGGCCGGCAGGAGATCGTCGAGTTCCTCACGGCGAAATGGGAGCGCGAACAGGAGTACGCGCTGCGCAAGAATCTGTGGAGTTACTCCGGGAACAGGATCGCGGTCCGGTTCCAGTACGAATCCCGTGACCGCGACGGCCAGTGGTGGCGCAGCTACGGCAACGAGCTGTGGGAGTTCGATGAGAACGGGCTGATGTGCCGGCGGGAGGCCAGCATCAACGACCTGGCCATCGACGCCCTCGAGCGCCGGATCCGGGGGCCTCGGACGGAATCGGAGCGGGGCTTGGAGCTCCCCCTCCAGTAGCGTTCCCGGCTCTCGCTCGCACCCTGGGGGAACGCCTCAACCCCCTCAACCTCCTCAGTGGGGCGCGCCGGGGTCCCGAGCGCCGATGGAGGAGAACTCACCGGGGTCCCCTCGCAGGGCCTGCAGCACGGTGCTGTGGAACCAGTCGAGGGCCGCGGTGTGCTGGCTGGTGGTCCGCTTCAGCAGGGAGATCTCGACTCCCGGCAGGTCGAAGGGCAAGTCCCGCAACACCACGGGCCAGGTATCCGCCCACCCCCGCGCGATCGACTCGGGAACCGTGGCAATCAGGTTGTCGTGGGCGGACAGCAACGGCGGCAACGAGGCGAAGTGGTGCACCGAGGCCGCGGGATGGATCGGTACTCCCAGCCGCCGGAGCGCCGCGTCGAGGGCTGGCCGGCCGGAATCACTGGCCACCACGGCATGATCGGCCCCGAGGTAGTCGGCCATCGTCAGGGCCGGGGCCGCCCTGTCCGCTGCCAGCGGGTGCTCCTGGCCCGTGAGCACGGCGTAGCGCTCCGTCTTCAACATCTGGTGCTCGAAGGACCCGGAGATCGGCAGGGACGTCACGGCCAGGTCCACCGTTCCCCGGGCCAGCCAGTCGGGAAGCAGATCGAGGTCCAGTGAGACCACATCGATGCCGATGTCCGGAGCAGCGGAACGGACGGCGGCGAACAGCGCTGGGAAATAGCCGATCTCGCCCAACTCGGACATGGCCACGGTGAAGCGGCGGTCCGAGGTCGCCGGGTCGAAGGAGTGGACCGCGTCCAGGGCCCGGTCGATGGTGATCAGGGCGTCGCGGAACGAGGGGTAGATCGACTGGGCCGCCGCGGTGGGCTCCATGGTCCGCCCCACCCGGTGGAACAGCGGATCATCCCACTGGCGTCGCATGCGCGTCAGGGCCTGGCTCACGGCGGGCTGGGTGACGTAGAGCCGAGTTGCGGCCGAGGTGAGGCTCCGCGATTCGTACACGGCCACAAAGGTCCGCAGGAGGTTCAGGTCCATGGCTCAGCGACTCAATCTGCGAGATCTATGGATAAGCAATTCTTATGCTTACTTCGCAGAACTATACGTAGGCTGACGGTGACATCGCCACCCGAGTACCGACGTCCACCGAGGAGTCCCTCATGTCCCAGCATCCCGAATCCCTGGCCGCGGCCATCGCCCGCGCCGGCTCGCCCGTCGAGTACCTGCGCCATGCCCCGTCGAAGCCCACCGTCTTCCCCGTGCAACCGGAGTTCACGAACTGGCGCTCGGAGCAGCAGTCCTGGCGCAACTCCGTGGCGCTGCTGGACCAGTCACACCACATGACCGACCTGTTCATCACCGGCCCGGATGCGCTGAGGCTGCTCTCCGACGTGGGAGTCAACAGCTTCGCGAAGTTCGCTCCGGACAAGGCCAAGCAGTTCATCGCCGTCAACCATGAGGGCTACCTGATCGGCGACGCCATCCTGTTCTACCTCGAGGAGGACTCCTTCGACTTGGTCGGCTGGCACATGGTCTTGGACTGGGTTCAGTACCACGGGGAGACCGGTGACTATGACGTCACCTTCGAGCGTGATGCCAGCTCAGCCGTGCGCCAGGGCGAGCCGAAGCAGTACCGATTCGAGGTCCAGGGCCCCCGTGCCCTCGAACTCATGGAGAAGGCCACGGGTGCCGCCGTCCCGGAGACCCGGTTCTTCGGCATGGCCACCTTCGAGATCGACGGCCTCCAGGTCCGCTCCCTGCGCCACGGCATGGCGGGACAGCCGGGCTTCGAGCTCTTCGGTCCGTGGGCCGACGGTGAGCGGGTCCGGGCCGCCTTGGTGGACGCCGGGGAAGGGCTGGACCTGGTGCAGGTCGGCTCGAAGGCCTACTCCTCCTCCAACCTGGAATCCGCCTGGGTCCCCTCTCCGTTTCCGGCGATCTTCAGCGGCGAGGGCACCGAGGCCTACCGCGAGTGGTTGCCGGCCAGCCGGGCCGGTTCCCTGGCGGGCAGCTTCGACTCCGCGGCGGTGGAGGACTACTACCTGACGCCGTACGACCTGGGTTACGGACGGAGCGTGTCCTTCGACCACGAGTTCATCGGCAAGGCTGCCCTGGAGCGACACGCGGCCGAGCAGAAGCGCCAGAAGGTCACCCTGGTCTGGAAGCCGGAGGACGTCGCCGCCGCGATCAAGACGCAGTTCGAGCCGGGGGTCCCGGCGAAGTACATCGACGTGCCCAAGGCGCGTTACGGCCAGTACCAGGTGGACCGGGTCCTGGTGGACGGCCGGGACGTCGGGATCTCGCACGACGCCGGCTACCTCACCAATGAGCACGCGTTCGTCTCGCTGGCGAGCCTCGACCTTGACGTGGCCACTCCCGGCACCGAGGTCACCGTGGTGTGGGGCGAGACGACGCCCTCGGCCAAGCCCTCGGTGGAGGACCACCGCCAGGTGCGGATCCGGGCCATCGTGGAGCCGGCCCCGTACTCCGCCTTCGCCCGGGAGAACTACCGCAAGAACTAGCGGACTTCGGCCTCCACGAGGGCGTGTTCGGCGGCGACCCAGCCGAGCATCGCGCACTTCACCCGGGCCACGTAGCGGGACACCCCGCCGAGGGCCACGGCGTCGCCGAGCAGTTCCTCGTCCGGGGCGATCTTGCCGCGGGACTGCATGGCAGTACGGAAGGCATCGATGCGGGTGCGCAGGTCCTCCACCGTCAGCCCCTCGGCGAGCTCGGTCAGCAGCGAGGCCGAGGCCTGCGAGATCGCGCAGCCGTGGCCCTCCCAGCGGACCCGCTCGACCAGCCGGTCGGCACCCTCGCCGCTCAGGTGCACCTCGAGGGTGATCTCATCGCCACAGGTCGGGTTGAGCTGGTGCGACTGCCCGGCCGCACCGCCCAGCAGGCCGACACCGTAGGGGTTCTTCGAGTAGTCGAGGATGACCTGCTGATACAGGTTCTGCAGTTCGGACGAGCTCACGCCTTCACTCCAAAGAAGTTCGCGGTGGCGGCCACTCCGTCCAGGAAGCGGTCCACCTCCTCGGTGGTGTTGTAGAGGTAGGTGCTGGCACGGGTGGAGGCCGTGATCCCGAGGCGCCGGTGCAGGGGCTGGGCGCAATGGTGGCCCACGCGGATGGCGATGCCCTGATCGTCCAGGAACTGGCCGACGTCGTGGGCATGCACCCCGGCGAGGTCGAAGCTGGCCGCGCCCACGCGCGGTCCGGGAGCGGACCCGCCCAGTACCGTCACGCCGGGGATCTCGGCGAGCCCGGCCAGCAGGCGCGCGCCGAGTTCGTCCTCGTGGGCGGCGATGCGGTCCATGCCGATGCCCTTCAGGTACTCCACGGCGGCGGCCAGGGCGATGGCCTGCGAGACCTTCTGGGTGCCGGCCTCGAAGCGCTGCGGGGGCGGCAGGTACTCCGCGGCGTCCATGGTGACCGTGGTGATCATGGAGCCGCCGGTGAGGAACGGGGGCATGGCGGCCAGCAGCTCGCGGCGGCCGTAGAGGGCGCCGATGCCCGTGGGGGCGAGCATCTTGTGGCCGGAGAACGCGGCGAAGTCCACATCGAGTGCCTTCAGGTCCACGGGCAGGTGCGGGACGGACTGGCAGGCGTCCAGCACCACGAACGCTCCGACGGCGCGCGCCCGGGCCACGAGTTCCTCGACCGGATTGATGAGCCCCAGGACGTTCGAGACGTGGGTGAAAGCCAGCAGGCGGGTGCGTGGGGTGATGACCTCGTCCACAGCCTCCATCCGCAGGGCGCCGTCGTCGCCCACCGGGATGTAGCGCAGCGAGGCGCCGGTGCGGAAGGCAAGCTCCTGCCAGGGGATGAGGTTGGCGTGGTGCTCCATCTCCGTCACCACGATCTCGTCCCCGGCGCCCAGCCGGAACCGCTCGGCCCCGGCGCCGCCGCGGCCCGCGCTGGCATTGGAGAACGCATAGGCCACCAGGTTCAGGGCCTCGGTGGCGTTGGAGGTCCAGACGATCTCGTCCTCCTCCGCGCCCACGAATCCGGCGACCGTGGCCCGGGCGTCCTCGAACAGGAGGGTGGCCTCCGCGGCCAGCGTGTGGGCGCCGCGGTGGACGGCGGCGTTGAGGTTCTCGTAGTAGTGCCGCTCGGCATCCAGCACGGCTCGCGGCTTCTGTGACGTGGCGCCGGAGTCCAGGTAGGCCAGCGGATGGCCGTTCACCTCGGTGGCCAGCAGCGGGAAGTCCTCACGCCAGAGATTGATCTCGGCCGCCGTGGGGGCGTGGGTCGTCTCGGAGGTTCCGGTCATCTGCGCTGCCTTTCGACGGGGTCGTCTGCCGTGTGCACCACTGGCATAGCACCGGGGGGCCTTGATTTGTTCCTCGTGTTCCGCCTCGGGCTGACATGCGAGAAGGCCTCCACCTCCCGGGGATCCCGGGCCGTGGAGGCCTTCTCAACTGGCGGTGACGGTGGGATTTGAACCCACGGTAGGGGTGAACCTACACAACATTTCGAGTGTTGCACCTTCGGCCGCTCGGACACGTCACCAGACCGCACCACTGTACCGGAGGGGGCCAGCCCGGCCCAAACCACTCGGTTAGCGCGCACGGCTCAGGAGCGGTGCTCCCGGAAGAAGTCGGTCAGGAGCCCGGCGCACTCCTCCTCGCGGAGGCCGGCGTGGACTTCCACCCAGTGGTTCAGCCGGGGTTCGCGCACCACATCGAATACGGATCCACACGCTCCCGCCTTGGGGTCCCAGGCACCGAACACCAGGCGCGGGACGCGCGCCAGCACCAGGGCCCCGGCGCACATGGCACACGGTTCCAACGTGACCACCAGCGTGCAGTCGGCCAATCGCCAGCCGTCGCCATCGCCTGCTTCACGACGCGCGGACGCGGCCTCGCGCAGCGCGAGCACCTCGGCGTGGGCGGTGGGATCCCCGGTCGCCTCGCGCTCGTTGCGTCCGGTCCCCAGGATGCTCCCGTCCGGGCCCACGACGACGGCGCCGATCGGCACGTCGGAGGTCTCCAGTGCGGCACGGGCCTGGTCCAGGGCAGCACCCATCCACTCGTGGTGCGAGGTCTTCATGGGCCGACCCTAGCCTTCCCGTGGTCTTCCCGTGCTGGATCCGCTGCCTGACGGCCGATGACGGAACCCGTGCGCCCGGTAGGGTTGTGCCCATGCGCGTACAGCTCGTGGAACATCCGCTCGTCAGCCACAAATTGACCGTTCTCCGCAAGAAGGAGACACCGTCGATGATCTTCCGGCAGCTCACTGAGGAGCTCGTCATGCTGCTGGCCTATGAGGCCACCCGGGACGTGAAGGTCCAGCCCGTGGAGATCGAGACGCCGGTGGCGAGGATGACCGGCGTCGCGCTGGCCAAGCCGACCCCGCTGGTGGTGCCCATCCTGAGGGCCGGGCTGGGCATGCTCGAGGGCATGGTGCGGATGGCGCCCTCGGCCGAGGTCGGGTTCCTGGGCATGGCCCGCAACGAGGAGACCCTGGACATCGTCACCTACGCGGAACGGCTGCCGGCGGACCTGACAAACCGCCACGTCTTCCTGTTGGACCCCATGCTGGCCACCGGGGGCACCCTGGTGGAGGCGGTGAGGTTCATGTACGCCCGCAACGCGCAGCGCGTGACCTGTATCTGCCTGCTGGGCGCTCCGGAGGGGATCTCCCGATTGGAGCGCGAGCTGGCGGACGTGGAGGTGGACATCTACCTGGCCGCGATCGACGAGCGGCTGGACGAGCAGTCCTACATCGTCCCCGGACTGGGCGATGCCGGAGACCGCCTCTACGGCCTGGCGGAGTAGTTCGAGGCGGCCAACGGCGCAGTAACAAAAGTGCGGACCCGGGAGGTTCGCAGTAAGTTGCCCCAAAGTGCCGAAATGGGTCTTTCACAACCGGGAATCGGTGTGACCTTGCTCACGAACCGGCGCTTTCGTCTCACATAGTGAGACCCTCGTCCCATTGTTACTTGCAAGGAACGAATGTGACGACCGAGTGTTGTCACATGAACTTCCGCGACTCGGCGGTCCCCTCGGGGGCGACGATTGTTCGGCGATGGTGCCGGCGGTCTGGCCGGGCCGGCTCCTGTCCGGAGTGTCTGCAGCGGGGAACGGCCGTGATCCGGCCTGACTCGCAGCCCGCACGCCGAACAGGACACTGACGCAAGGATTCATCGACATGACAACCAGCCCCCAGGGATACGTCCACATCTCGGTCCGCAACGCCCAGCGCCGTGCGGCACGGGTCCGCAGTTACCGTGAGCACGGCGGTACCTATGGGACGCCGGCCAGCCGGCAGCTCCACTCGGTCGAGAATGTCGTGGAGCCTGCCGGGGAAGCCGAGCAGCAGGCGCCCCAGACGGCGCCGATGCCGGTCCTGGCCCCCAATGGGATCCCCGGCCCTCAGGCTGTGGCCACTGAGACCGAGGCCCGTGGCTTCGTGATCTACGTGGGCATGGACGAATCGGCAGCCTCGGCCGCCGGGACCTCGCTGACCCGGCTGGCCAACGAGCTGCGCCACTATGTCGAATCCCTGGTGCCGGGCTCCCAGTCCGCCGCGGCCGTGGCGATCGCCCCGGCAGGCGCTCCCGGCTCCGACCTCGAGGTCGTCCGCCAGGTCCTCGGGGATCCGACCATTCAGCAGGGCATCCGCCCGGACCTGCTCCAGGCCCCGGCCCCGGTCTCGACCCGCCAGCCGGGCGTCCTGATCGATCTCGCCCGCCGGGAGGTCCAGCTGGACGGTGAGGGCCTGAACCTCACCTACAAGGAGTTCGAGCTGCTGAACTACCTCGTGGAGAACGGTGGCCGCACCGTGGGCCGGGACGAGTTGCTCGAGTCCCTGTGGAGGAACTCGGACGAGGTGCCGAACGAGCGCACCATCGATGTCCACATCCGCCGGCTGCGCTCCAAGCTGGGCCGGCTCTCCGGCACCGTCCGGACCGTGCGCGGGCAGGGCTACCGCTTCTACGAGCACCCCGAAGTGGTCGTCTGGGCGGCACCCGAATACAGCATCTGAGCCGTGGCGGGCACGTAGGCTGGCCGTATGCCAGCCGACGCCGCGACACCAGACCGTATCGACACCTCCGGTGACAAGACGCTGATCCTCCTGCGCCATGCCAAGTCGGACTGGCCGGACGGCGTGAACGATCACGACCGCCCCCTGGGCGGCCGCGGCAATCGCGAGGCGCCCGCCGCAGGGCAGTGGCTGGTGGAGCAGGGCCTGTACCCGGATATGATCCTGTGCTCTGATGCCGTGCGCACCCGCCAGACCTGCACCTGGGTCTGCAGCGAGCTGGGGGAGAAGGCACCGACCCCTTACTTGGATTCCCGTCTCTATGAGGCGGATGCCACCCGTGCCCTGGCCGTGATCAATGAGACCGAGGAGCGGGTGCGGACCCTGATGGTCATCGGGCACATGCCGTGGGTGCAGGACCTGGGCATGCGGATCGCCTCCGTGGACTCGGACGAGGAGGCCGTGGTCTCCATGGCGGAGCGCTATCCCACGTTGGGCCTGCAGGTCTTCAAGGTCCCGGGGGACTGGGCGTCACTGGACGGGCGCGACGCGCGGATGACCCACTTCGTGGTGCCCCGCCCCTGACCTGGAAGCCGGGGCGCGCAACAAAAAACCCGGATCCGCAGTGGATCCGGGTTGAGCTGGTCTGACAGGTCCAGCGGATATGGTGCGCCCTAAGGGATTCGAACCCCTGACCTTCTGTTCCGTAGACAGACGCTCTATCCAGCTGAGCTAAGGGCGCATCGACCGCGATCGGCCTTGAAAGACTATACCGGCCCCGTGGCCGTTCACCAAATCTTGGTTTCCGGTCGGTGCCGAGTGTGCGCACCGGGCGCGCCGCCGTCGTCCGCCGGGCCGGAGTGCGTGGATGTCAGGTGGCGTCACCGAAACGTCTGCGAAATCTCCGTGGGTAGAATGAGTCGTGGAGACGGTGTACGCACAATGGAGTGCCGGCCGCTGACGGCCGCATTCCCCTGTGCCCAACCGGAATGCACCCGCAACCCAATGGAGGACCCCCATGGCCAAAAACTCCTCACTCGCGTTCGCAGATCGCGCTGTGGCGGAAGCGCCGACCAGTTACGGCAAGCTTCTCGACTGGGTGAAGGAGGTTGCCGAGCTCACGGAGCCCGACTCCGTGTATTGGGTGGACGGCTCCCAGGAGGAGTACGACCGCCTGGCCGGCGAACTGGTCGAGGCGGGCACCTTCGTCAAGCTCTCCGAGGACAAGTTCCCGAACTCCTACGCCGCCTTCTCCGACCCTGCCGATGTGGCACGCGTCGAGGACCGGACGTTCATCTGCTCCGAGAAGGAGGAGGACGCCGGCTTCACCAACAACTGGATGGACCCCTCCGAGATGAAGGGCATCCTCAAGGACACCTTCGCCGGGTCCATGCACGGCCGCACGATGTACGTGATCCCCTTCGTGATGGGCCACCTCGAGGCCGATGACCCGAAGTTCGGCGTCGAGATCACGGACTCCGCCTACGTCGTGAACTCCATGCGCATCATGGCCCGCATCGGGACGGACGTGCTGCAGAAGATGGAGGAGACCGAGGCGTTCTTCGTCCCGGCCCTGCACTCAGTCGGCGCCCCGCTCGAAGAGGGCGATGCCGATGTGGCGTGGCCCTGCAACGAGACCAAGTGGATCGTGCACTTCCCCGAGGAGCGCTCCATCTGGTCCTACGGCTCCGGCTACGGCGGCAATGCCCTGCTGGGCAAGAAGTGCTACGCGCTGCGCATCGCCTCGGTCATGGCCCGGGACGAGGGCTGGCTGGCCGAGCACATGCTGATCCTCAAGCTGACCAACCCGGAGGGCAAGTCCTACACGATCTCCGGCGCGTTCCCCTCCGCCTGCGGCAAGACCAACCTCGCGCTGATCGAGCCGACCATCCACGGCTGGAAGGCGGAGACCCTGGGTGATGACATCACCTGGATCCGCCCCGGCAAGGATGGCGAGTTCCGGGTGGTCAACCCGGAGGCCGGCTACTTCGGTGTGGCACCCGGCACCGGCTGGTCCACCAACCCGAACGCCATGAAGGCCATCGCCCAGGGCAACTCGATCTTCACCAACGTGGCCCTCACCGATGACGGCGGCGTGTGGTGGGAGGGTATGACGGACGAGGTCCCGGCCCACCTGACCGACTGGCAAGGCAATGACTGGACTCCCGAGTCCGGTACTCCCGCCGCCCATCCGAACTCACGGTTCTGCACCCCGATCGACCAGACGGAGATGCTGGCCGACGAGTACCACGAGCCCAACGGGGTCAAGCTGGACGCCATCCTCTTCGGTGGCCGCCGAAAGACCACCATCCCGCTGGTGACCGAGTCCTTCGACTGGGAGGACGGCATCTTCAAGGGCGCCACCCTCTCCTCCGAGACCACGGCCGCCGCCGTCGGCGCCGTGGGCGTGGTCCGTCGCGACCCGATGGCCATGCTTCCGTTCATCGGCTACGACGCGGGCGACTACCTGGAGCACTGGGTCAAGGTCTCCGGCGAGGTGGACCAGGCCAAGCTGCCGAAGATCTACCTGGTCAACTGGTTCCGCCGCAACCGGGACGGCGGCTTCGCCTGGCCCGGCTTCGGGGAGAACTCCCGCGTGCTGAAGTGGGTCGTGGGACGCCTCGAGGGCACGGCTGACGCCGCCGAGACCCCGGTCGGCTATGTGCCCACCGCGGACGCTCTGGACCTCTCCGGCCTGGACCTGTCCGCCGCCGACCTCGAGGACGCCCTCCGGGTGGACACCGAGGAATGGAAGGACGAGGTCGCCTCCATCGAGGAATGGTTCGCCCGCTTCGGTGCCTCCCTGCCGGCCTCGATCGCCGGCCAGCTGGACGGGTTGCGCCAGCGCGTCAACGGCTGACCACGCTGATTCCGCTGGCCACGCCGCCGCCCGGTACCGATTCGGTGCCGGGCGGCGGCGTTTAACCGAGCCGGACCACGCCGGTCGCCTCCTCCACAGGGCACGACGACGGCGCCCTCCTCCACCGTTCGGCGCACCGGGCGCTGGGGTGTCCGTCCCGGCTGGAATACTGGCCGCATGGCGCACAATGACAACGACGGTGACTTCCCTGGCGAGACCTCGACGGCGCGGGAGGCTCTGCGGGCTGAGGCCCGTGAGGTCCTGTGCCGGCTGGTGGGCCGCGAGGACGCCGACTTCCACCCCGGCCAGTTCGAGGCGATCGAGGCCCTGGTGGCGGATCGGCGCCGGGCCCTGGTGGTCCAGCGCACCGGCTGGGGCAAGTCCGCGGTGTACTTTGTGGCCTCCCTGCTGCTGCGTGCACGGGGTGCGGGTCCCACGCTGATCGTCTCCCCACTGCTGGCGCTGATGCGGGACCAGGTCTCGGCTGCGGCCCGCGCCGGGGTGCGCGCCGAGGCCATCAACTCCGCGAACGCCACCGAATGGGACCAGATCCGGGAGCGGCTCGCGGCAGACGCGGTGGACGTGCTGCTGGTGTCCCCCGAGCGGCTCAACAACCCGCAGTTCCGGGACGTGCAATTGCCGGACCTCATCCGCCGGACCGGGATGCTGGTGGTGGACGAGGCACACTGCATCTCGGACTGGGGCCATGATTTCCGTCCCGACTACCGGCGGATCCGTGACCTCATCGCCCAACTGCCCGGTGCTGGGGACCGCCGTGTGCCGGTGCTGGCCACCACGGCCACGGCCAATGAGCGGGTGGTCCAGGACGTCGCCGAACAATTGGGCGTGGCCGGCGCAGACGGTTCCGGGGAGGTCTTCGTCCTGCGCGGCCCGCTGGCCCGTTCCTCCCTACGGCTCGGGGTGCTGCGCATGCCGAGCCCGGCCAGCCGGCTCGCCTGGCTGCTGACCCACCTGGACTCGCTGCCCGGCTCGGGGATCGTCTACTCGCTCACCGTCTCGGCCGCCGAGGACACCGCGCGCGCCCTGCGGGACGCCGGCCATGAGGTGGTGTCCTACACCGGGCGAACCGATCCGGAACAGCGGGCTGAACTGGAGCAGGCCCTGAAGGACAACCGGGTCAAGGCCCTGGTCGCCACCTCGGCCCTGGGCATGGGCTTCGACAAGCCTGACCTGGGCTTCGTGGTCCACCTCGGCGCACCCAGCTCCCCGGTGGCCTACTACCAGCAGGTTGGCCGCGCCGGCCGTGCCACGGAACACGCCGATGTGCTGCTGCTGCCCGGCACCGAGGACCGCGAGATCTGGCGCTACTTCGCCACCACGTCCATGCCGGACGAGCACCGGGCCCGGGCCGTACTGGGAGAGCTGGAGGCCGCCGGGAAACCGCTGTCCGTCCCCGCCCTGGAGACCCGGGTGGACCTGAAGCGCACCCCCCTGGAACTGCTGCTCAAGGTTCTGGCCGTGGACGGGGCCGTGGAACGCACCCAGGGCGGCTGGCAGCGGACCGCGCAGCCGTGGACGTATGACGGCGAACGCTACGGCCGGGTGGCCCAGGCCCGGCTGGCCGAGGAGAAGCTCATGCTGGACTACGAGAACACGTCCGGATGCCGCATGGAGTTCCTCTCGCACGTCCTGGATGACCCGGATGCGGCACCCTGCGGCCGGTGTGACAACTGCGCCGGCCCGTGGTTCCCCACGGGCATCGACGAGACGGCCAAGGGCAGTGCCTCGAAGGCGTTGGGCCGGGTGGGGGTGCCCATCGAACCGCGCCGGAGCTGGCCCAGCGGTATGGACCGGCTGGGGGTGCCGCTGAAGGGCCGCATCCCGGAGGAGTCCCAGGTGGCCGAGGGGCGCGCCGTGGCCCGGCTGACGGACCTGGGCTGGGGAGGACGGCTGCGCACCCTGTTCACGGTCACGGAGGGGGGTGTCCAGGATGCCCCCGTGGAGCAGGACCTGTTGCAGGGTGCCGTCCAGGTCCTGGCGTCCTGGGAATGGGCAGAACGGCCCATCGCGGTGGTCTCGGTGCCGTCCCGCTCGCGCCCCCAGCTGGTGGGTTCCTTCGCGGAGGGCATCGCCCGGATCGGCCGCCTGCCGTACCTGGGCTCCCTCGAGCTCGTGGACGGAGGGCCCCGGGGGGAGTCAGGGGGCAACAGTGCCTTCCGGCTGGCCTCGGTCTGGCGGATGTTCTCCGTCCCGGAGGAACTGGCCTCCCAGTTGGCCTCGGCCAGGGAGGCCGGGCAGCACGGCCCGGTGCTCCTCATCGACGATCGCACGGACAGCCGCTGGACGTTGACCGAGGCCGGCCGCGTGCTGCGCGAGGCTGGGGCCAGTGGGGTGCTGCCCTTTGTCTTGGCCCTGAATGGGTAGACAATCCAGCGGGGGAGATAACGTGGTCCCATGGACCTCAACACCTTGTTGAATGTGGCCCTCGTGGTGCTCTTCGTACTCATCGGCGGTGTGTTCGCCGGCACGGAGATGGCCATCGTCAACCTGCGGCAATCCCAGATCCAGTCGATCGAGGACAGGGGACCGCGGGGCGCCAAGACAGCGGCCCTGGTCCGTGACCCCAACCTGTTCCTCTCTGCCGTGCAGATCGGCGTCACCGTCGCCGGCTTCTTCTCCTCGGCCTACGGGGCCTCGACGATCGCACCCGACCTCGCGCCAGTCCTGGCCGGTTGGGGGCTGGGGGAGCAGACCGCCAGCACGGCGGCACTCATTGGCATGACGCTGGTCATCGCCTACCTCTCCCTCGTCTTCGGCGAGCTGGTCCCGAAACGTCTGGCCATGCAGAACGCCGTCAGGTTCACGAAGGTCCTCGCCCCGCCGTTGGGCGCCTTCGCCATCTTGATGCGCCCGTTCATCTGGTTGCTCTCGGTCTCCACCAACCTGGTGGTCCGCCTGCTCGGCGGCGATCCGAAGGCCCACCAGGAGGCGGTCTCCGCCGAGGAGATCCGATCGATGGTGTCCACGTCGGAAGCCCTCGAGGACACGGACCGGCACGTGCTGCAGTCCGTGTTCGACGCCGCTGACCGCACGGTGGTGGAGGTGATGCGGCCTCGGCCCGAGGTGAACTTCCTGGCCGGGGACACCAGCGTGGCCGAGGCCATGCGGCAGCTGACGGACCTGCCCAACTCGCGCTATCCCATCACCGGGGAGGACTCGGATGACATCCTCGGCTTCATCCACATCCGCGACCTGTTGCGGGTGCCGGACCCGTCAACGACGTTGGCCGGGATCGCCCGGGAGATCACCGTGCTGCCCGGCACGGTGGACGTGTTGCACGCCCTGAGCCGCATGAGGTCCAGCGGCAACCAGATCGCCTTGGTCATCGACGAATACGGTGGCACCGACGGGATCGTCACGCTGGAGGACCTGCTGGAGGAACTCGTCGGGGACATCTACGACGAGTTCGATGACAGCCTGGCCGCGGAGGACACCGCCCTGGAGCGGGGAGAGGATGCCGAGGTGGACGGCGGGCTCATCCTGCAGGAACTGGCCCAGCAGACCGGCGTCGAACTGCCGGACGACGGCTCCTACGAGACCGTCGGCGGCTTCGTCATGGCCCGGCTGGGGCGCGTCCCCGAGGCGGGGGACCGGGTGGAGGCCGAAGGAGCCGGCCTGGAGGTCCTGGACATGGACGGCCACCGGGTCGGACGCGTCCAGATCACCCGCACCTCGGACCCCGAACGCGTGGAGGGCAGAGAGTAGTCCTGATCTCCGCCCGCACAGCGGATCAGGCGTTCAGGCGTTCTGGCGGACGAGGGTGAGGACGGTGTCGCGGATGCTGGCCATGGTGCCGGCCTCGTGGGCCTCGCCGTTGTAGCGCAGGAACGGCTCGGTGTTGGACGGGCGCAGGTTGAACCACCAGGTGCCGTCCACCGCGGTCACGGTGGTGCCGTCCATGCGGTCCACGAGCACCCCGGTCCCGGCCAGGTCCTCGGCGTCGACGGCCGCGGACACCGAGTCCTCGCCGGCTGCGGTGGCGTCGGCGGCCAGTGACGGGGCGAAGGCCTGGAGCACGCGCGCCACAGCGCCGGCCTTGTCCTCGACCTCGGAGTTGATCTCCCCGGAGGCGGTGTACGGATCGTACTCGGCGGCCAGCTCGGACAGCGGCAACTCCTGGGTGCCCAGGGCAGCCAGCACGTGCATGGCTGCGAGCATGCCGGTGTCCGCGTTGTAGAAGTCGCGGAAGTAGTAGTGCGCGGAGTGCTCCCCGCCGAACACGGCCCCCTCAGCGGCCATGACGGCCTTGATGAAGGAATGGCCCACCCGGGTCTTCACGGGGCGGCCCCCCTGGGCTGCGACGAGTTCGGGCACGGCATGGGAGGTGATGAGGTTGTGGATGATCACCGGCTCGGGCTCGGGGGCCTGCACGGCCCCGTTGACGGTGTCCCCGGCCTGGGCCCGGGCGATCTCGCGGCGGGCCACCAATCCGGTCACGGCGGAGGGCGAGACCGCGGCCCCCTTCTCGTCGATCACGAAGCAGCGGTCGGCGTCGCCGTCGAAGGCCAGGCCGATGTCCGCTCCGTGGGCCAGGACGGCCCGCTGCAGATCACGCAGGTTCTCCGGTTCCAGCGGGTTCGCCGGATGATTGGGGAAGGTGCCGTCCAGCTCGAAGTACAGCGGCTCGATCCGCAGCGGCAGTCCCTCCAGCACGGTGTCGCCGAGGACGGCCGGAGTGGTCTTGCCGGCCATCCCGTTGCCGGCGTCCACCACAACCTTCAACGGGCGGATCCCGGACAGGTCCACCAGGGAGCGCAGGTAGGAGGCATACGCGGTGAGCATGTCCTGCTCCGTCACGGCACCGGCGGCCTCCACCGCCGGGATCTCACCGGCATCGAGGTAGCGCTGGGCCACATCACGGATCTCGTACAGCCCGGTGTCCGAGGACACCGGGACCGCGCCGGCCTTCGCCATCTTCATGCCGTTGTAGGCGGCAGGATTGTGCGAGGCGGTGAAGACCACCCCGGCGGCCTGCTCCACGCCACAGGCGTAGTACAGCATGTCCGTGGAGATCAGCCCGAGCATCACCACGTCCGCCCCGCGGGAGGTGGCCCCCTCGGCGAAGGCCCGGGCGAACTCGGGCGAGGACGGGCGCATGTCCCCGCCGATCAGCACCCGGGAGCCAGCCAGGCCCAGCACGTCCACGAAGGCCGCGCCCACGGCCCTGACGGATCCCTCAGTGATCGATTCCCCGACGATGCCGCGCACATCGTAGGCCTTGAAGGACTGGCTCAGATCCACAGAAGTCGTCATGGGAGACAATCCTAGGCCAGCTCGCGCGGCCCCGCCGCCCTGGTCACGGCGCTAGAGTCGGGCCCGTGGAGACAGGCACGCCAGGACCGTGGTCCGGACATATCCCCGGGACCCCCGGTTACCGCCGCCTGCTGCTGGGACTGTTCCTGGCCGGCGTCGCGACCTTCGCCCAGCTGTACTCCCCGCAGGGCCTGCTCCCGCTGATCAGCGGGGACCTCGGCATCACCGCCTCCGATGCCGCTCTCATGGTCTCCTTGGCCACCCTGGGACTGGCCATCGGCGTGATCCCGTGGTCCTACGCCGGTGACCGTTTCGGCCGGAAGTGGGTCATGGGGTGGGCCATCATGGCGGCCTGTGCCTTCTCGCTGGTGGCCGTCGCGGTGCCGGACCTCGAGGCCATCCTGGTCTTCCGCCTCCTCGAGGGTTTCGCCTTGGGCGGCGTCCCGGCACTGGCCCTGGCCTACCTGAACGAGGAGGTCAGCGCCGCCTCCTCGGCGCTGGCGGCCGGGACGTACATCTCCGGGACGACCCTCGGCGGGCTGGCCGGGCGCCTCCTGGCCGCGCCCATCGGGGAGCTGACGGACTGGCGGCTCGGCATGCTTGCCGTCACCGTGCTGTCCGTGGCCTGCGCCATCGCCTTCCTGCTCCTGGCCCCAGCCGCCCGGGGCTTCACTCCGCACCGCACCACCTTCCGGCAGGCGGTCCGGGCGCTGGCGGGCAACCTGCGGTCCCCGGCCCTGCTGATCATCTACGCCCAGGGGTTCCTGCTGATGGGCGGATTCGTGGCGATGTACAACTACCTCGGATTCCACCTGGCCGGTGACCCGTTCAACCTGCCCATCGGGGTGGTGTCCCTGGTCTTCGTGGCCTACCTGGCCGGGACGTGGACCTCGCCCCTGGCGGGCCGACTGGCCGGGCGTCACGGGCGCCGGCCCGTGCTGCTGGTGTCCACGGCGGCCATGATCGCCGGGGTGCTGCTCACCCTGGTCCCCTCCCTGTGGGTGGTGCTGCCGGCCACGATCATCTTCACCGGCGGTTTCTTCGCCGCTCATGCGGTGGCATCCGGCTGGGCGGGGGCGGCCGCGGTGGCCGGCCGGGCGCAGTCGGTCTCGCTCTACAACTTCGGCTACTACGCGGGATCCAGCCTGTTCGGCTGGCTCGGCGGGGTGTTCCTGGCGGGTGCCGGCTGGCTCGGGACCGTGCTCATGACGGCAGCCCTCGCGGCGGTGGCGGCCATCCTGGGCTGGTTCATGCGCAGTAGATGAGAAGGCTCTCATTCCGGACTCATGCACCCCTCATGGGGTGTTGGTTCCATGGTTTCTGAGGCCGGCGGAACACCCCGAACGGTCACTGAAACACAGCGAGAGGCCACGCCATGACCATCGAAATGACTCAACCAGGCAGCGCACTGACCATCGTTGACACCGCCGGCGCCACCTACCAGCGCGCCGAGTTGCCCACCCGCATCCAGGACGCCTACACCACCCGGTTCGTGGGCGCGGCCCTGGAGGCAGACCGCTCCGCCTTCCACCTGGCCACCGGCCCCACCGTCACCCCTCAGGCCGGCGACGTCGTCGTGGCCCGTGTGAGCGAGATCCTCAGCCACAAGCGCGTCGAGACCCCGGAGTCCCGCAAAGCCATCCTGTTCCCCGGCGCGATCGTCCTGCTGGCTTACGGCCACCGCTACGCCGCGGACCAGTTCCTGGCTCACGTGCCGGACTCCCTGGAACCCTGCCACCTGGTCGCTGCCGGCGGCGTGGCCGGCACGGTCACCGAGCAGCACGCCGACATGGACGATCCGACGAGGATCGAGCCGTTGGGCCTGCTCGCAGACGCGTCCGGTGTCGTCAACCTCTCCCGCTTCGCCCCGTACTCGTTGAACCCGGTCCCGGCCCTCGGGGCTCCAACGGAGGAGCTGGACGCCGCCCTGCCGGGCCGCCCGACCGTGATCGCGGTGCTCGGCACCTCGATGAACTCCGGCAAGTCCACCGCCATGGCCACCCTCGTCAACGGGCTGACCAACGCCGGCCTGAAGGTCTCCGCCGGCAAGTCCACCGGCACCGGTGCCGGCAACGACCCGATGATCTACGTGGACGGAGGCGCCGCCAAGGTCCTGGACTTCACCGACTTCGGGTATCCCACGACCTTCAAGCTCGACTTCGAGCAGGTCCGCTCGCTGACGGTGAATCTGGTGGATGCCCTGGCGGAGCCCGATACGGACGTGGTGATCGTCGAGATCGCCGACGGCGTGTACCAGGGCGAGACCGCCCGGTTGCTGCGCGATCCCCTCTTCCAGTCCGTGGTGGACCGCGTGGTCTTCGCCGCCGGTGACGCCCTCGGCGCCGTGGGCGGCGTCCGCGAACTGCAGGACGCGGGCCTGGACGTGGCCGCGGTCTCGGGGGTGCTGACCTCCTCCCCGCTGGCCACCGTCGAGGCCAACGAGGTCCTGGCCTGCCTGGGGGTTCCCGTCATCGACACCTACGAACTCACGAACGCAGCCGTCTCGACCGCACTGCTGCCCCAGGCCGGGAGGACCTCCTGAACCCGGATCGCTCCCAGCGCCGGTTCCGGCTGTCGGCTGACGCCACCGCCGAGACCCTGGCCGACGGCCCCCTGGAGAACCCCGCTGAGGAGCCCACCGTCAGCGCTGTCGGTGCCACGGACCAGGAGGACGAGGGCACGGCAGAGGCCACCGGCCGGGGGGAGCGGATGCCGACCGTCTGGGCGGGACGACGGCGCTATCTCCTGGTGATCCTGTTCCTGCTCGGCATCTTCCAGGCGATCATGGCCCTGGTCATGTCCTTCACGGTGGACTCCCTGCTGGGGATGCCCGCCCAGGTCAATGCCGCACTCAATGCCGGGACGGCCCCGGACGGATCCGCCCTGGACCCGGCTGCCGTGGCGGAGGCGGGAACCTACGTGCCGTGGCTGCAGCTGTCCGTCCTGGCTCTCACGGTGGTGTCCATCTTCGGCGCACGCTGGGGAGAGAGGGTGGTGGGGGAGGACCTCGGCCAGGACTACGTCTACGAACTGCGCCGCAAGCTGATCGGCACCACGCTGGCCGGTTCCGGCAACCCGTCCCTGGGTGTGACCATCACCCGTGCCTCCAATGATCTGACCTCCGTGCGCAACTGGGTCTCCCAGGGCATGGTGCCCCTGTTGACCTCGCTGCCGCTGATCGTGGTGGTGCTCGGCGTGCTGGCCATCTCCAACTGGCAGGTCGGCCTGGCCGTCGGCATTCCGATTGTGCTGCTCGGGCTGGCCGTTCCGCCCCTGGCCAAGGCGACCTTCACCCGAGCGAGGTACCTGCGCCGGCGTCGTGGCCGGATGTCCGCCCGCATCGCGGACACCGTCCGCGCCGGGGAATCCATCCAGGCCGCGGGCGGCATCAACCGCGAGCTCAACGCCCTGGACCGAGACTCGGGCAAGGTGGTCAACGCCGCCGTGTCCCGGGCCCGGATCACGGGACTGGTCCGTGCCTCCGCCATCACGGCGGCCTCCCTGGCCACCGCCGCCGTGGTGGTGCTCGGCACCCTCGGCATGATCGACACCGCCGGGGTGGCCTCCGCCATGACCCTGGTGGGTGTGATGTCCACCCCGCTGGGGGACCTGGGCCGCGTGGTCGAGTACCGGCAGAACTACAAGGCCGCCCGCCGCATCCAGGCACCGTTGCTCGCCCAGGCCGAGGTGCTCCGGAAGGCCGAGAAAAACCGTGAGGAGAATTGGAAGGAGGTGGCGGGGGAGCGTTCGGACACCGGCCGCAACGGGCTGCGGATCCGCCGCCTGGTGGTCCAGGGCCAACGCGTCCCCCTGCTCCAGGCCGGTGCCGGTGAGGTCATCCAGATCACCTCCCGTGACCCGGGGCGGATCCAGCCGTTCCTGGTGAACCTCCTGGCCGGCCAGAACACGGCCGCGGAGCCGGGCGGTGAGGTGCCCGGTCTCGAGATGGTCGTGGACGGCTACGACTACACCCGGGCGCCTGGCCGCCAGCGGCGCAAGCTGCTCGGCCACGCCTCCGTTCGCGTGCCGCTCGAGCGGGGCACCGTGTCCCGTGCCATCACCTACCGGAATCCCCAGGCCACGGACGAGCAGACTCGGGAGGCCATCGCCCGGGTGGGCCTGGACCGCGTCCTGGAGGCGTTCCCCCGTGGTGAGGACACGCGGCTCAAGAACGGGGGCCAGCCGCTGACGGGCTCGCAGGTGGCCCGGCTCAAGCTGGGGCGCGCCCTGCTGGACAACCCGCCGCTACTGGTGCTGGACGGCATCGACGCAGACCTGGACGGGGACGGCCTGCGCCTGTTGCGGGCCGAGCTGGAGGCCTATCCGGGCGTGGTCCTGTTCACCTCGCAGAACCCCGGAAGGATGGCCCCGGGACACCGGGTCTGGACCGTCGACGCACCCTGAGGGTCTCGCCCTAGACTGGGACCATGGAGTACCTCGTTCCGGTGTTGATCCTGGTGGTCGTGGCCGTCCTCGTCGGTGGCGGCGCCTGGGTGCTGTCGCGCCGTTCCGCCTCCGGTTCCACCCCTGCCGGTACCTCCTCCGGGAAGTCAGGCCACCGCCCGCGGCGGGGATCACTGGCCGGCCGCATCAGCTCAGAGAACGCCAAGGTCGCCTCGAACCGGATGGACCAGGCCGCGCACCGCGAGGTCTATCGGCTGATCGCCGCCGGCCGCACCGCCGAGGCCGTCACCGCCTACCGCCGCTCCACCGGCCTCGGCACCTTCGAGGCCATGATGGACATCCAAGCCCTCGCCACTTACCCGCAGATGTGGACCAAGCCGACGGCCGAGGGCACGGGGGCCGAGAGCACGACGCCGGCCGCGCCGCCCGCCGCTGTCGATCCCGCTGAGGACTCTGGCACCCGGGTGCCCCCGGCGGACATCGCTGACGCCACCGACCTCGTGGTCCCGGAGGACTGGCTGGAGGAGAGCCTGCCGGCCGACCGGCCCTTCGAACTCCAGGTGGTGCGGGACGAGACCACCGTCCGCGTGTCCTCGGACGACTTGCCGCCGCACCTGCGGGATCAGCTGACGGCCCTGGTCCGTGACGGCCGGGTGGAGGACGCCGCCCTGGAACTCTCCGCACACACGGTGCTCACCGCCGAGGAGGCCCTGCAGTTCCTGCACATCCTCCAGCGCGAGCAGGGCCAGGACGACTGACGACTCCACCCGCCATGGCGTTAATCACTTGACAACGCCAGCGGCGCCTGACCCGTGATGGGTCAGGCGCCGCTGGCGTGTGAGGGTGGCGTATGGGGGTGGGTCAGCCGCGGCGGGCATCCCGGCCGGTGGTGGTGTCGTCACCGTCGACCTCGACGCCTTCGCGCTGCACGGTCCCGCTGACCCGTTCGGTGTCCCGGACGGTGTTCTTGTCCACGGTCACCTTCTCAGCGGTCGCGGTCTTGTCCACCACGGGGACCTCCTCGTGGGTGGTCACCACCACGTCCTCGTCCCCGGCATCGCGCAGGGCCTCGGGAGAGGCGGGATCGATCGGCTCACGCTCGACGACGACTTCTTCCCGGCTCACCGGCACCTCCACGGTCTCCGTGTCCGTGTAGGTGTGCTTGCGCAACCGGACGTGGCCGGATTCGCGGCGCTCCGTGCCCACGTTGAGGTGCTCGTCGCGGGCAACCACGGTTTCGCGGTCATGTCCGGCAGCACCCGGTACGTGGCCGTCAGTATTGACGTCGCGGTCCAAGCCGGCGGCCGTGCGGTCCGCCCCGCCACGCTGGGTGCCGAGGCCCCCCACGCCGGCGGCAGCGGTGCCGCTGGCGGCGGCGAGTCCGGCGTCGTGCTCTGCATTGCGGTCGGTACCGGCACCGCCGGTGCCCTGGTAATCCATGGAGTAGTACTCGTAGAGGCGGCGCTCCTCCTCGGGAGTGAGCGAGCCGTCAGCGTCGATGTTCGGTGCGTTCTTGACGAACGTCTTGTCGAAGGGGACCTGGAGCCCGTCCTGCGTCCGGGTGGCCTCGGAGACGGGGATGAACGTCTCCTTCATCCCGAACAACCCGGTCTTCACCGTCACGAACGTGGGCTGGTTGTTCTGATCGTCGAGGTAGACCTGGCCGATCGTTCCGATCTTGTCACCGTCATTGCCGAAGACGGTCGCGTCCTGAAGTTGGTCGACTGATGTGAAGTCCTGCATGTTGTGCGCTCCTTCGTCATGGGGTGACCGGCGAGCGGTTGGCCCAGCCGGCATCACGTTTTCGACCCTAGACCCTGAGGTATCTGAACGACAGCCGAGACGTCCGTCTTCAGCGCATTCAGAGCGGACCATCAGGCGGCGCCCACAAAAAAAGTCCTGAGTCGCGACACCGTCAGCAAACGGTGTCGCGACTCAGGACAACTGCGGAGACGGGGGGATTTGAACCCCCGGTCCGACTTTCGCCGGACCCTTCATTAGCAGTGAAGTCCATTCGGCCGCTCTGGCACGTCTCCACTGTCGCCATCCTTCAGATGGTAACCCTGACATGGTAGCCGCCGAGGGGCCCGGAGTTCAAAGCGAGTCGTCCGCGACGCTCCTCCACAGGAACTCCAGGGACCGCGCGTGCAGAGCCGCGGCCTGACGGTTGTCCGAGGCGCCGGCGTGGCCGCCCTCGAGATCCTCGTGGAACCAGACGTTCGGCACGCCCAGCCGCATCATCCGGGCCGCCATCTTGCGGGCCTGGACCGGGCCGACCCTGTCGTCTGAGGTGGCCGTCCACACCAGGAGGTCCGGGTAGCCCGTGCCTGGGCCCTCGGCGTCACGTCCGGCCTCGGCGCCGGGAACAGGCCGCTCGAGCAGCAAGTGGTAGGGCGAGAAGGTGCGGAGATACTCCCACTGCTCGGGATCCTCCGGGTCACCGTACTCGGCGATCCAGCTGTGGCCGGCGGAGAGCACCGTGTACCGGCGCATGTCCAGCAGGGGTACGCCGCAGCTCAGAGCCCCGAACAGTTCGGGGTAGGTGGTGGCCATGTTGCCCATGAGCAGGCCGCCGTTGGAGCGGCCGGTGGCAGCCAGGTGGGACCGGTCCGTCACACCGCGCCGGATGAGGTCGCGCGCCACGGCGGCGAAATCCTCGTAGGCGCGGTGCCGGTTCTCCTGCAGAGCCGCCCGGTGCCAGTCGGGCCCGTACTCGCCGCCACCGCGGATATTGGCGATCACGTGGATGCCCCGCCGGCCGGCGGAGTTCCGGCGGCTCAGCCAGCCGCGGCCGTACACGCCGGAGTAGCCGGGCAGCTTGGAGGCGAGGAACCCGCCGTAGCCGTCCATCACCACGGGGTTGGCCCCGTCGTTCTCGAGGTCCTCGGGACCGATCTGGAAGTACGGGACCCGGGTGCCGTCGTCGGACACGGCGAAGTGCTGGCGCACGGCCAGCCCGCTGGCGTCAAACTGCTCCGGCCCGGTGCGCACGGTCACCAGATCGGGAACGACGCCGTCCAACCGGCTGCTCTCCTCCAGTTCCGCCGGGAGCGTGGCCCGCAACAGGGTGGGCGGGGTGAGAGCGCCGGTGGCGGTGATCCACAGGTCGTTGCCGCAGTCCGGATCCTCGTCATCCACGGCGCTGACCCCCAGGGTCAGGAAGGGGTCTGCGGGATTCGGGTGCGCCAGCCGGATCCGGCGGGTGGCCCCCAGCGCCGGTGGTCGTCCGGCCGTGGACTGCGGGGTCCCGCGGGGATCGTGGGCCGCCAGCGCGGTCTGGGGCAGGGCATACAGGGTGGAGGCCACGTCCTGCAGCACGGTCAGCACCAGGTGGGCGGCGGTCCACGTCCACGCGGAGAGAGTCCGGTCCGGGGCGGGCAGGAACGCCGCCCGTGGCTCTTCGGAGCCGTCCAGGAAGCCGTCCACCGTGCAGACGAGCAGGGAGCCGGCCGGGTGTACGGCGGTCGGCAGCTCCCACTCGGACTTCAGGAAGACTGTCAACCACTGCCGGTGCACGTCCACCTCGGCATCCAGGGGCACCTCCAGCAACCGCCAGCCGGGGCGCTCGCCGGGACTGTCTATCGACTCGGGCTCCCGCAACCACGTGGTGGAGCGGTAGAAGTCCACGGCATCGATCGCGACCGTCCGCTCCCAGCCCGGTGTGGAGTCGTGCCCTCCGAACGCGGCCACGTGCGCGGCATCCACCTCGAACACGGTGGGTGCCTCGGTCAGCGTCTGCCCGCGCTGCAGGACCCGCAGGGTCCGGGCGTAGGAGGACCGGGTGGCGTCGCCGTCGGCCGGATCCGGGTCCGTCACCGTGCCGACCAGCAGCCGGTCACGGTCGATCCACGAGGCCTGGGTCTTGGCCACCGGCAGGTCGAAGCCCTCGGGTGCCGGCACGAAGGCCCGGGTGGCGAGGTCGAACTCACGCACGGCCACGGCGTCACCGCCATCAGGGGAGAGCCGCAACAGGGCGCGGTCCCAGTCGGGGCGCAGCAGCCGGGCTCCGGCGAACACCCAATCGGTGCCCTCCTGGGCGGCCAGGGCGTCCACGTCCAGGAGGACCTCCCACTGGGGGTCTCCGGCCAGGTACGGCTCCCAGCGGGTCCGGCGCCACAGCCCGCGCGGGTGCTCGCCGTCCCGCCAGAAGTTGTAGTACCAGTCGCCGCGCTTGGTGACGTGGGGGATCCGGTCCGGGGAATCGAGGATGGCGGTGAGGTCCCGCTGCAGCGCATCGAAACCATCGGAGGCCAGCAGTGCCTCCGTGCGGGCATCCTGCTCCCGGACCCAGTCCAGGGGGCGCTCGCCGTGGATGTCCTCGAGCCAGAGGAACTCGTCCTCGGCCTCCGTGGCGAGGCCGGTGGATGTGACGGTGGGAACGGAGTGTGGGTTCTGCTGCATGCCACCATCGAAGCACACGTCCCCGCACCGGCCGTAGGCTGATGACCACGAACACGCCGCACCGCGAGAGGACCCCCGCCATGACCCCAGCCGTCCCCGGAGACCGGTTCACGATCGCCGTGGTGGGAGCCGGGCCGCGGGGGACCTCGTTCCTGGAGCGGTTGCTGGCGGTGGTGGAGGAGGCTGGAGAGTCGGCGCCGGTGCAACCGGTGGACATCGTGGTGCTGGACCCGGAGGAACCGGGACCGGGCCACGTGTGGCAGACCGGCCAGTCAGAGCTGTTCCTGATGAACACCCCGTCCTTCTTCCCGACCGTGGCGGCCGCCGGCACCCCCGGCCTGCGGCCCTCGTCGGCGGCCTTGACCTTCGACCAGTGGCGGATGGCCCACCCGGACCGGGCCCAGGTCCTTGACCGCACCGACTACCCGCCGCGGGCGGTCTACGGCCGCTATCTCGCCGAGATGTACCGCGAGGTGACGGACGCACTGGCCGCGTCGGCCGCCGTCGGGACCCTGGAATGGCGCCAGGCCGAGGTGGTGCACCTGGAGCCGGCGCGGACGGTGACCCCGGTGCACGGGGCCCACGGCGCCGCGCCCCGGAAGGCGATCCTCACCCTGGGTGACGGGGGCACGCTGGCCGCGGACGCCGTCGTGCTGGCCGTGGGGCACGTCCCCGCCCGCCTGACGAGCGAGCAGCACCGCCTGGCCGCCGCGGCGGCCGAGCTGGGACTGGAATACCGCGGGCCGTCCATCCCCTGTGACCTCGATTGGGACGCGGTGCCCGCCGGAGCCGACGTGCTGGTGCGCGGGATGGGGTTGAACTTCTTCGACGCGCTCGCCCAGCTGACCCTGGGCCGGGGCGGCTGCTTCGTGGACACCGGCCAGGGCCCGGGCCGGGCGCTGCGCTACGAACCCTCCGGCGCCGAGCCCGTGCTGCACCCGGCCTCGCGGCGGGGCGTCTGCTATCTGCCGAAGGCCGAGCTGGATTCGTTCGTCCCCCATGCGGTGGCCCTGAAGTACCTGGTGCCGGAGGTGGTGGAGGCGCTGCAGGCCGAGCACGGTCCGCTCGACTTCATGATGCACCTGTGGCCGCTGATCCACCGTGACGTGGTGCGCGCGTACTACAACGCCCTGGTGCACAACCGGCCGGAGATCCTCGGCGGCTCGGGTCCGGCCACCGAGTTCCTGGCCGCCCTGGTCGGGCTCCTGGAGTCTGCCGGGCGCGGCGAACCGGTCACGGCGCACCAGGCACAGGAGCTGCTCCACGCATATGCCCCGGGCATGCCGTTCCTGGACATCCGGACCCTGGCCCGCCCCTTCGAGGGCCGGGTGTACGACTCGGGCGAGGACTACCAGCGGGAGGTCGCCGGTTTCCTGGAGGGGATCAGCGCCGAGGCCGCTGCCGGCGAGGACTCCCCGCTCATGGTGGCCATCGGGACCCTGCATGCCGCGCGGCTGCTGGTGAAACAGCTGGTGGCGGAGCAGCGGCTCACCGATGCCTCCCGGCGGCGGGACGTCTCCGGCTGGTTCGAGACGCTCGTGGAGGGCCTGGCGTCCGGTCCGCCGCTGACGCGCGTGGAACAACTGCTCGCCGTGGCCCGAGCGGGCCTGGTCCGGTTCGTGGGCCCGGATCCGCAGTTCGAGCCCGACGCCGGCCGGTCCCGGTTCACGGTGTCCTCCCCGCAGGTGGGTGGTGCGGACGAGGCCCAGGACGTGCACCGGGGGACCTGGATGATGGAGGCGATGATGCCACCGAACCGCGTGCTGCTCTCCACCTCAAACCTGGTGTCCTCGCTCCTCGCCGACGGCACCGCGGTGCCGTACACCGTGGAGGACGAGGAGGGTGACCCGGTGCCGGGCCGCGGCTTCGACGTGACCGGGCGTCCCCACCGGTTGAAGGGGGCCGGGGGAACGGTCCAGGAGGGGGTGTTCGTCCTGGGGCTCCAGCTGGCCTCCGTCCAGTGGGGCACGGCGATCGCCGCGGAGGCTGGCCGCGATCCGGACGGTCGGGCCCGCACCTTGGGCGATGCCGACGCTGCGGCTCGGGCGGTCTGGAAACGAAGTCTGGAAATCGATGAGTGAACTCAGATCAGGATTCCGCCCGAACGAGACCGGGGCCGGTCCCGCCGCGTTGGTGGGACCGGCCCCGGTGCTTGGAGGCTGACGGTGTCAGTCTTGGGTGGCGATCATGGTCTCGTAGCGGTAGAGGAGGGTGGCGACCTCGGCCCGGGTGATGCTTCGGTCGGGCTGGTAGGTGCCGTCGTGGTAGCCCACGGACAGTCCCTCGCTGGCGAGCCAGGTGATGGCCTGGTAGGCGGCGTCACTGGTAGGGACGTCGGTGAACTCGGTGTCCTCAGGGCCTATATGTTCTGGGTCGATCGCCCGGTATAGGAAGGAGGCGAACTCACTACGGGAGATGTGACGGGTCGGCTTGAACTCTCCGTCCTGGTAGCCGTGGGTGATCTCGTGGTCCCTCGCCCAGGAGATCGGCTCGTAGTGAGTGTGTTCAGCGGCGACGTCGGGGAACGGCTTGCTCTCGGGCGTGTATTCCGGGTCCAGGTAGCGGTAGAGGAAGGCCAGGGACTCGCCGCGGGAGATCTCCCGGTCCTTGCCGAAGGACCCGTCACTGTAGCCGTGGGTCAGGCCGGTCTCCTGCATCCACCGTACGGGGGCGAAGTGCCTCGAACCGGGCTGATTGTCCGAGAAGTCCTCCACCGGCTCCTCCGGGCTGCCGGGCTCGTCCCCACCGTCCACCTGCACGCCGACCAGGATCGGGTTGTGGTCGGAGGAACGCCACTGATCGGGGGTGTAGAGCTGCTCCGGGGTGTAGTTGTAGCGGGAGTACTCCATGGCCACGGACTCATTGGCGTTGATCATCCAGATGTCACTGCCCGTGACCGTCTCATCGGCGGCAGCGGAGGCGAAGATCCCGTCCAGCGAGCCGACGCCGGCATCGTAGGCGTAGGAGTACTCGCCCTCGGCCTTGGCCCCCTGGCTGACGTAGCCGGCGGCTTCGAGGACCTTGATCGGGTCCTCCTTCTCGTAGGCGTTGAAGTCGCCCATGAGGAACACCTGGTTGGTATCCTCGGAGGCCTTCAGATTCTCGGCGAAGTCGACCAGGGACTCGGCCTGGGCCACGCGGTCCGCATTGGACGCACCCTGGCCGTCATCCGAGTCCTCATTGCCGGGACCGGAACCGGAGCCCTTGGACTTGAAGTGATTGGTGATGGCCACGAACTCGGTGCCCTCGATGCTGCCGTCCTCGCCGAGGGCGCGGAAGGTCTGGGCCAGCGGCTCGCGGGCATTGCCGAAGGCGGGATCACCGGTCAGGATGGTGGATTCGCCGACGGTCTCCACCGTGGCCGGCTGGTAGATGAAGGCGTTGCGGATGTAGTCCTCGTCCGCGGCGGCGGGACGCTCGGCCGGTGAGGCGGCGTAGGCCCACTTCTCCGAGCCGGCCTCGGCATTGAGAGCCTGCACGAGTGCGGCCAGGGACTCGTCACGGTCCTTGCCGAACTTCACGGGGTTCTCGATCTCCTCGAGGGCCACCACGGAGGCGTCAAGCCCATTGATGGCGGCGACGATCTTCTCCTGCTGGCGCAGGAAGTTCTCCTCGTTGTAAGCACCGCGCGGATCGCAGTAGTCGGTGGCGATCGGGTTGCCCTCATGGTCCAGGTACGCGTCGCAGTCCTCGAACTCGTCTCCCAGGGTGGTGAAGTAGTTCAGCACGTTGAAGGAGGCCAGCTGCACGTTGCCGCCCACGTCCTCCGGGCTGGCCTCCGACTCACGGGTGTTCTCGAAGGTGGCGGGCTGGACCTCCTCGGCGTTCTCGTGGGTGAGGTGCTGGGTCGGCTGGAAGTTCCAGGCATCGTAGCGGTAGTCGAGGATGACCGGGTCGGTGAAGGCCACGGCGGAGCCCACCCGAACCGGGTCGTCGATGTCCAGGTACGGCAGCTTGTTCTGATTGCCGGGGGAGCGCATGAAGTTCGTCGAGGCACCGTCGTCCAGAACGATGAGCTTCTCGGCGTTCTCTGCCATCACAGCCTGCGCTTCGGCACCCGGGTTGGCGACCGACGTCGGGTTCGGCAGCGGGTCGGAGCCTGGGGCAAGGCCCAGGGAGCCGTACGCGTTGACGTCGTAGTTGTCCGTGATCGTCCACTCCAAGCCGGAGGGGTCGATCAGCATGCCCTCGTGGGCTTCCTTGGTCGCCTCGTCGGCGGGGAACTCCACGGCGGTGGGCTTGACGGCCTCTGCGGCTTCCTCAACCTGCTCCACACCGCCGGCGCGGACCGTCAGCTGGGTTCCTGTGTAGTACTCGCTGACCTCACCGGTGACCTGCACGTGGTCGCCCAGGGCCACGTCGCCCACGGTGTCGGCTGAGTAGATGAAGATGGCGTCCGAGGCACCCGGGGTGGCGTCCTCGCCGCCACCGGAGCCGGCGGTCTGGAGGTAGTAGCCGTTGAAGCCGCCGGTCGAGTAGACAGCGGTCACCACACCGTGGGTCATGACGTTCTTGCCGACCATCTCTGAGGCGGATCCGGTGCCCTGGATCTCGGCGATCGGCGTCACCTCGGTGGGGACCTCGGGCTCGGGCTCCGGCTCACCGGTGCCGCCCCCCGCGGTCTCGCCCGCGGCGTTGGTGGGGGTCACCGCGCCGGTAGCCGTGAAGTCGGCGGAGTTGTCATCCGTGTCCACACCGTCCGCGCGGGTCATGGACTTCGGGTCGTTGTTCGCCGAGGGGCCGGTGGCGGCGGCGGTCTCGAAGGTGTTCGAGGTGCCGTAACCCAACAGGTCGACGACGCCGGCCGCCTCGGTCTCAGCGGTCACGGAACCGACTGGCAGGGAGACCCGTTCGGTCTGGTTGGCCAGGACGATGGTCCCGTTGGTGCCAGCGAAGGCCACGCTGGTGCCGATACCGGCATCGGCGGCTGGCAGGGCCTCACCGTTCGGCTCGTTGCCATTGGCGTTGCCCTGGACCAGGTAGTAGCCGCCGGCCTTGATGGTGCCCGAGAGCTCGATGACCCCGGTCGGTTCGCCGGTGCCGCCCGAGGAGCGGTACTGGATGGACCAGCCGTCCAGGGAGACGTCGGCATCGCTCGGGTTGTAGAGCTCCACGAACTTGTGGGTGAAGACGGCGTTGGCCGAACCGCCGTTGGTGTAGGCCTCGTTGATGATGACCGGGTCGTCGGAGGGAGCCGCCGTGGCGGCCTGCGCCGGGACCACGAGGGTGGCGGACAGCAGCGCCATCGAGGCGCCGACTGCTGTCAGGCGTGAAGAGAACGTCAAGGTGACTACTTTCAGTGAGGGGTGGGCGCGGTGACGACATCAGGAACTGGCACTCAAGAACTGTCATCCGGGGATTGCAGTCCGGGGAACTGCCATCCGAAAGCGTCCCGGTTCACTGTCGTTGTCGGGTGGGAACGGGACGCTTTCGACCGCGAGTGGTCCGGGGTGGGCTGGTCGGGCGGTGTCAGTCTTGGGTGGCGATCATGGTCTCGTAGCGGTAGAGGAGGGTGGCGACCTCGGCCCGGGTGATGCTTCGGTCGGGCTGGTAGGTGCCGTCGTGGTAGCCCACGGACAGTCCCTCGCTGGCGAGCCAGGTGATGGCCTGGTAGGCGGCGTCACTGGTAGGGACGTCGGTGAACTCGGTGTCCTCAGGGCCTATATGTTCTGGGTCGATCGCCCGGTATAGGAAGGAGGCGAACTCACTACGGGAGATGTGACGGGTCGGCTTGAACTCTCCGTCCTGGTAGCCGTGGGTGATCTCGTGGTCCCTCGCCCAGGAGATCGGCTCGTAGTGAGTGTGTTCAGCGGCGACGTCGGGGAACGGCTTGCTCTCGGGCGTGTATTCCGGGTCCAGGTAGCGGTAGAGGAAGGCCAGGGACTCGCCGCGGGAGATCTCCCGGTCCTTGCCGAAGGACCCGTCACTGTAGCCGTGGGTCAGGCCGGTCTCCTGCATCCACCGTACGGGGGCGAAGTGCCTCGAACCGGGCTGATTGTCCGAGAAGTCCTCCGGGACATCGGTGCCGATTGTGAGGGCCGAGCGGACCTCGGTGGTGGACTCGTAGGCGTCGTCGTAGGCAACGGTCATGACCAGTTCGCCCCCGCCGGTGACCTCGGGTGCCTGCAGGGTGGACAGGTCTGCGGATTCGCCGTCTGCTGCCACCTCCACGGTGCCGACCTCCACGGCCTCGCCCTCGGCCGGCTGGAAGACCACGGAGACCGAGGTGGCATCACCTGCGCCGTCGGAGTCCATCTCGAGGTTCTCCAACGCCAGGGAGAGCTGCGCGCCGGGGGCGGCGGTGCCAGTTGCGTCCTTGACCTCCACCGCCTTCTTGGCGAAGTCCGGGCGGATATCGCCGGACGCAGCGGTCTCGGCCTGCACATACTCCTGGAAGGCCTGGTTGTCCATGATGCCCAGGTCGACCTTGTTTTCCTGACCGGTGGCGAAGCCCTCGTAGCCGTCGGGGGCGGAGTTCTCCGTGCCCACCCAGGAGTCATCGGCGAGGAAGGACAGGGTGCCGATGGTGTACATCTCGTCCAGGGCCACGGGCTCGCCGGAGATCCAGATGCCGGTCACCTTGTCGTCCTGTGGCCGCGACTCGTCATAGGTCCAGGTCAGTTCCTCGGACCAGCCCAGGTGCAGGGTCTTGTTGCCGTTCTTCCAGTTCTCCTCGAGGACCTGCTTGAGGGAGGAGCCCGGGATGTCGAAGTAGGTCAGCGTGTTGCCGAAGGGAGCGAAACTCAGGATTTCTCCGAGGGTGACTTTGCCGTGGAGCTCGTCCGGCTTATCAGCGAAGGAAGGGGTGGCAACGAACTGGTCGTACAGCAGTTCGGAGCGCAAACCACCGGAATTGGTGACGCCGAGGTCCACGTCAGGGTTGTTCAGGGAAATTCGGTCTTTGAGGGCATTGGCGGCCCAATTGCCCAGGGTGCTCTCCTGGCGGCGTGTTCCGCCGGCACCCCAGGACCCGCTTTCTTCGATGCGGGTCTGATAGTCGGTGGTGATGGAGGCGTCCATCTCGCCGATAACGGTTCCCTGCAATTCCGCGAACTCCGCGACGGCGGCCTGCTCGAGCGAGTAGACCTCGGCCGTGACCTCGGACTCGGCGGCGGCCTCGTCCGGGTCCTGCTCGGAGCGGTCGATCAGGTCACCGGTGTAACCGAGAACATCCTTGGAATCGGTGTCGATCTCGAGTTCCACGGCAGCAAGCAGGCTGCCGGATTGACCGGCCTGCATGACCGGACGCTCCTTACCGCCTGCGGTGGTGGTGTCGTAGTCGTATGTCTGGTGGGTGTGACCGTTGAAGATCACATCCACAGATTCGTCAGTGCCGTTGACTATGGAGTCGAACACGGAGGAGTTTTCCACCTCGGCGGCCAGCTCGCCGTTGCCGGGGGCACCATCGTGGTACGAGGCCACAATGACGTCGGCAGTGCCGGCGGCCTCGATCTCCTGGACCACGCCGTTGACGCCCTCGACCAGGTCGATGACCTCGTTGCCCTGCAGGCCGGAGCCGGTGGTGGTGGCGTAGAGGTTGTTCGGAACGGCGCCGATCACGGCGACTCGCACCCCGTCCACCTCGAAGATCTCGTGATCGGTGAGTACCGGCTCCTTGGTTTCCGGGTCCACGAAGTTCGCGGCCAGGAAGTCGAAGTCGGCGATGTCCATGACACGGCCGGTGAGGTCGTCCATGCCTTTGTCGAACTCGTGGTTGCCAGCGGCCGAGACATCCAAGCCGAGGGCGTTCATGATCTCGAGCGTCGGCTCATCGGCCTGCGCGTTGGAGACCGACTGGGAAGCACCGATCAGGTCGCCGGCGGTGGTGAGCAGAGTGGAGCCCTCGCCGTTGGCGCCTTCGAACGCGGCCCGATAGTCCTCAACCGTGTCCGCAAACTGGGTCCCGGTGTACTTGTCCGAAAGTGCCCCGTGGAAGTCGTTGAAGCTGAGGATGGAGATCTTCTCGGTGCCCTCGGCCGCCGGCTCGGCGGCGGCCTTCACGGCCTCATCGGTGGACACAGAAGCGCCGGCCCCTGTGGAGGCCGGCGTGGGTGGTTCGGTGGTGGCAGACGCAGGCAGTGCGACGGCGGGAGCGGCAACGAGCCCCGCGGTCAGAACACCTGCCAGCAAGGACTTCCGTGACTGCAGCGACATGTGATTCCCTCTTTGGTTCCCCTGGAAGGTGCGGACCCGCCGGTGATGGGGATGTACCGGCGCTGGTCGACTTCCACTGAAGTGGCAGCCCCGTCATCTGATCACCGCCGGGTGAAATTCCGGTAACGGTGGGGGGAACGGTACAGGGGAGGACTGGTGAAGACCAGACCCAAAAGACAGCTATGCCGTGGCAACCGGTTAGGCTGCCACGGCATAGCTGGTGGTGCAGGCGCGGATGGTAAGAGATTCGAACTCTTGGTACGGGGTTACCGCACACTGGTTTTCAAGACCAGCTCCTTCGGCCGCTCGGACAACCATCCCAGAAGGACCATTCTAAAGGCCTCGATCAGCCTACCGGTCTCACGGCAGTTCATGGCTGGGACTGTTCCGCTCCGGCAACTGTCATGCCTCAGTCCTGCACAGGTGGGCCTTCTCCAGACTTTCATCCACAACTCGGGGCGCCGCTGCTTATCGTGTCCGGCCACCTTCGTAGAGTAGTACACATGTTCGAAGCCCAGCCGAGTCAGCGAAGCGACGGTGATGTGCGCCAGCCCGACGGCGGCGCCACCGGTAGTGCCACAGCCGCCGGTGCGCGGGTTCCGGTGGTTGCGGTCCCGGTCAACGCGCTTCACCTCATCGGCCTGCGCCAGGCCCTGGCGCTGATGGTCCCCGCCGCGGCCCTCAATCCCGGTGAGTTGGACGCGCGGCGGTCCATTGCATCTCCGGACGGGGCCGAAGCAGAGGCCATTGACCGGATTCAGGCCCTGGAAGCACTGAAATCAGCTTGTGCAGCCGCCCAAGCCCGCGAGACCGCCGCCCTGCACACCCACCGGACCAACGCCGAGGCTGCCCAGGGCATTCCCGAAGCTCGTCGGGGTCGAGGGCTGCCCGGCGAAGTCGGCCTGGCCCGCCGCACCGGATCCCGGGGCTCCAAACAGCTCCGCCTTGCCCTGAACTTGACGGCGGATTTGCCCCACACCCTGGAGGCGCTGACCACTGGCCGCATCAGCGAAGAACAAGCAGCCGCGATCGACCGCCAAACCCACTGGCTCACCTCATCCCAACGCCAGGCCGCCGATTCTGTCTTGGCCGAGCGGATCGAATGCCTCGGCCACCGCGAACTCGTCCAGGAAGCTCAAGCCGCTGCCCAAGGACAAGACCCCGCCGCCGCGCTCCAACGCCAGGAACAAGCCTGCCGCGACCGGCACCTGAGCCTGAAGCCCGCCCAGACCAACCCCGGCATGGCCTACCTCACCGCCTTGCTGCCGATCGCCCAGGGCGCGGCCTGCTACCAGAACCTAACCTCGGCCGCTGCCAGCACCATCGCCGAAGGCGACGCCGCCGAGAGGACGCCACAGCAGGTCCTCACCGACCTCTTCGTCCAGCGCCTCACGGGCCAGACAACCGCCGACGCCGTCCCCGTCGAGATCCAACTGATCATGACCGACACCACCCTCCTCGACACCGCTAACGACTCATCCAGCCCTGCCGGACCAGCCGGGTCTACTGCCGGAACTGCTGGTCAGGCCGCTTCTGGATCCGGGCGGGAGGCGAACCTCCCGGCGTGGTTGCCCGGTCACGGTCCGATCCCGGCACCGGTGGCACGCCGGATGATCGCGGACACCGAGGCCGAGGTCTTCATCCGCCGGCTCTACACCGCACCTGGCACCGGTCAACTCGTCGCGATGGACTCCCACCGCCGCGCCTTCTCCGGCCTGCTGCGGCACATGGTGCTCCTGCGAGACGGGATCTGCCGAACCCCGTACTGCGATGCCCCGATCCGGCACGTCGACCACGTCACACCCCACCGCGAAGGCGGGCCCACCTCCTGGGACAACGCCTCCGGACTCTGCGTGCGCTGCAACCACACCAAAGAAAATCCCGGCTGGGCCCACCACGCCACCGCCGGCGAACTCCGTGTCACCACCCCCACCGGCCACGAGTACACCAATCACCCCCGGCCCCTCACCCCACCAGCAGAGCCAGAATGCCCGTCGACAGCACCACCGCTGAAAGAAGCGCAGTCGGAGGAACCTGGACGGCCACGAGTGATCGCCTGCTCCACGAACACCACCGTGACCGCCACCCTGCCGGACAACCTCTCCAAGGACATGCCAGACGGCTCGTCACTGCGCGCAATAGTCAGACCACGGAGGGGGAGATCGGCGCTGAGGTCACCGTTGCGCTTTGAGATGGCTCACGCGACCCTGCAACTAGGCCACACCCTGCAACCAGACCACCCGAGTAGCCTAGAAGCAACGCTGAGAAAGTCGTTGGCCAGCCACTAGAGAAGGGGAGGACCATGTCCCAGGAGCTCCATCACCACACCATGCGGGCCGTGACGTACACCGGCGCCGGCGGTCGCGAGGTCCTCTCAGTGGAGGACCTTGCCCTCCCTGTGCCCGGGACCGGTGAGGTCCTCATCAAGGTCACCGCTGCCGGCATCAACCGCGCGGACCTGCTGCAGCGGGCAGGCAACTATCCGGTCCCAGAGGGTGCCTCGGAGGTGCCCGGGCTGGAGGTCGCCGGAACGATCGAGGAGACCGGGGCCGGCGTCGGGAACTGGGATTTCGGCACGCCTGTCTGTGCCCTGCTGGCCGGTGGCGGCTATGCGGAGTACGTGTCGGTCCCCGCCGGACAGGTGGTTCCCGTACCAGACGGCGTCTCCCTCACCGATGCGGCCGGCCTCCCGGAGGTCGCGGCCACCTGTTGGTCCAACCTGGTCCAGCAAGCGGGCGTGGGCCGGGGCGACTGGGTGCTCGTGCACGGTGGCACCGGCGGGATCGGCTCGTTCGCTCTGCAACTGTTGAAGGCACTGGGCGCGCGTCCCGTGGCGACCGCCGGTAGCGCGGAAAAGGTGCAACGGAGTCTCGAGCTGGGTGCTGAGGCAGCCATCAACCACCGCGAGGAGGACTTCGTGGCCCGGATGAAGGAGATCACCGGCGGTCATGGCGCGGATGTGATCCTGGACGTGATGGGTGCGAAGTATCTGGAGAAGAATGTTGCTGCCTTGGCGCAAGGCGGGCGACTGGTGGTGATCGGCCTGCAGGGCGGTGCCTCCGGAACCCTGCCGATCGGCAAGGTCATGGGCAAGAACGCCGTGGTGACCGGGACGATGCTGCGTCCACGGCCCGCGGAGGAGAAGGCCGGGATCATGCGGGACGTGGCCGAACACGTCTGGCCGCTGGTGACCTCCGGAGCCATTCGCACCACCACGGACGCGGTGTTCGCTCTGGAAGACGTGGCGGCGGCCCAGGACCGCTTTGAAGAGGCGGACCGGACGGGCAAGATCCTGCTCGTGACCGGGGAGACGCCTTGATGGCCGGACCGTTTGCGCGGCGTCGGCAGGCCAAGAAGGATGAGACAGAGCTCGGCACCGAACTCTGGCGCCGGAGTCATGACTGGTTCATCCGCTCGCTGGACCGGTACTGGCAGGTCGTCCAGGAGGTCCGCGCCGAGGGCAGGATCCCCGAGGATGAGTTGAACGGGCTGGTCAATGCCGGCAACGTGCTGGCCGAGTTGGCGCCCCGGGTGCGCCACCTGTGCGTGGAGGCCCACCGCCAGCACCCCGGGACCGGTCTGCAGGTCCCCGCCTCAGGCAGCGACGTGCACCGCATCCTCTCCCGGGCAGCGAACGACCTGGCCACCACCGCCCAGGCCGCGGCGTTGTTCCGGCTGGGGCAGGCCTCCCTGCACTCGGTGGGACGCCGGGCCGAGAAGGTCGTGGCCGCCGTGCAGGAGGCGGAAGAGGCTGCCGAAATCCGCCCCGGAGCCTAAGACCCGCTCGAGGGCCCGTTGGGGCTGGAAACGACAACGCGCCGCTGTGGGCTTAGATCCCATCAACGGCGCGTTTCCTGTCTGAGCCCCCTGCCGGATTCGAACCGGCGACCTGCTCTTTACGAGGGAGCTGCTCTGGCCAGCTGAGCTAAGGAGGCGAACGCTGGCACCCGGGGGTGCCACGGCTATCGATGATAGCGGGCCGGTACCCCGCCCGGCAAAAGCAGAGTGAGCACACGGCGTTCACAACCCACAGATGACGTTCACTTCACGTCCAACCACAGGACAGGTCGCTGCGGTGGAGTGGTCCGAACATGATGACAGGCCCGGCACCCGCCGGGCCGTCTGTCTACGGGAGGACAGTTGTGATGATGCCTGCCACCGCCCAACCCCACCGGGACGTCCGTACGCGGCGTCCGCTGAAGCTGGCCGTGCTGGACATGGCCGGCACCACCGTGGACGAGGGAGGCCTCCAGGACGAGGCCTTCAACACCGCGATCCTGCAGGAGGGCATCGAACCCGGTGGCTCCCGATCGGACGCGATGGTGGGGTATTTCCGCGAGGCCCGCGGCACGTCGCGGCATGAGATTTTCCGCTCGATCTTCGCCGAGGACCTGGTGGCGGCCCGCCGTGCCAATGCGTGCTTCGAGGCCACCTATGACCGGTTGCTCGCCGAACGTGGCGTCCGCCCGGTGGACGGTGCCGCGGAGGCCGTGGCCGCGCTCCGCGAGGCAGGGATGAAGATCGTGCTGACCACCGGTTTCGCCCGGCACACCCAGAACATGATCCTGGAGTCACTGGACTGGATGGGCGTCTCCGATCTCAGCCTGTGCCCCTCGGACGCCGGCCGCGGCGTGCCCTACCCGGACATGATCCTCACGGCCCTGCTGGCCCTGGACCTCGAGGACGTCCGCTCCGTCATGACGGTCGGGGACACGGCCGGGGACATCCGGGCCGGCCAGCGGGCCGGTGCCGGGCTGACCGTCGGAGTGCTCACCGGCTATCACGACGAGGCCGTGCTCAGCGGTGCCGGTGCGGCCGCCGTCGTGCCCTCCATCCGGGACGTCCCGGCCCTGGTGAGCGGCGCGGGCTGCTGACCCGCGGGCAGACTTCTCAGTCGCAGGTCAGCCCGTCCTCGGGCACCTCACCGTCGATCAGGTACCCGTCCACGGCGGTCCCGATGCACTCCCCGGCCCGGCCGTAGGCGGTGTGGCCCTGGCCGTTCCAGGAGACGAGCACCCCGGACTCGAGCTGGTCGGCCAGCGCCGGGGCCCACTCGTACGGGGTGGCGGGGTCGCCCTGGGTGCCGATGACCACGATCGGCGCTGCCCCGGGGGCACTGGCGGGGGCGGGCTCGTCCACCGGCTTCTCGGGCCACTCGGCACAGTTCGCCCCGCCGTAGGCCAGGAAACGGCCGATGGTCGGGGAGGCCTCGTCCAGCTGCTCGGCCTGGCTCCGGAGCGTCTCGGTGTCGGACGGCGCGGAGGAGTCGAGGCAGTTGATGGCGGTGAAGGCGTCGTTGATGTTGGAGCCGTACTCGCCGTCCTCGTCCCGTCCGGCGTTCAGGTCCGCGAGGTAGAGCATCAGGTCCGGGTTGCCGTCCATGGCATCGGCGACGGCCTGGGTGAGCATCGGCCAGTTCTCGTCGGCGTACAGCGGGGTGATCAGCCCCGCGACGAAGGTGGCGGCCGGCACCTGCCGCCCGTCGGAGGACGTCAGCGGGGACTGCTCCACCTGTGCCAGCAGCTCGCGGAGCTGCTGCACGCCGTCCTCCGCAGTGCCGGACAGCGGGCACTCCGGGCCGGCCAGGCAGGACTCGGCCCACGCCGTGATGGCCTTCTCGAACGCCTCGGCCTGGCCCAGGCTGACCTCGAACTCGTCGAGGGAGGGATCCATGGCCCCGTCCAGCACCATCCGGCCCACGTTGGCCGGGAACTGCTCGGCGTAGGAGGCCCCCAGGGCGGTGCCGTAGGAGAAGCCGAGGTAATTCAGCTGCTGATCGCCCAGCACGGCCCGCATCAGGTCCATGTCCCGGGCCGCGGAGTCGGTGTCCACGTGGCCGAGGACCTCACCGGTGTTCTCATCGCAGGCCTGCGCATACTCTCGGGCGGAATCCCTGACCTGGTCCAGACCCTCGTCTGTGGAGGGATCGAGGTGCTCCTCGCGGGCCGCGTCCATCTCCTCGTCGGACAGGCACTCCACCGGCGCCGAGCGGGACACACCCCGAGGGTCGAATCCGACCACGGCGTAGTGGTCCTGGACGGCTCCGGAGACCACGTAGTCCAGGGAGTCCACCACCATGTCCACCCCGGACGCCCCCGGGCCACCGGGGTTCAACAGCAGGTGCGGCGCGCCATCCTCGGCGCCGCCGGTCCGGACCAGGGACAGCTCGATCCGTTCACCCTCCGGATCCGCATAGTCCAGCGGGGCCTCCACGGTGGCGCACTCGAAGTCGCCGGCATCCTGCTCGCAGGACTGCCACGCGGGCTCCTGGGCGTAGAGGTCCTCCAGCCCCTCCGGAACGGCGGCGGTGCCCGACGTCGGCTCCGCGGCTCCGGAGGTCGGCCCACCTGGCTCACCCGGTCCTCCGTCCGGCCCGCCATCCGAGGTGCAACCGGTGAGCACCAGGGCGGTTGCGAAGACGGCGGCGATGGCACCGGAGGTGGACGGGAAGGGGTGCAGGCGCACGCGGGGTCCTTTCGGGACGGTGGTCAGGCGGTGGTCGGTGGGTCAGACCTGCTCGCCCGGACGTCGGTCCAGGATGCGGTCTGGCAGGAAACTCATCGTCATGGCTTCGAGCGCCAACAGTGGGGGCACGTTGCCGGCCAGGCGCCGGCGGGCGGTGGCCACGGCGTCGATCCGGGCCACGGTCCGCTCGGCGGTGGCGCCGTGGGCGTAGGAACCGAGTTCGTCCCGGAGGTGCTCGTTGACCAGCTCGGCCCCGGTGCCCAGCTGCAGGGCCAGCACGTCCCGGAACAGGCCCGTCAGGTCGATCATCGCGCGGTCGAGGGTGTCATGCACGGAGCGCTTGTTGCGTGCCGTCTGGCTGTCCTCGAGGCGCTTGACATGGTGGCGCAGCTTGGGCGGGACCTTCTCGTCCTCACCCAGGCCCAGCGCGCGCAGCAGACCGGCCCTCTCCTCGGCGTTGCGGACCTCGGCCGAGGACTTCGCCTCCTCCTGGGTGACCTCCACCAGCTCCTTGGCCAGGGCCACCGCATCAGAGGTCGCCTGGATCCGCAGCGGCAGGTGGACCACGGCTTCACGGCGCTTCCGGGCCCCCTCGTCCCGGGCCAGCCGCCGGGCCATGCCCACGTGGGACTGGGAGGCACGGGCCGCGAACAGCGCCAGTGCCGGGTCCAGGCCGTCGCGGTCCACCAGCAGGTCCGCGACCGACTGCACCGACGGGATGCGCAACCCCACGGGACGGCAACGGGAGCGAATGGTCACGAGCACGTCCGCAGGGGAGGGCGCGCACAGCATCCAGATGGTCCGGGCCGGCGGCTCCTCGATCGCCTTGAGCAGCACGTTCGTGGCGCGCTCCGTCATGCGGTCCGCGTCCTCGATGATGAAGATCCGCCACCGCCCGGAGGAGGGGCGGTCCTGGGCGAGGGCGATCAGCTCGCGGATCTCGTCGATCTTGTAGGTGACGTTCTCGGTGGCCATGACCTTGACGTCCGCGTGCGTCCCCGCGTGCACGGTCAGGCACGCGTGGCAGTGTCCGCAGCCGCGCTGAGCCGGGTCCTCTCTCTCGCACTGCAGTGCCTGGGCGAATGCCCGCGCGGCATTGGACCGTCCGGAGCCGGGCGGCCCGGTGAACAGCCAGGCATGGGTGGGGGAGTCCATGGTCGCGGCCCGGGACAATTGCCGGACGGCGGCCTCCTGACCCGCGAGTTCGGCCCACGCGGGTGCCACGCTGGGCGGGAAATCGGGTGGGGAGTCGGTTGCGGAGCTCATCGGCCAGCCTCGCGGCCGAGCGTCCCGGCGACCCGGCCCCAGACCTCGGCGGCGATCTCGAGGGCGGGCCGGCCGGCGTCGAGCACCAGGTAGCGGTCCGGGGCCAGAGCGGCACGGTCCGTGAAGGCGGTGCGGATGCGCTGGTGGAAGGGTTCGGGCTCGGACTCCAGGCGGTCCGGTCCGGTGCCGCCGGCAGCCTTTGCACGGTCGGCGCGGCGGGTGGCGGCGGTGCCGGTGTCCACGTCCAGCAGGACGGTCAGGTCCGGGTGCAGCCCGCCGGTGGCCCACTCGTTGATCCCGGCCACGGTTTCTGTGCCGAGGCCCCGGCCGGCACCCTGGTAGGCCACGGAGGAGTCCACGTAGCGGTCGGTCACCACGGTGCGGCCGGCGGCCAGGGCCGGGCCGATCAGCTGGCGGACGTGGGCCGATCGGGCGGAGGCGAAGATCAGGGCCTCGGTCACCGGGTCGATGGGGGCGTGGGCCGGGTCCAGCACGAGGGAGCGCAGCTGTTCGCCGACGTCGGTCCCGCCCGGCTCGCGCGTCAGCAGCACCTCGTGGCCCTCGGCCGTCAGTCGTTCGGCGAGCAACCGCGCCTGGGTGGACTTGCCGGAGCCGTCCCCGCCCTCGAAGGCGATGAAGAGACCCTGCGGACCGGTCGGCAAAGGGACGGGTCCGGAGGAGGTGGAAGGCTGCTCGATCACCGGTCCAGCCTAACGGCCCCTACCGTCACAACGGGCAACGATCCACAGCCCCGGGCCCCCACCGGACGTACGATTTCAGGATGCATCCCGAAACCCTGTTGGTCAGTGCCTCCCGTCCCGCCCGGGAGGTGGATGCCCCGGTCAACGATCCGGTGCATTTCACCTCCACGTTCGTCGGCTGGGAGCCGGACGCGGCGGGGCCCCGCCGGCTCTACGGGCGCATGTCCAATCCCACCTGGGACGGCCCGGAGCAGCTGCTGGCAGCCCTGGAAGGTGTGGAGGACCCGGCCGGTCGGCCCGCCCTGCTGTTCTCCTCCGGCATGGCCGCCATCTCGGCCGCCCTGCACCTGGCCCCGAACGGTGGCCGCATCGTGGCCCCGCAGCACGCCTACCAGGGCGGGCTGTCCCTGCTGGACTCGCTGCAGCAGACCGGACGGCTGGCCGTGGAGCGGGTGGATGTCACGGACACCGAGGCGGTGACCGCGGCCGTGGCCGGCGCCAGCATCCTCTGGCTCGAATCGCCCACCAACCCCATGCTGGAGGTGGCGGATCTCGCCGCCCTCACCGAGGCCGCGCATGCGGCCGGCGCCCTCGTGGTGGTGGACAACACCTTCGCCACGCCGTTGGTGCAGCGGCCGCTCGAGCTGGGCGCCGACGTCGTGGTCCATTCGGTGACCAAGTACCTGGCCGGGCACTCGGACGTGGTGCTGGGTGCCGCCGTGACGGACGACGCCGGCCTGCACCGCCAGCTGCACGCCCACCGCACGCTGCACGGGGCGATCGCCGGTCCCATGGAGGCGTTCCTGGCGCTGCGCGGCATGCGCACCCTGGCCCTGCGCCTCGAGCGCTCGCAGGCCAATGCGGCCGAGCTGGCCCGCCGCCTTGATGCGGCCCGGCGCGAGGGCACCCTGCCGGTGGCCGCCGTGACGTACCCGGGCCTGCCGGACCACCCGCAGCACGCCCTGGCCGCCGCCCAGATGCAGGGTGGTTTCGGCTCCGTGCTGACGGTCGTGATGGAGGGTGCGGCGGCAGCCGATGCCGTGGTCCAGAACCTGCGCCACTGGGTCCCCGCCACCTCCCTGGGCGGCGTGGAGTCGCTGGTCGAGCGCCGCCGGCGTTTCGACGGTGAACCGGCCACCGTCCCGGCCGGCCTGCTGCGGCTGAGCGTGGGCATCGAACACGTGGACGACTTGTGGGAGGACCTGCAGGCCGGGATGGGGGCCACGGCGGTAGGCTGAGCGCATGTATCCGTGGATTCTGGTCACGACCGTTGAGAACTGGCTCTACATCGCCTTGTCCCTGGTGGCCGTCGTGCTGGCCGTCTGGGCCTTCGGCGACTGCCTGACCCGGGGCAAGGACCAGTTCGAACGGGCCGGGCAGAAGACCAAGACGTTCTGGCTGCTCCTCACCGGGGTGGCGGCGTTCGTGGGCCTGGTGTCCATGGCCGGGGCCATCGGCAGTCTGGGCGCCGGGTTCAGCCTGTTCCAGATCGCTGCCCTGTGCGTGGCCGCCGTGTACCTGGCCGGGCCGCGCGGTGAGCTGAAGCTCTTCGGCAGCGGCGGCTCGCGCCCCTACGGGTATTGATCGGGTCTCGTCGCACGGCGAACCGGGTGGCTGTGTCCCATTAGGATGTGGCCATGGCTGAGACACCCTACAAGCTCGTCCTGCTGCGGCACGGCCAGAGCGACTGGAATGAGAAGAACCTGTTCACCGGTTGGGTGGATGTGCCGCTGACCGCCAAGGGCCGCGAGGAGGCCGCCCGGGGCGGTGAACTTCTCGCCGCCGAGGGGCTGTTGCCGGACGTCCTGCACACCTCCGTGCTGAAGCGGGCCATCACCACCGCCAACCTGGCCCTCGAAGCGGCCGACCGGCAGTGGATCCCGGTCAAGCGCGACTGGCGCCTGAACGAGCGCCACTACGGCGCCCTGCAGGGCAAGGACAAGGCCCAGATCCGGGAAGAGTTCGGCGAGGAACAGTTCATGGTCTGGCGCCGCTCCTATGACACCCCGCCGCCCGCGCTGGACGACTCCTCCGAGTTCTCGCAGGTCGATGATCCCCGCTATGCCAGCCTCGGAGAGGGCATGCCGCGCACCGAATGCCTTCAGGACGTGGTCACGCGACTGCTGCCGTACTGGGAGACCGAGATCGTGCCGGATCTGAAGGCTGGCAAGACCGTCCTGGTGGCCGCCCACGGCAATTCCCTGCGCGCCCTGGTCAAGCACCTGGACGGCATCTCGGATGAGGACATCGCCGGGGTGAACATCCCCACCGGCATCCCGCTGTACTACGAGCTGGATGAGCGCCTCAAGCCGGTGACCGCGAACGGCCGCTACCTGGATCCGGAGGCCGCGGCCGCTGGCGCCGCCGCAGTGGCGGCGCAGGGCACTGCCAAGTAACCCCCGCGGTCAGTCGATCGCGATGATCGGCTCCCACTCGCCGGTGGCGAGGTAGGTGACCTTGCGGGCCACGGAGACGCCGTGGTCGGCGAAGCGCTCGAGGAAGCGGGAGGCCAGGGTGACGTCCGCGGTGGTGGCGGCGGAGGCATCCCACGACGGGTTGGCGACCGAGGTGAAGTTCTTGGCGTGCAGCTCGTTGATGGTGGCGTTGAGCTTCACGATCGTGGAGGCGTGCGTGAGGTCGTGGGTGGCCAGCAGCTGCTCCACCTCGGCGGCGACCTCCACGGCGTACTCGGCCATCTGACGGAAGTCCTCGCGGGCGGAGGCGGGGACCACCAGGTCCGGGAACCGGCGGCGGGCCAGCTGGGCGATGTGGCGGGCCAGATCGCCCATGCGCTCCAGCGAGGAGCTCATGCGCAGGGCGGCGACGACGGTGCGCAGGTCAGCGGCCACGGGTCCCTGCAGGGCGAGGAGCTCAATGGCCTTCTCGTCGAGGGCGGTCTGCAGGTAGTCGATGCGCGCGTCATTGGTGATGACCGTCTCGGCCAGCTCCACGTCGGCCTCTTCGAAGGAGACGCGGGCCTTGTCCATGGCCTCACGCACCAGACCGGCGATCTCGGTGAGCTGGTCGCCCAACGACTTCAGATCGGCGTGGAACAGTTCTCGCATGGATGAGTCCTCAATCCGGCTGGTCGGTGATGGGGCCGCTGTGTGCAGGCGGCCACGGGCCGTTCCTGCTCTTCAGGCACGGATCCGCGATCATCTTGGCGGACCAAGGTGAACACGATCTGAACCGCGGGAACGTTCCCATGCACATTATGCCCTGAGGAGCGCCCACCGGGCCGGAGCCCCGCTCCACGCCGGGGATGCGGAGGGGGACGTGGCGGTGGTCTCACTGTGCGGGCCCTCGACACCTGACGACGCCGCGCGTCGCGATGGGTAGTCTGGTCTGCGTGACGGATCCCGTAGTCGTAGGCGTGGTGTGCGGCCTCATCGGCTTGATCCTCGGGGTGCTCGCCATGCTGGCGTTCCGGGCCTCCGAGCGCAGCCGTGCGGTCCACCTCACCGTGGGCGAGCCGTCCATTCCGGACGGTGCCGCCGAAGTGCTCTCCGTGATCGGCCGCGCCTATGTGCTGGTGGACGCTGTCAACGGCGTGGTCCGGGCCAACCCCTCCGCCTATGCCTTCGGCCTGGTCCGCGGTCACCACCTCGTCCATGAGGACCTGCTGAACCTGACGGACCGCGTGCGCTCCGACGGGATCATCGTGGACCGCAAGTACGAGCTGCCGCGCGGCCCCCTGGGCCAGAGCACACTGGTGGTCCAGTTGAGGGTGGCCCCGCTGGCTGATGAGTACATCCTGCTGCTGGCGGACGACCGCACGGAGATCACCCGGACAGAGGCCATGCGGCATGACTTCGTGGCGAACGTCTCCCACGAGCTGAAGACCCCGGTCGGCGCGATCTCGCTGCTGGCCGAGGCGCTGGACGACGCCGCAGACGACGAGGACGCCGTCCGCCGTTTCGCGGGCCGCATGAGCATCGAGTCCGCCCGGCTGGCCGCGCTGGTGCAGGACATCATCGAGCTCTCCAGGCTCCAGGGCAAGGACACGGTCCGGGCCGGGCAGCCCGTGGACCTGAACAAGATCGTCAACGAGGCAGTGGACCGTTCCCGCATGCAGGCCGAGGCCCGGGACATCGACATCCGAGTGGCGGGTGAGGTCTCCGCGACCGTGTTCGGCGACCACGACCAGCTGATGACGGCGCTGCGCAACCTGATCGACAACGCGGTGCGCTATTCGCCGGACGGCACCACCGTGGGTGTGGGCCTGCGATCGGTGCGCGGCCTGGCTCAGGTGTCCGTCACGGACCAGGGGGTGGGCATCCCCGAGGAGGAGCAGGACCGGATCTTCGAGCGGTTCTACCGGATCGACGCCGCCCGCTCCCGCCAGACCGGCGGCACCGGTCTGGGCCTCTCGATCGTCAAACACGTCATCTCGAACCACGGCGGGGAAGTGACGGTCTGGTCCCAGCTGGGACGAGGCTCGACCTTCACGGTCCGGTTGCCGGAGATGGAGCCCGATGCCGGGCAGCACGCACAACCAGTGAACCAACGGGGCCTTGCCGCCCCGGCAGGCGGGGAAGGAGCCCAATCATGAGCCGCATTCTGATCGTGGAGGACGAGGAGTCGTTCAGCGACCCGCTGTCCTATCTGCTGGGCAAGGAGGGGTTCGAGGTCGAGGTCGTGGCCGACGGCAACGATGCCGTGGTGGAGTTCGACCGGGCGGGTGCCGACCTGGTGCTGCTCGACCTGCAGCTGCCGGGCCAGTCCGGCACCGAGGTCTGCCGGCAGCTCCGGCAGCGCTCCAGCGTGCCCGTCATCATGCTCACGGCCAAGGACTCGGAGATCGACAAGGTGGTGGGCCTGGAGCTCGGGGCGGACGACTACGTCACCAAGCCCTACTCCTCTCGGGAACTCGTGGCCCGCATCCGCGCCGTGCTGCGGCGTCAGGGGGAGCCGGAGGAGCTGATCAGCTCCACGGTCCAGGCCGGTCCGGTGCGGATGGACATCGAACGCCATGTGGTCTCGGTGGGCGGCGAGCAGGTGTCCCTGCCGCTCAAGGAGTTCGAGCTGCTGGAGATGCTGTTGCGCAACTCCGGCCGGGTGCTGACCCGGGGCCAGCTCATCGACCGCGTGTGGGGCTCGGACTATGTGGGGGACACCAAGACCCTGGACGTCCACGTCAAGCGCCTGCGCGGCAAGATCGAACCGGACCCGTCCAACCCGCGCTACCTCGTGACCGTCCGCGGCCTCGGTTACAAGTTCGAGCCGTAGGCCGTTAGCGAGTCAACGAGCGGACGCACGAAGGGCCGGCACCGAAGTGGGTGCCGGCCCTTCGCCGTGATGCTGTGGTGAGGCTGGGCCTCAGTGGTGGCCGCCCTCGTCGGCGGCCGGGGTCTCGTACAGGTGAGCGTCCACGGACGGATCGGCTCCGCCCGGGACGAAGGGCCGGTACTCCTCCAGGGTGCCGTTGAGGATGGTGATGCCCACGGTCTCGGAGACCCCGTCGACCTCGACGGTGGCGTCCACCATGGTGCCGGGGCGGCCGCCCGAGCTCGGGATGATCTGTTCGTTGGCCGGATCCTCGAGTTTCAGGGTGTCGTCGCCCGGCACCGAGAAACGCGTCTGGGTGCCGGCCACGGTGATGGTGACCTCGAGCGGCTCGCCGGAGGCCGAGCCTAGGGTGCCGATGTAGCGCGCCTCAGAGTCCGGCTCGCTGGTGATCAGGGCGATGTTGCGCAGCTCGGCGTCGCCCACGTTGGCCACAATCCCGTCGGATGGCGCGTACCGCAGTGTGGTGGCCTGCATGTTGACGGCACTGCAGCCGGTGGCGCCCAGCAGGGCGACGGCGGCCAGGCCGGCCACGGAGGCGTTGCGGGTGGTGGCCTTGGAAGCGGCGAACTTCACGGTGGGTTCTCCTCGGTGCGAACGTCAGGCGCTGTGCATCACCGGGTCTGCGGACACGGGTGAACACACGGCGCGGTGCTGACTCGAGACTACCGTATGCACCCGTTCCAAGGCCGTCTGCGACGCCGTGCGGGGGAGCAGGGTGAGGGGGAAGGCGCATTATGTCGTTTTCGGCCCTGGGTTCAAGTAACGACACAGGTGACGAAAATGTGACGTGGTAAACTCTTGCGGAGGGAAAGGGGACCATTCATATGGTTTTTGAGGTCGGAGAAACAGTCGTCTACCCCCACCACGGTGCGGCGAAGATCGAAGAGATCAAGATGCGCACGGTCAAGGGTGAAGAGAAGATGTACCTCAAGCTCAAAGTGGCCCAGGGCGACTTGACGATCGAAGTGCCGGCGGAGAACGTCGATCTGGTCGGCGTACGGGACGTCGTGGACCAGGAGGGCCTGGAACGCGTTTTCGGTGTCCTGCAGGCGGAGTTCACGGAGGAGCCCACCAACTGGTCACGTCGTTACAAGGCGAACCTGGAGAAGCTCGCCTCGGGTGACGTCATCAAGGTGGCCGAGGTGGTCCGTGACCTGTGGCGTCGGGACCAGGACCGGGGCCTGTCCGCCGGGGAGAAGCGCATGCTCGCCAAGGCCCGCCAGGTGCTCGTGTCCGAGCTGGCGCTGGCCAAGAAGACCTCGGAGGATGACGCCGCCCTGCTGCTGGACGAGACCCTCGCCGCCTGATGCGAACCACGGTCCTCATCGTGGCCGCAGGCTCGGGATCACGGCTCCAGGCCGGCGTCCCCAAGGCCATGGTCACGCTCGGTGACGGGCACACCATGCTCGAGCACTGCCTCGACTCCGTGGTGGCCGCCCGGGATGCGGGCGCCATCGAACTCAACGCCATCGCCGTCGTCGTCCCCGGAGACCCGGATCACGCGGCATCCCTGGAAGCGGTCTGCCATGACTTTGCGGCCCGGACCGCCGTCACGGTGCAGACGGTCCCGGGCGGCGCGGAACGGGCGGACTCGGTGCGAGCAGGGCTGGCCGCCGTCCGGACGTTGGCCGGGTCTGCTGGGTCAACTGGTGGTCCCTTCGGGCGGCACGCGCTCCTCGTCCACGATGCGGCCCGGCCCTTCGTGCCGCCGGCGGTCTTCGAGGCGGTGGTGACGGCCCTCGAATCCGGGACGGCCGCCGTCGTTCCCGCCGTCGAGGTGGTGGACACGATCAAGACCGTGGCCGGCGCAGCGCCGGAGGAGGTGACCGGCACCCTCCAGCGGACGCAGTTGAGGGCTGTCCAGACACCCCAGGGCTTCGACCTGACATCCCTCGAGGCCGCCCACCGCCTGGCGGAGGAGGGTGCCGGCGGCGCTGCGGCCCTGACGGACGACGCGATGGCGATGGAGGCGGCAGGCCACCGCGTCGGCGTGGTGGCCGGTGATGCGCTGGGCTTCAAGATCACCACCCAGCTGGACCTGATGCTGGCCAACGCCCTGCTGGCCTCGGGCAGGGCCACCCCACCGGCCCACTCGACGAACCTGGAGCACCACTGATGACAGCACCCGCCGCACCGAAGTTGCCGCGCACCGGCATCGGCACGGACGTCCATGCCTTTGCTGCCGACGGCGAGGACCGGGCCTGTTGGGTGGCCGGCCTGGAGTGGCCGGGCGAGACCGGACTGTCCGGCCACTCGGACGGGGACGTGGTGGCTCATGCCGCGTGCGATGCACTGTTCTCCGCCGCCGGGATCGGTGACCTGGGGCAGCACTTCGGCACCTCCCGCCCCGAATGGTCCGGGGCTGCCGGCACCACCCTGCTGGCCGAGGCTGCCCGCCTGGTCCAAGAGGCCGGCTTCGGCATCGGTAACGTCGCCGTGCAGCTGATCGGCAACCGCCCCAAGGTCGGCCGGCGGCGGGCCGAGGCCGAGCGAGTGCTGTCCGCGGCGGCCGGCGCCCCCGTCTCGGTGTCCGGGACCACCACCGATGCGTTGGGGTTCACCGGGCGTGGCGAGGGGCTGGCCGCCGTCGCCACCGCCCTCGTCTACCCGCTGGACTAGTATTCACTTCCGTGGCACAGCGCTTTTATGACACCAAGACCGCAACGGTGCGGGACTTCGTCCCCCTGACCGAGGGCGAGGTCTCGCTCTACTACTGCGGCGCCACGGTGCAGGGCATGCCGCACGTGGGGCATGTGCGCTCGGCCATCGTGTTCGACATCCTGGTCCGCTGGCTCGAGTACACCGGCCTGCAGGTGACCAGCGTCCGCAACGTCACAGACATCGATGACAAGATCCTGGAGAAGTCCGCCGCGTCCTACGGCGCGGACTTCGAGGAGGACGAGAACTACCCGGCCGATGAGCCGTGGTTCGCCCTCGCCTACCGGTTCGAGCACGAGTTCGCCCGCGCCTACGCCGCCCTCGGGGTTCGCCGGCCCACCTACGAGCCCCGTGCCACCGGTCACATCCCGGAGATGGTGGCGCTCATCCAGCGCCTCATCGACGCCGGCCACGCGTACCCCGCCACGGACGGTTCCGGGGACGTCTACTTCGAGGTGAACTCCTGGCCCTCGTACGGCGAGCTCACCCGCCAGCGGGTCGAGGACCTGCAGGACGCGCCCGACGCCGACCCGCGCGGCAAGCGCGATCCCCGCGACTTCGCGCTGTGGAAGGGCGCCAAGGAGACCGATCCGGCCACCGCCGCCTGGGAGTCGCCCTGGGGCAGTGGCCGGCCCGGCTGGCACCTCGAATGCTCCGCGATGTCCACCAAGTACCTCGGCAGCCACTTCGACATCCATGGCGGCGGACTCGACCTGCGCTTCCCGCACCACGAGAACGAACTGGCACAGTCCGCCGCGGCCGGGGACGGCTTCGCGAACTTCTGGCTGCACAACGGGATGGTGACCTACGCGGGCGAGAAGATGTCCAAGTCGGTGGGCAACACCATCTCGCCCGAACAGATGCTGGAGCAGGCCCGTCCGAAGGCCGTGCGGTACTTCCTCGGTCAGGCGCACTATCGCTCCCAGCTGGACTACCGCCCCACCTCGCTGCAGGAGGCCGAGGCCGCGATCGAACGGATCGAGGCGTTCCTGGATCGGGGGGCGGATGTGGTGGCCGACCTGCAGCTGAAGCGCGAGGAGGCCGCCGCCGTCGCCGGCACCCTCACCGGGGAGGAGGCACCCGAGGCCGTCTATGTGGCCCAGTTCAGCAGTGTCCCCATGGCCTTCCGCGCCGCGATGGAGGATGACCTCAACGTCCCGCAGGCCCTGGCGGTGCTGCACGACGCGGTCCGGGCCGGCAACAGCGCCCTGGCCGCCGGGGATGAGGACGCCGTGGAGCAGCACTACTCCGACGTGCAGTCGATGGTGGAGGTGCTCGGCCTGGACGACGTCCCCGAACCCGAGTCCGCGCAGGACCCGGCGGCCCACCATGCCCTCGACACCCTGATCCGGGCCCAGCTGGACGCACGGGCCGCCGCGCGCGCGGCGAAGGACTGGACCACGGCGGACGGGATCCGGGACACCCTGGCCGCGGCCGGCGTCGTGGTGGAGGATTCCGCCGACGGCGCCCGCTGGTCCTTGCAGTAGCCGGCCGGCGGCCACGGGCCGGGGCCGTAGACTGGGGTCAGTCTCGACCGTCGCCAGAAAGGCACCATCCACATGGCCGCAGCACCACGCTCCGGATCGTCCCGCGGGAACAGCGGCAAGAAGGGACCCCTCAAGGGCACCGGTGGGCTCGGCCGGAAGGCACTGGAGGGCAAGGGTCCCACGCCCAAGGCCGAGGACCGCGTCTACCACAAGGCCCACCGCACCAAGCAGCTATCCGAGCGCTCCAGCGCCAAGAACGCGGGCCGGTCGGGAGGCCGCAACACCCGCTCGCGGCATGCCGACGAGACCGTGGCCGGCCGCAACTCGGTGGTCGAGGCCCTGCGCGCCGTCATCCCCGCGAAGGCCCTGCATGTGGCCACGAGGATCGAGATGGACGAGCGGGTCCGTGAGGCCCTGAAGCTGGCCGCCGAACGCGGCGTGCCGGTGATGGAGAACTCCAAGCCCGAACTGGACCGCATGACGGATGACGCCGTCCACCAGGGCTTGGTGCTGCAGGTCCCGCCCTATGAGTACGCCGATGCCCTGACGCTGGCCCGCCAGACCATGGAGAAGTGGGAGAAGGGCTACCTCACGGCCCCGCCGCTGTTCATCGCGCTGGACAGCATCACCGACCCCCGCAACCTCGGGGCCATCATCCGCTCCGCCTCTGCCTTCTCGGCGCACGGCGTGGTGGTGCCCTCGCGCCGCTCCGCCGGGGTGACCGCGACCGCCTGGAAGACCTCGGCCGGTGCTGCCGTGCGGGTCCCCGTGGCCCAGGCCGGCAACCTGAACACCATCCTGCAGGACTTCAAGAAGCTCGGGATCTTCGTCCTCGGGCTCGACGGCGGCGGGGACCAGTCCCTGCCCGGGTTGCCGTTGGCCACGGATCCGGTGTGCCTGGTGGTCGGTTCGGAGGGCAAGGGACTGTCCCGGCTGGTCCGCGAGAACTGCGACCAGATCATCTCCATCCCGATCGCCTCGGACATGGAATCGCTGAACGCCTCGATGGCGGTGGGCATCTCGCTGTACGAGATCGCCGTCCAGCGCGCCGGCGGCCGGCCGGGGCAGACCGCGGAAGGCGGGCCGGGAGGCCAGTCCTGATGACAGTGGTGTCTCAGACGGTGCCCGGTCACCGTTCGCGGCCCTTCCCCCTGGGTCTCGCGGACCGGGTCCCCGGCGTCGCGGAGGTGAACGGCGCGGTGAACCTGGCGGTCTATGCCCCCGGGATCACCGCCCTGGACGTGGTGTACACGGACCCCGCGTTCCCGGTGGACGCCGTGCCGACGGCCGTGGACCTGCACCGGGTGGCACTGGAGGACGTCACGGACCACGTGCATCACGGCACTGTCCCGGGATTGGGCCATGGCAGTCTCTACGCGCTGGTGGCCCATGACCGGCGGATCGCCGGGGTGTCCCGGAGCGGCCGCCGGACCTCCGGCACACCAAAGCCCCTGCCCCAGTTGCTGGTCGATCCCTATGGCGATGCCGTGGTGGAGCGCAACGGGCTGTACTGGTCCACCCGGGTGCGCCGGGACTTCGACTGGAACGGGTCCGGCCGGCCCCACACCCCGCTGCGGGACACCATCGTCTACGAGGCCCACGTCATCGGCCAGACCAAGCTGCACCCGGGCATCCCGGCCGAGCTGCGCGGGACTTACGCCGGACTGGCACACCCCGTGATGGTCGAGTACCTGCGTCACCTGGGCATCACGGCCGTCGAGCTGCTGCCGGTGCACCACCACCGGGACGAGGACCACCTGCAGCTGGCCGGACTGGAGAACTACTGGGGGTACAACACCGTCAGTTTCTTCGCGCCCCATCCCGGTTACGCCACCGCCGCCGCACGGGCCGGCGGGCCCCAGGCCGTCCAGGACGAGTTCAAGGGCATGGTCAAACTACTGCACGAGGCCGGGATCGAGGTCCTGCTGGACGTGGTCTATAACCACACCGCGGAGGAGGGCCCGGGTGGACCGACCTTCTGCTGGCGCGGCCTGGGGGAGGAGCACTACTACCGGCATGACGCCGCCGGCAGGTACCTGGACACCACGGGCTGCGGCAACACGCTGAACTTCAACGATCCGCAGGTGGTGCGGATGACACTGGACTCGTTGCGCCGCTGGGTGACGGACTTCCAGATCGACGGCTTCCGCTTCGACCTGACCGTCACCCTGTGCCGGGACGGCGGCCACCACTTCACCCACCGCCACCCCTTCCTCGTGGCCGCCCAGGCGGATCCCATCCTGGCGGGGACCAAGCTCATCTCCGAGCCGTGGGACGTGGGCAGCGGCGGTTGGCAGACCGGTCACTTCCCCCTGGGCTGGTCGGACTGGAACGACCGCTTCCGGGACGTGGTCCGGGACTTCTGGGTGGCGGACCGCGGTGCCCTGGAGCGCGGCGACCGCGGCGGGTCCACCGCGCGGCTGGCCGACTGCCTGTCCGGGTCCGCCGGGCTGTTCGAGTCCTCCGGGCGCTCCGCCCTGGCCTCCGTCAACCTCGTGACCGCCCATGATGGCTTCACCCTGCAGGACCTCGTGTCCTACAACCAGAAGCACAATGAGGCGAACGGAGAGGACAACCGGGACGGCACCTCCCACAACCGGTCCTACAACCACGGGGCCGAGGGACCCACGGAGGAGGGAGACATCCTCGATGCCCGTGCCACCACGGCCCGCAACCTGATGGCCACCCTGCTGCTGTCCCTGGGCGTACCCATGATCACCGCCGGTGACGAGATCGGGCGCAGCCAGGGCGGCAACAACAACGCCTACTGCCAGAACAACGGCATCTCGTGGACGGACTGGAAGCTCGATGAGCGGCAGGAGCGCATGCTCGCCACCACGCGCCGCCTGATAGCGATCCGCAAGGAGTTCCTGGCCGGTCAGCCATACTCCTACCCGGCCCGGGAACTCGGCTACCTCAAGTGGTTCGACCATGAGGGGCAGCCGATGACCGAGGCGGCCTGGACGGACTCCGGGCAGCGGCTGCTCCAGTTGCTGATCGGCGTCCCCGGCGGCCGCAGCACCGGTCTGATCGTGTTCAACGGCGGGCTGGAGACGGTGCCCTTCCGGCTGCCGGTGCCGGAGGAACTGCGAGGCATCACCGGCGAGCACGGGGCGGACCTGCAGGCCTTCACCCTCCAGCTCTCAACAGCCCTCCACGGCGAGCTCCGCCGTGGCGCCCTCTTCGCCCCGGGAGACCGGGACCTGATCGAGGCCACCTCGATCACCCTCTACTCCGTCTGACCCGCCTTCCCCTTTGCAACTGGAGGTCGAATTCGCACCATTTCCAGGGCCGAACGTCCGGAAGGGGGTGCGACTTCGACCGCGGGATTTTCTGTTGGAGTGAGAGCAGCGACGCACCGGATTCCTCCACAGCGGATCGGTCACGGTCTGCCATCCCCAGCGGCGACGTCGGCACGCACCATGGGCGGCCCCGTCCCGTCAGTCTGGGGGCCATGGACACCCCTGACATCATCACCCTCGCTGAGGCCCGCACGCTGGGAACGAGCCGGAGAGCATTGCAGAACTCCCGAGCCGAGCATCACCTCCATGGTCTTTACAGTCCGTTGCGTCGGGAACGAGATGGCGAGACGCTTCATCGATCATTGCTCAGGGCGGCCTCATCGGCGGCCACGGATGTGGCCTCCCATGAATCCGCCGCCCGACTGTGGGGGTTCCCGGGCTCGGTGGTTCCGAGCGAGATACAGCTGCTGTCCATCTCCGGAGATCGACGGCGGCGGGTCCAGGGGATGGCCGGGCGACGCGGACTGGTGCTCCCGGGCGAAACGACAGTTCTCGGTGGGATCCCCGTCACCACCCCCGCTCGAACCTGGCTGGACCTGGCCCGCACCTCTGGTGTCCTGCGGCTAGTCCTCTGGGCCGACTGGCTGTTCAACCCAGTCTGGGGTGGAGACTGGGAGCGAGAGCCCCTGGCCACGCCGACTGAACTTCGAGCCCTCCTCGACCGCCACCCGGGCAAGCCCGGAATTCGCAAGGCGCGCGCAGCCGCGGACCGAGCCAGAGTCGGATCGGATTCGCCGAAGGAAACTGAGCTACGTCTGGCCCTGGTTGATGCAGGACTGCCGGAACCTGCGGTGAACCAGTGGATCATCGACCCCAGGACGGGAAGCCGAGTCCACCGAGGCGATCTGACCTACGACGAGTTCCGGATCGATCTGGAGTATGAAGGCGAACACCACTCCGGACCTGGCCAGGTACAACGGGACATCGCTCGCGCTGAACGACTCCGGGCGGCGGATTGGCTGGAACTGCGTTTTAGCTCGATGCATTCTCGGCACGGTTGGCTCCCCGCCGTTCACAAGACCCGAGAGGCCCTCTTGTCCCGTGGGTGGGTGCCCAGGGGAGACTAAGTCGCCCGTGAGGCTTCCACATCCCCTTCCGATCCAGAACTGGAGGTCGAATTCGCACGGCGTCCAGAGGGCCTGGCCCCGAATACGGTGCGAATTCGACCTCCAGTTGCTTGGGGACGGTTGATAGGAGAGGTCAGCCGGCGTTGACCACGAGCGCCATCTCGGCCGTCGAGGCCAGCAGTTCGTGCTGCGGCAGGACCCGGACCGAGTAGCCGAAGGCGCCGGAACGGTCGATCACCAGTGAGCCGGTGAACTGCCAGCGGCCGTCACCCAGGTCCTGGGCCGGGGTCAGCTCCAGAGCGCCGGTGTCGGCCAGGGTGTCCTCCTCGAGCACGCTGGACGGTTTGGTGCTGACCCGGCCGTACACGGCTTCCACCCGCACGTCCTTGGGGGACAGCTGCCCCAGGCTGATGTAGGCGGAGACCTGCATCTCGTCGCCGACCTGGGGATTCTCGGAGACGCCGAGCGAATCCACGTGTTCCACGGCCACAGAGCCGAAGCCGCCCCGGACCCTGGTCTTCCAGGCGGCCAGTTCGCGGGCCCTGGCGTAGTCGTCGGCGTCCATGACCCGCCCCGCCCGCCCGGCTGGCAGGTAGAGCTCGTTGACGTAGTCCTGCACCATCCGGTCTGCCGAGGTCGCCGGGCCGAGGGTGGCCATGGTGTGCTTGATCATGGCCAGCCACTGGTGCGGGAGGCCGTCCGTGGAAGCGTCCGACGGGCCGGCGGCCCCGGCCTGGTCCGAGGGCTCGGCTCCATAGAAGCGCGGCACCAGCTCGTTCTCCAGCAGGCCGTAGAGTGCGGCCGCCTCCACGTCGTCCCGCTCCTCGGTGGAGGCCGCGGACGAGGCGCTCGGGATGGCCCAGCCGTTCTCGCCGTCGTACATCTCGTCCCACCAGCCGTCCAGTACGGACAGGTTCAGCCCCCCGTTCATGGCGACCTTCATGCCGGAGGTGCCGCAGGCCTCCAACGGGCGCAGGGGATTGTTCAGCCACACGTCGCAACCGGGCATGAGGGTGGAGGCCATCTGGATGTCGTAGTTGGGCAGGAACACGATCCGGTGGCGCACCTCGGGGTCGTCCGTGAACCGCACCATCTGCTGGATCATCAGCTTGCCCTGTTCATCGGCGGGGTGGGACTTGCCGGCCACCACCAGCTGGATGGGGTGCTCCGGATCCGTCAGGAGCCGCTTCAGCCGCTCCGGATCGCGCAGCATCAACGTCAACCGCTTGTAGGTGGGCACCCGCCGGGCGAATCCGATGGTCATGACGTTCTCGTCCAGCACGGAATCGGTCCAGGCGAGCTCGGCCTCGGAGGCCCCGCGCTTGCGCCAGGAGGACCGCAGCCGTGACCGCACGTCCGCGATGAGGGCCCGCCGCAGGGTCCGGCGCAGCTCCCACAGTTCCGCGTCGGGGACGTCGAAGACGCGCTGCCAGTCGTGACCGGCCACGGCGGACGTCCCGAACAGCTCGATCGCCCGGGCTGACACCGTGTCGGAGACCCAGGTGGGGGCGTGCACGCCGTTCGTGATGGAGCCGATCGGCACCTCATCGGCGTCGAAGCCCGGCCACAGGCCCTTGAACATCTCCCGGGACACCTCCCCGTGCAGCCGGGCCACGCCGTTGGCGCGCTGGCCGAGGCGCAGGCCCATCACGGCCATGTTGTGCACGCCCGGGGTGCCTCCCTCGTGGTCCTCGGCACCCAAGGCCAGGACATGATCGAGGGGCACGCTCGGGGCCAGCCCGGCCCGGAAGAACTGCTCCACCAGGGCGCGGTCGAATCGGTCGATCCCGGCCGGCACCGGTGTGTGCGTGGTGAACACGGTGGAGGCCCGCACCGAGGTCAGCGCGGTCTCCCAGTCCAGCCCGGCGGACATGAGCTCCTCGATCCGCTCGATGCCCTGGAAGCCGGCATGTCCCTCGTTCGTGTGGTAGACGGACGGCACATCCGTACCGGTGAGGCGTGCGTACAGGCGCAGCGCCTTGACCCCGCCCATGCCGAGCAGCAGCTCCTGCTGCAGTCGCTGGTCCCCGCCGCCGCCGTACAGGCGGTCGGTGATGGAGCGCGCGGTGTCGTCGTTCGCCGGGACGTTGGAGTCCAGCAACAGCAAGGGGACGCGCCCGACGTCGGCCCGCCACACCTGGGCGTGCAGCGTCCGGCCCGAGGGCAGCGGCAGACGGACGATTGCGGCGGCCCCGTCCTCCTCCTTGAGGAGTGTCAGCGGCAGGTTGTCCGGGTCCAGGACCGGGTAGGTCTCCATCTGCCAGGCGTCCCGGGACAGGGACTGCTTGAAGTAGCCCGACTGGTACAGCAGACCCACGCCGATGATCGGCACCCCGAGGTCTGAGGCGGACTTCAGGTGGTCACCGGCCAGGATGCCCAGACCACCTGAGTACTGGGGGAGCACGGCGGTGATGCCGAACTCGGGGGAGAAGTAGGCGATGGGCCGCGGAGTATGGATGTCCCCGCCCGGACCGTCCGACGCGCCGACGAAGTCCTGCTGGAACCACCGGTCCTCGGTGAGGTAACGGTCCAGGTCGGCGGTGGCGTCCTGGACGCGGGCCACGATCTGCGCATCGGCGGCGAGCTCGGTCAGCCGGTGCCGGTCGAAGGACCCCAGCAGGGCCACGGGGTCCTGGTTCGACTCGGACCAGGCCTGGGGGTCCAGGTCCCGGAACAACTCCTTGGTCTGGGGGTGCCAGGACCAGCGCAGGTTGGTCGCCAGACGGCTCAGTCCCGCGATCGACTCGGGCAGGTGGGTACGGACGGTAAACCGACGGATAGCCTTCACCCGGCCCATTATCCACGGGGGGCCGCCCTGCCGCGGGACTGCCGGGTGAACCGCGGCCGACGCGCGGTTGGCCGCCGGTTGAATCCTCGGAGCCGGGCACCCTCCCAGCAGGGGATCAGGCGTCTCGTGCCCGCGACTTAGTCCCGATCAGTGGCCACGGGGGGATCGCCCCGGTAACGTCGGGACCGTGGGAACTGCCAAGAATTCCAGTAATTCTGTCCGAATGCCGATGTTCCGCACCGAGGTCAAGGTGGGCCGCATTCCGATCACCGGTGTCCAGCCGGTGGTCAATTGCGGCGCCGTCCCGGCCAAGGCGCTGATCGGCGAGGACGTCCCTGTCCGCGCCACCGTGTTCCGCGAGGGGCATGACCGGCTCGGGGCCACCGCCGTCCTCTACGGCCCGGACGGCGCCGAAGTCCAACGGACGCGCATGACGGAGGGCGCCCCCGGGCTGGACGAGTTCGTGGCCACGCTGCGGCCGGCCGTCGTCGGGCCCCACACCTTCGCCATCGAGGGCTGGTCTGATCCCTACGCGACCTGGCACCACGCCGCCACCGTCAAGATCGAGGCCGGGTTGGACGTCGAGTTGATGCTGGCCGAGGGCGGCGCCCTGTTCCGGCAGGCCGCCGCGGATCCCGACCGTTCCGAGGCGGACCGGTCGGTCCTGGCACGGGCCGTCCGGGGGCTCGAGGACACCACGCGGGACACCCAGGAGCGTCTGCTGGCGGCGGAGGACCCGGACCTGACCGACGTGCTCGCCGCCCGTCCGATCCGCGAGTTCGTCTCCCCGTCGCCCGCCTACCCGCTGGACGTGCAGCGCGCGATGGCCGGCCGCGGTGCCTGGTACGAGTTCTTCCCCCGCTCCGAGGGGGCGGTCTACCATCCGGACTCCGGGACCTGGGCCTCCGGAACATTCACGACGGCGGCCGTCCGGCTCCCAGCGGTCGCGGAGATGGGCTTCGACGTCATCTACCTCCCGCCGATCCACCCCATCGGCCGGGCCCACCGCAAGGGTCCGAACAACGCGCTGGAGGCAGGACCCCACGACCCGGGTTCACCGTGGGCCATCGGGTCGCAGGAGGGTGGACATGACGCCATCCACCCTGATCTCGGCACGGCCGAGGACTTCGCCGGGTTCGTCGAGCGGGCCGCCGGGCTCGGGCTGGAGGTCGCCCTCGACCTGGCCCTGCAGTGCTCCCCGGACCACCCCTGGGTCGCCGAGCACCCCGAATGGTTCACCACCCGCGTGGACGGCACCATTGCCTACGCGGAGAATCCACCGAAGAAGTATCAGGACATCTATCCGCTGAACTTCGACAACGACCCGCGCGGACTGCGGCGGGCCGTCCTGAGGGTCGTGGAGCTGTGGATCGCCCGTGGGGTGAAGATCTTCCGGGTGGACAACCCGCACACCAAGCCCCTGTGGTTCTGGGAGTGGCTGATCGCCAAGGTGCACCGCAGCCACCCGGACGTCGTGTTCCTGGCGGAGGCCTTCACGCGGCCGGCCATGATGCACGCCCTGGGCCGGGCCGGATTCCAGCAGTCCTACTCGTACTTCACGTGGCGGAACACGCGGGACGAGATCGCTGAGTACCTGCACGAGGTCACGGCCGAGACTGCGGCGTTCTACCGTCCGAACTTCTTCGTCAACACCCCGGACATCCTCACGGAGTTCCTGCAGTTCGGCGGACCCGCGGCCTTCAAGATCCGTGCCGTCCTGGCGGCCCTGTCCAATCCGATGTGGGGCATGTATGCCGGTTTCGAGCTGTTCGAGCACGTCGCCCGCCCGGGCGCCGAGGAGTACATCGACAATGAGAAGTACGAGTACCGGCCCCGTGACTTCGCCGGTGCCGAGGCCCGGGGTGCCTCACTCGCCCCCTACGTCACCCGGCTGAACCGGATCCGCAGGGCCCACCCGGCGTTCCAGGACCTGCAGAACCTCGTTCTGCACCCGGCGGACAATGACGGGATCCTGGCCTTCTCCAAGTCCCGCCGCCACCTGCCGGACGGCCAGTACCGGGCCCCGGCCGGCGTCGCGCTTCCGGTGTTTCCCGGCATGCCTGATGCCACCGCGCTGACGGAGTCCCTGCCCGGCCGGGCGGACACGGTCATCGTGGTGCTCAACTGCGATCCGCATGCGGCGCGTGAGGCCACCGTCTCGCTCGACGTGGCGGCCCTGGACCTGGACCCGGCGGACCTGGATTCCGAGGGCCGGTTCGAGGTCGAGGACCTGATCACCGGTGCCCGCTGGCGGTGGGGCGCGGACAACTACGTGCGGCTGGACCCGGCCGTTGAGCCGGCCCACGTGCTGAAGGTGGTGCGCGGCAGCTGATGGCCCATTCCTTCCAGATGCACACCCACGGGATCTCCCATGACCCGGACTGGTTCCGGACCGCCGTGTTCTACGAGGTCCTCGTGCGGGCCTTCCACGACGACAACGGGGACGGGTCCGGTGACTTCGAGGGCCTGATCAACAAGCTCGACTACCTGCAGTGGCTGGGCATCGACTGCCTGTGGGTACCCCCGTTCTACCGCTCACCGCTGCGGGACGGCGGCTATGACATCGCGGACTACTACGAGGTGCTGGACGAGTTCGGCACCGCCTCGGACTTCAAGAGGCTCGTGGCCGAGGCCCATGCCCGCGGCCTGAGGGTCATCATCGACCTGCCGCTGAACCACACCTCGGACCAACACGCCTGGTTCCAGGAGTCCCGGTCTGACCCGGACGGCCCGTATGGCGACTTCTACGTGTGGAGTGACACGGACGAGAAGTACCAGGACGCCCGCATCATCTTCGTGGACACGGAGGAGTCCAACTGGGCGTTCGATCCGGTCCGCCGCCAGTTCTTCTGGCACCGCTTCTTCTCCCACCAGCCGGACCTGAACTTCGAGAACCCCGCCGTGATCGAGGCGCTCTTCGACGTGGTCCGCTATTGGATGGACATGGGCGTGGACGGCTTCCGTGCTGACGCCATCCCCTATCTCTTCGAGGAGGAGGGCACCGACTGCGAGAACGACCCGCGCACCCACGGCTTCCTGCAGCAATTGCGGGCCATGGTCGATGCGGAGTACCCGGGACGGGTGATCATCGCCGAGGCCAACCAGCCGCCGGCGGACGTGGTGGACTACTTCGGTTCGGAGGAGGAACCGGAATGCCACATGTGCTTCCACTTCCCGATCATGCCGAAGATCTTCTATGCCCTGCGCGACCACAAGGCCACAGCGATCCTCGAGGCGTTGGCCGAGACCCCGCAGATCCCCGCCGGCACCCAGTGGGGCACGTTCCTGCGCAACCATGACGAGCTCACCCTCGAGATGGTCACCCCGGAAGAACGCCAGGCGATGCTCGGGTGGTACGCCCCGGACTCGCGCATGCGTGCCAACGTGGGCATCCGGCGCCGGCTCGCCTCCCTGCTGGACAACAGTCGGTCCGAGCTCGAACTGATCCACGCGCTGCTGCTGGCCATGCCGGGTTCGCCGTTCCTGTACTACGGGGACGAGCTCGGCATGGGGGACAACATCTGGCTGCCTGACCGGGATGCCTCCCGCACCCCCATGCAGTGGAATCCGGACCGCAACGCCGGCTTCTCCGAGGCCGATCCCGGCAAGCTGTACCTGCCGGTCATCCAGTCGCTCGTCTACCACTACAACCACGTCAACGTGGAGGCTCAGCTGGCCTCCAACGGCTCCCTGCTGCACTGGGTCCGCGAGACCCTCGCCGTGCGCAAGCGGCACCCCGTGTTCGGGCTGGGCGACTTCACGGTGGTGGAGGCCGAGGCCGAACAGGTCCTCGCCTTCGTCCGGGACCTGCCCGCCTCGGAGAAGGAGGACCTGTACCCCGAGACGGTGCTCTGCGTCTTCAACCTCGCTCCGGAACCGGTGGCCACCTGGCTGAATGTGCCGGGCTATGAGGGCCGGGGCCTGCGTGATGTCTTCGGCGGCCGCCCGTTCCTCGACATCGGCGAGGACGGCCGGCTGCCCGTCACCCTGCCCGGTCACGGCTTCTACTGGTTGCGGCTGCGCACCGGCCCGGAGCCCATGCCGGGGGCGGATGCGGCGGCCCTGGCCGGCCGGCCGAACCCCTACACCACGGCGATGCCGGTCATCACACCGGACCTCGCGGCGGGGCGCAACCGATGAGCGAGTCTCCTCAGGACCTCCACGGCCTCCACGACCTCCTGGTCCGGTGGCTCCCGGACCAACGGTGGTTCCCGCTCCGGGGAGACGTCGCGTTGCGCCTGGCCGGCGAACACCGGTTGTCCTCGGCGGCGGGTGTCACCGGTGACGTCCAGCTCCTGTCACTGATCTTCACGGCCGCTCCCGCGGGAAGCGGGGGGAACGAGGACGCCGTCGCTGTGTCCGTCCCCCTGACTCTGCGCCGGGAGGAAGTCCCGGGCGCCTCAGCCGCGCTGATCGGCCGCGGTGACACGCCGTCCGGCGTCCGATGGGTCTACGACGGCACCCAGGACCCGGACTTCGTGGCGGCATGGCTGGAGCTGATGCGCCGTGAGGCGCGTACCGAGAACAGCGGGGCCGGCGGAGCCGCAGGCCATGCCTACGCCGGATTCCGCGACTGGGCCGCCTTCGACCCCGAGACCCTGCACCTGCGCGTGCTCCGGGGCGAGCAGTCCAACACGTCCGTGGTGGTGGGAGCGGATCGAGGTCGGCTGATCCTCAAATTCTTCCGAGTGCTGGCCCCGGGTACCCATCCCGACGTCGAGATCGGCCTGGCGCTCTCCGCTGGCGGTTCCAGCGAGGTCCCCGTGACGTACGGCTCGGCCACGGCGGCGTGGACCCGCCCCGGGGCTGCGGCGGGCGCGGAGTCGGGTGAACTCTGCGTGCTGCGTGAGTTCATCGAGGACTCCCGAGACGCCTGGCGCGAGGCCACGGATGCGGCCGCCGCCGGTCGCGGCTTCACCACCGAGGCCGCCGGGATCGGCGAGGCCACGGGCCGACTGCACCTGGCCCTCGCCGAGGCCTTCGGCACCCGCCCCGCCTCTGACGGCGGCGAGGGGGCACCGGCCGTGCTCACGGCGCTCGCGGACCGCCTTGAGTGGGGATGGCGAGAGGCCGCCTCCGCTGTGGGTGAGGAGTACGGGAGCGGACTGCGCGCAGTGATCGATTCCCTGCGGTCCCCGGAGGTCAGAACCGGGATACCGCCGCTGCAGCGGATCCATGCCGACTACCACCTCGGACAGGTCCTGGCCTCACCGGCTATCGCCACCGCCGCTGGACAGGACGGCTGGCGCTGGACGGTCCTCGACTTCGAAGGCGAACCGCTCCGGGAGGCGACGGAGCGATCCGGTTGGGATCTGCCGCAGCGCGATGTCGTCGGGATGCTGCGATCCTTCGACTACGCCGGTGCCCTCTCCGATGCCCCGGCCTGGACGGAACCGGTCCAGCAGGCGTTCCTCGAGGGCTACGGATCGGCCGTCGGGGCGACGGTGGACACGGGGTCCACCGTCTTCACCGCCCTGATGCTGGACAAGGCGCTGTATGAGACCGCCTACGAGCTACGCCACCGCCCGGACTGGGTGGAGGTCCCCGCCGCGGCGGTCCGCGGACTCCTGCGCCGCGCCGCCGTGGCGGCTACCGTGGGCCCAGAACGCCAGAGCACCATCCAGGAGGATGCCGTGGAACCGGATCATGCCCCGCAGGACCCCACATTGCCGCTGGACGTGCACGCGGAGGTGCTGGCCGCCGTCGCGCAGGGCCGCTATCACCAGCCGCACGAGGTGCTCGGCGCCCACCTGGGGGACACCGGCACCGTGACGTTCCGGGTGCTACGGCCCCTGGCCGAGGACCTGGCCGTCCTGCTCGACGACGGCACGCGCGTTCCGCTGCGCCATGAACACGAGGGCGTGTGGGTCGGGACGACCCCTGCCACCGACCCGGGCCACGTCCCGGGCTACCGCCTCCTCGTGACCTACCCCGGCGTGGCCGAGGCCGAGCAGGACGATCCCTACCGGTATCTGCCCACCGTGGGGGAACTGGACCAGCACCTGTTCCGGGAGGGCCGGCACGAGACGCTGTGGACGATCCTCGGCGCTCGCGTGCGCCACTACTCCTCGCCCCAAGGCGACATCACGGGCACCTCCTTCGCCGTCTGGGCCCCCAACGCCGCGGCCGTGCGGGTCAAGGGTGACTTCAACGGCTGGGACGGCTGCCAGCACGCCCTGCGCTCGCTGGGAGACTCGGGCCTCTGGGAGATCTTCGTCCCGGGGATCGGGGCCGGCACCGTCTACAAGTACGCCATCCTCGGCCGCGACGGCCACTGGCGGGACAAGGCCGACCCCATGGCCCGCTGGACCGAGGTGCCGCCGGCCTCCGGCTCCCGGGTGGAGGACTCCCGGTATGCCTTCGGGGACGCGGCGTGGATGGAGAAGCGGGCGGCGACCAACCCGCACGACGCTGCCATGAGTGTCTATGAGGTGCACGCCGGGTCCTGGCGGCCAGGCCTGAGCTACCGCGAGTTGGCAAACCAGCTGGTCGAGTATGTCTCCTGGCAGGGTTTCACCCACGTGGAGTTCATGCCGGTGGCGGAGCATCCCTTCGGAGGTTCCTGGGGCTACCAGGTCACCGGGTACTACGCCCCCACCTCCCGGTTCGGCTCCCCGGACGACTTCAAGTACCTGGTGGACCGGCTGCACCAGGCCGGCATCGGCGTGCTCCTGGACTGGGTGCCCGCACACTTCCCCAAGGACGACTGGGCCCTGGCGAAGTTCGACGGGCAGCCCCTCTACGAGTACGCCGACCCGCGCAAGGGGGAGCACCCGGACTGGGGCACCCTGGTGTTCGACTACGGCCGCACCGAGGTGCGGAACTTCCTGGTGGCCAACGCCCTGTACTGGTTGGAGGAGTTCCACATCGACGGGCTGCGCGTGGACGCCGTCGCCTCGATGCTGTACCTGGACTACTCCCGCGAGGACGGGGAGTGGGTGCCGAACGTGCACGGTGGCAACCACAACCTGGAGGCCATCAGCTTCCTGCAGGAGACCACGGCCACGGCCTACCGGCGCAACCCAGGGATCGTGATGATCGCCGAGGAGTCCACGGCGTTCTCCGGCGTGACCGCGCAGACCAGCCATGAGGGGCTCGGCTTCGGCCTGAAGTGGAACATGGGCTGGATGCACGATTCCCTCGCCTACCTGTCCGAGGACCCGGTCAACCGCAAGTGGCATCACCACGAGATGACGTTCTCGACGGTCTATGCCTGGAGCGAGAACTACGTGCTACCGCTCTCGCATGACGAGGTGGTCCACGGCAAGGGCTCATTGCTGCGCAAGATGCCGGGAGACCGGTGGCAGCAATTGGCCTCCCTGCGGGCGTACTACGCCTACATGTGGGCGCACCCGGGCAAGCAGCTGCTGTTCATGGGGTCCGAGTTCGGCCAGGAGTCCGAGTGGAGGGAGTCCCACGGACTGGACTGGTGGTTGACGGACACCCCCAGCCACAAGGGGCTCATGAAGACCGTTCGGGACCTGAACCTGCTGTACCGCGACGCCCCCGAGCTGTGGAGCCAGGACAACGATCCGGCCGGATTCCAGTGGATCGACCAGAACGACGGGGACCGAAACCTCTTCTCGTTCATCCGCTGGTCCACTCCGGAGACCGGTGCAGGCGAGGCACGTCCCCTGGTCTGCGTGACGAACCTGTCCGGCAACCCCCATCACGAGGTCCGCCTGGGACTGCCCTTCGCGGGACAGTGGCGGGAGGTCCTGAACACCGATGCGGAGAGCTACGGCGGATCCGGCCTCGGCAACGGCGGACGGATCGAGGCATCCGATGAGGCGTGGCAGGGGCAGCCGGCGTCCGCGATGATCACCGCCCCGCCGCTCGCCACGGTGTACCTTCGCCCGATCCACTGACGCCTCTGATTCCGCCCCCCCCGGGGGTGGTGGACGGCTGATTATGCAAAGCGCCAGAACCTGTGTATTGTCTTCTCTTGTGCCAAGGCGCGGAAGACAAGTTCTTCCAGACCGAAACGGCGAAGATCCACGGGAAGCCCGGGGTTGGAAGCCACACCATGGCACCGGGAAAGCCGCAAGGCAGAACCGCTGGTGACGATCCAGGCAGCTCAGAAGGACTTCGGTCCGGAGGAAAAGCCCGGCGCGGTGGATTTGACACCGAGTCGAGAGAGGATCTAAGCTAGAAAAGTTGCTCCGGAACAACGGACAGTCGCTTGAGCGGCGGTCCCGAGAACTGGAAACAACACAGAGGGACTTCGGTTCCACTCCAGAAAATCGCCGGAAACGCCGATTTGACGGGGAGGAAACAAGGAACTAAGCTTGAAAAGCCGCAGATGGGAAAAGCAAAGATTTCGCCGGTTTTACCGGATTCCTTGTGAGTAGCCATGATGTGCCTGTTGTTTGAGAACTCAATAGTGTGCCAAGTTTGTTGATGCCAATTTTTTGAATTGGTTGATTGGTTGCTGGGACACACCCCGTGTGTTTGCAGTGACTTTTTGCCATGGATTTTTGGGTGGCATCCTGTTGTTTGAGAACTCAATAGTGTGCCAAGTTTGTTGATGCCAATTTTTTGAATTGGTTGATTGGTTGCTGGGACACACCCCGTGTGTTTGCAGTGACTTTTTGCCATGGATTTTTGGGTGGCATGTGGGTCTGGTTTTCCGCCGGGTCTGTGTGTTGTCCGCTTTTTGTTTTTTACGGAGAGTTTGATCCTGGCTCAGGATGAACGCTGGCGGCGTGCTTAACACATGCAAGTCGAACGCTGAAGCTCCAGCTTGCTGGGGTGGATGAGTGGCGAACGGGTGAGTAACACGTGAGTAACCTTCCCTTGACTCTGGGATAAGCCCGGGAAACTGGGTCTAATACCGGATATGACCTCCTGTCGCATGGTGGGGGGTGGAAAGATTTATCGGTCTTGGATGGACTCGCGGCCTATCAGCTTGTTGGTGAGGTAATGGCTCACCAAGGCGACGACGGGTAGCCGGCCTGAGAGGGTGACCGGCCACACTGGGACTGAGACACGGCCCAGACTCCTACGGGAGGCAGCAGTGGGGAATATTGCACAATGGGCGCAAGCCTGATGCAGCGACGCCGCGTGAGGGATGACGGCCTTCGGGTTGTAAACCTCTTTCAGTAGGGAAGAAGCCTTCGGGTGACGGTACCTGCAGAAGAAGCGCCGGCTAACTACGTGCCAGCAGCCGCGGTAATACGTAGGGCGCGAGCGTTATCCGGAATTATTGGGCGTAAAGAGCTCGTAGGCGGTTTGTCGCGTCTGCCGTGAAAGTCCGGGGCTTAACCCCGGATCTGCGGTGGGTACGGGCAGACTAGAGTGCAGTAGGGGAGACCGGAATTCCTGGTGTAGCGGTGAAATGCGCAGATATCAGGAGGAACACCGATGGCGAAGGCAGGTCTCTGGGCTGTTACTGACGCTGAGGAGCGAAAGCATGGGGAGCGAACAGGATTAGATACCCTGGTAGTCCATGCCGTAAACGTTGGGCACTAGGTGTGGGGGACATTCCACGTTTTCCGCGCCGCAGCTAACGCATTAAGTGCCCCGCCTGGGGAGTACGGCCGCAAGGCTAAAACTCAAAGGAATTGACGGGGGCCCGCACAAGCGGCGGAGCATGCGGATTAATTCGATGCAACGCGAAGAACCTTACCAAGGCTTGACATGTTCTCGATCGCCACAGAGATGTGGTTTCCCCTTTGGGGCGGGTTCACAGGTGGTGCATGGTTGTCGTCAGCTCGTGTCGTGAGATGTTGGGTTAAGTCCCGCAACGAGCGCAACCCTCGTTCCATGTTGCCAGCGGGTTATGCCGGGGACTCATGGGAGACTGCCGGGGTCAACTCGGAGGAAGGTGGGGACGACGTCAAATCATCATGCCCCTTATGTCTTGGGCTTCACGCATGCTACAATGGCCGGTACAATGGGTTGCGATACTGTGAGGTGGAGCTAATCCCAAAAAGCCGGTCTCAGTTCGGATTGGGGTCTGCAACTCGACCCCATGAAGTCGGAGTCGCTAGTAATCGCAGATCAGCAACGCTGCGGTGAATACGTTCCCGGGCCTTGTACACACCGCCCGTCAAGTCACGAAAGTCGGTAACACCCGAAGCCGGTGGCCCAACCCTTGTGGGGGGAGCCGTCGAAGGTGGGACTGGCGATTGGGACTAAGTCGTAACAAGGTAGCCGTACCGGAAGGTGCGGCTGGATCACCTCCTTTCTAAGGAGCCCCTTAACTGGCAGGCCTGCAGATCTTTGTGTTTGTGGGTGTGTGGTTCAGGTGTAGTGCTCGTAGCGGCCCCGTTCGTGGGTCGGCGAGTTGCTCATGGGTGGAACATCAACGAATAGTGCCCTGGCCGTACCGGCTGGTGGTCGTAGTACTGCGTCTGGAATGGGCGTCTTGGGTGTTGCCCGGGATGTCGCGCCGTCGTGTGGAAGGACTGCTGGGTGGATGGGTTGGGGTGTTGGCACACTGTTGGGTCCTGGGACAACAGGACCGGCTGCTCGTGCAGCACATGATCGCTGGGCCTCTTTTGGGGTTGGGTGGTGGTGTGGTGTGGGGGTGGTTGTTCCGGGCCTGTGGTCTGGTTCCGGCCATGCTGAAGCATTGACGTTGAGTCGTTGGTGTGGGAGGTGTGGTGCGGGTTGTTGTTTGGGAACTGCATAGTGGACGCGAGCATCTTATTTTTATTGCTGCCGCATATCGCCCCCTGGTGGTGTGTGGTGGCGCCGAGAATGTAGTCATCTTTTGATACACCCGTTGTTGACCCCTGCTTTTGGTGGGTGGTTGGTGGTGGGTGTTGCTCATTGAGGGCTTGGCCTTGTGTGGCTAAGTTTTTCAGGGCGCATGGTGGATGCCTTGGCAACAGGAGCCGATGAAGGACGTGGGAATCTGCGATAAGCCTGGAGGAGTCGATAACCGGACGTTGATTCCAGGATTTCCGAATGGGGGAACCCCGCACACCTGTGAGTGTGTGACCGCCGGTTGAACACATAGGCCGGTTGGAGGGAACGCAGGGAAGTGAAACATCTCAGTACCTGCAGGAAGAGAAAACAAAAGTGATTCCGTGAGTAGTGGCGAGCGAAAGCGGATGGGGCTAAACCGTTCACGTGTGATACCCGGCAGGGGTTGCGTGTTCGGGGTTGTGGGCCCTTTCGTCCCAGGTCTGCCGGCTTGGGGTGGTGAGGAGCGGGCGTATAGACGAACAGCTTTGGATGGCTGACCGTAGAGGGTGAGAGTCCCGTAGTGCGAATGCGTACCGCCGCTTAGAGAGTGTGCCCGAGTAGCACGGGGCCCGAGAAATCCCGTGTGAATCTGCCAGGACCACCTGGTAAGCCTGAATACTACCTGTTGACCGATAGCGGATCAGTACCGTGAGGGAATGGTGAAAAGCACCCCGGGAGGGGAGTGAAATAGTACCTGAAACCATGTGCCTACAATCCGTCGGAGCCTTGAGGGGTGACGGCGTGCCTTTTGAAGAATGAGCCTGCGAGTTAGTGCTGTGTCGCGAGGTTAACCCGTGTGGGGAAGCCGTAGCGAAAGCGAGTCTGAATAGGGCGATCTTAGTGGCACGGTCTAGACCCGAAGCGGAGTGATCTACCCATGGCCAGGTTGAAGCGCGTGTAAGAGCGCGTGGAGGACCGAACCCACTTCAGTTGAAAATGGAGGGGATGAGCTGTGGGTAGGGGTGAAAGGCCAATCAAACTCCGTGATAGCTGGTTCTCCCCGAAATGCATTTAGGTGCAGCGTCACGTGTTTCTTCCCGGAGGTAGAGCTACTGGATGGCAGATGGGCCCTACAAGGTTACTGACGTCAGCCAAACTCCGAATGCCGGGAAGTGAGAGCGTGGCAGTGAGACTGTGGGGGATAAGCTTCATGGTCGAGAGGGAAACAGCCCAGACCACCGGTTAAGGCCCCTAAGCGTGTGCTAAGTGGGAAAGGATGTGGAGTTGCTGTGACAACCAGGAGGTTGGCTTAGAAGCAGCCACCCTTGAAAGAGTGCGTAATAGCTCACTGGTCAAGTGATTCCGCGCCGACAATGTAGCGGGGCTCAAGCACACCGCCGAAACCGTGGCATTCAGCGTAAGTTGGATGGGTAGGGGAGCGTCGTGTACGAGGTGAAGCCGGGGCGTAAGCGTCGGTGGATTGTGCACGAGTGAGAATGCAGGCATGAGTAGCGAAAGACGGGTGAGAAACCCGTCCGCCGGATGACCAAGGGTTCCAGGGTCAAGCTAATCTGCCCTGGGTAAGTCGGGACCTAAGGCGAGGCCGACAGGCGTAGTCGATGGACAACGGGTTGATATTCCCGTACCGGCGAAGAACCGCCCATGCTGAGTCGGTGATACTAACCGCCCGAACCTGCCTGGATCCCCTTCGGGGGACGTGGTGGGCGAGCGCGGGACCTGAACCGATAAGGCAAGCGTATTAACAGGTGTGACGCAGGAAGGTAGCCGGGCCAGGCAATGGAATTGACCTGGTCCAAGGGTGTAGGGTGTCTGGTTGGCAAATCCGCCAGGCGTGTGCCTGAGACCCGATAGGCCCCCACTAGGTGGGGGATCCGGTGATCCTATGCTGCCAAGAAAAGCATCGACGCGAGGTTCTAGCCGCCCGTACCCCAAACCGACACAGGTGGTCAGGTAGAGAATACTAAGGCGATCGAGAGAATCATGGTTAAGGAACTCGGCAAAATGCCCCCGTAACTTCGGGAGAAGGGGGGCCCTGAGCTTGAAACCCATTGACTGGGTGGAGGGTGTATGGGCCGCAGAGACCAGGGGGAAGCGACTGTTTATCAAAAACACAGGTCCGTGCGAAGTCGCAAGACGATGTATACGGACTGACTCCTGCCCGGTGCTGGAAGGTTAAGAGGACCGGTTAGTTCTTCGGAGCGAAGCTGAGAATTTAAGCCCCAGTAAACGGCGGTGGTAACTATAACCATCCTAAGGTAGCGAAATTCCTTGTCGGGTAAGTTCCGACCTGCACGAATGGAGTAACGACTTCCCCGCTGTCTCAACCGTGAACTCGGCGAAATTGCACTACGAGTAAAGATGCTCGTTACGCGCAGAAGGACGGAAAGACCCCGAGACCTTTACTATAGTTTGGTATTGGTGTTCGGTGTGGCTTGTGTAGGATAGGTGGGAGACGTTGAAGCATGGACGCTAGTTCGTGTGGAGTCATCGTTGAAATACCACTCTGGTCACTCTGGACATCTAACTTCGGCCCGTGATCCGGGTCAGGGACAGTGCCTGATGGGTAGTTTAACTGGGGCGGTTGCCTCCCAAAATGTAACGGAGGCGCCCAAAGGTCCCCTCAGCCTGGTTGGCAATCAGGTGTCGAGTGCAAGTGCACAAGGGGGCTTGACTGTGAGAGCGACAGCTCGAGCAGGGACGAAAGTCGGGACTAGTGATCCGGCGGCCCGTTGTGGAACGGCCGTCGCTCAACGGATAAAAGGTACCTCGGGGATAACAGGCTGATCTTGCCCAAGAGTCCATATCGACGGCATGGTTTGGCACCTCGATGTCGGCTCGTCGCATCCTGGGGCTGGAGTAGGTCCCAAGGGTTGGGCTGTTCGCCCATTAAAGCGGTACGCGAGCTGGGTTCAGAACGTCGTGAGACAGTTCGGTCCCTATCCTCTGCGCGCGCAGGAAATTTGAGAAGGTCTGTCCTTAGTACGAGAGGACCGGGACGGACGAACCTCTGGTATGTCAGTTGTACCGCCAGGTGCACCGCTGATTAGCTACGTTCGGGAAGGATAACCGCTGAAAGCATCTAAGCGGGAAGCCAGCTTCGAGATGAGATTTCCACGACCTTCGGGTCGGGAGGCCCCCAGCAGATCACTGGGTTGATAGGCCGGACGTGGAAGCAAGGACTAACGACTTGTGAAGCCGACCGGTACTAATAGGCCGATAACTTATACACACAAGCATCTCTCATACACGCTTCAAAGGGTATGAGAGGGCCAGATGCGTAGCGTCCACTATGCGGTTGCGGAACAACAACCAACCGAACCACCCCCCCCTTGTACCAGGGCACCCGAACACTCGGGGACACTGGGACCGGGTGGTGGGGGAAAACAACTGAACAGTGCAACAGTAGTGTTGTCACCACCAAGACGACCCACGACGAACACCCACCCCACGGCGCACGCCAGGGTCAGGAGTGTTGACAGTAGGGTAAAAGAGTTACGGCGGTCATAGCGTGGGGGAAACGCCCGGTCCCATTCCGAACCCGGAAGCTAAGACCCACTGCGCCGATGGTACTGCATCCGGGAGGATGTGGGAGAGTAGGACGCCGCCGGACAACCATTGAATAGAAGCCCTGGACCTCACGGTCCAGGGCTTCTGTGTTTAACGGGCCATGCTGAGACATGCCATGACCAATGGACCAGAGCCGGCATGGTTTGATGAGGNTTACGGCGGTCATAGCGTGGGGGAAACGCCCGGTCCCATTCCGAACCCGGAAGCTAAGACCCACTGCGCCGATGGTACTGCATCCGGGAGGATGTGGGAGAGTAGGACGCCGCCGGACAACCATTGAATAGAAGCCCTGGACCTCACGGTCCAGGGCTTCTGTGTTTAACGGGCCATGCTGAGACATGCCATGACCAATGGACCAGAGCCGGCATGGTTTGATGAGGGGCATGTCTGAGAGCCTGTTCCTTGACCCGTTCGACGTTCCCTCCATTGGCGAGCATGGTCCTCCGAGCACGGACGCGGGAGCCTCAACGGGGGACGTGGTGCCCGGAACGGTGGTGAACAGTGCGCCGGCGTCGGCCGAGGCGTCGCATGCAGTGAGCGCCTCCATCCCGCTGGACCTGGACCAGGCGGTCGGCGCGTTCCTGGACGACACGCATCTCTGGTGGCCTCGGGAACTCCGGGCCACCGGGGAGGCGGGGCACGTGTACTTCGGTGACGGCGCGCTGTTGGAGGAGGACACGGACGGCTCGGATGGGGACCAGGATCCTCCCTACGAGTGGGCGGCCCTGGCGGATGCGTCGGAAGGCACTCTGGAACTCGACTGGTGGGGCGGCCACCGCGACGCGGCGGATTCGCCCGTCCGGCTCTACGTGACCTGGTCCGTCGGTCCACGTGGGGGAGCGGAGCTGAGCGTCCGAGGGAACGAGCCGACGTCGTGGTTGGAAGAGTGGACCGCGGTCCTGGGCGCGTTCACCCGCTTCACCGGGGGCAGCCTCGCCGAACCGGGGAAAGGCGCCAAGAGGCCCTAGAGGCCGTTCTCCCGGAACATCTTGAGGTCCCCGTCCTCGAACTTCTGCTCGAGCACGCGGCCGTTGTTGCGCATCGACTCGAGGTCGTGCTTCAAGACGGTGTCCCGGCTGCGGGAGACCTCGGTGGCCAACAGGTGCAATTGATGGGTCCATTCCGGGGCAGCGGCCGGCTTGGCCGAGTCCGGCAGTCGGAGGAATACGTCGAGCGTGCTCGGCAGGTACTGGTACACGAGGGACTCGATGGACAGGCGTTGCTCCGGTGCTTGCTGAACGAGTTCCCAGCGGTCGATCATCTCGCCCAGGTGCACGGTGATCATGGACAGGTCGTGCTGGGATTCAGGGGGAAGCTGAGCGCGATGGCTCCGGACCCGTTGGCGGAGCTCGGCGAGCCGTCCGTCCATCTCCTCCTCGGTGGCGCCGCGCACGGGGATGCCGGAGGAATAGGTCGGGCGGTGAGCCGGCGTCAGAATCAGACCTGCCCCGTACCCCAGGGCCGCCGCGAGGAGGGCCGCGAGGATCGAATCGGACAGGAGGCCCACCCCGATGAACACGATGACGAAGGCCGCGAGACCGGCCAGGTTCGGGCGAGACGCCAAGAAGTCCCTGAAAGTGCCGAACCCCTCCGCCTCGGTGGCCACGTGTCTCCGTCCCTCCTGAGCTGTTCTGCTGACGTGACCAGTCTAGTGTCCGCGCCGGTCGTCTCCACGGATCGTTTTGGTGAATCCGGCAACGGACGGCTAGGATAGACCACTGTGGTTCCCCGCCGGACTCGGCATGGAACCACTCTCCACGGGGTGTGGCGCAGCTTGGTAGCGCGCGTCGTTCGGGACGACGAGGCCGCAGGTTCAAATCCTGTCACCCCGACCACGAGAAGCCGGCCGGGAGCATCATCAGATGCTCCCGGCCGGCTTTCTTCTTGGTGTCCTTGGCCCGGTTCTCCGTTCCGGCTTGTGTCTACCGGCGTCTACCGGCGCTCGAGCGCCCGCAGGTGCTCCGGGGTGGTGGCGTCCACATGCCGCTGATAGTCAGGGTGCTTCTCGATCCACCCCTTCACATACGGGCAGACCGCGACGATCCGGTATCCCTCGGCGATGGACGCGTCCAACGCTCCGCGGACCAGGGTCGAGGCGAGTCCGTGACCGCCGTACTCCTCGGCCACCTCGGTGTGCGGGAAGATCCGCTGCCGGGTCCCATCGGCCGCTGCATGCTCGGTGAAGTAGGTCTTGCCGGCCGGCTCGCCGGAGGCGTCCACGTGGATCTCGTACCGCGGCTTGCTGCCCTGGATGACCTGCGGGTGGTCCAGGGTCGGTGTCTGCTCACTCATGGGATCTCAGGTCTCCTTGACGGTGGGTTGGTGCGGGGTCGCATGCGGGTGGAGGGCAGCGCCGGGGCGGGCAACGGGGCGGGGGTGTCCGCCGGGAAGTCGCCGAACTGCGGGAAAGTCCGGCCATCGCGGTAGCTGGTGCCGATCGTGGCGTCCAGCAGGGAGCCGGACACCGGGGCGCCCAGGGGAGTGCCGGCGTCCGCCAGTGGGGAATCCTCCCACGGCGCCTCGAAGCCCATCTCGGCCTGGTAGGCGGCGCGCCAGGCCACGATCTCCTCGTGGGTGCGGCCCACGAAGTTCCACCACATGATGATCTGCTCGCCCAGGGGCTCGCCGCCGATCAGCAGTGCGGTGACGGGGTCCGGCCCGGAGATGATCCTCAGGCGGGTCCGGCCGGGACCGACGAAGCCGAGGTGGTCCTCAGGGATCTCGACCCCGTCCAGGGAGAGGGCCCCGGTGACCTGGAGCAGGCCGTGCTCGTGGCCGGCGGGGACGTCCACCTCCAGCGTGGTGCCGGGGTCCATGCGCAACTCCACGCCCGTGAGCGGGAGGTGGGTCTTCACCGGGGAGGTGGAGCCCAGCAGGGAGCCGAGGAAGACGCGGGCGGTGTAGCCGGGCCCGGTGACCGGCTCCGGACGGTGGGCCTCGAGCGAGGGAGCGGTGGCACGGGCATGGTCCGGGAAGGCGTACCAGAGCTGGGCGCCGTGGAGGACGGTGGTGTCCGCCGTGGAGTACTCCGAATGGGTGATCCCGGAACCGGCGTTCATCAGGTTGACCTCACCGGGGCGGACGGTGGCCCAGTTGCCGGCGGAGTCGACGTGGTCCACCCGTCCGGTGAACAACCAGGAGACGGTTGCCAGCCCCGTGTGCGGGTGACGGGGGACCGCCATGCCTCCGGTGGCGGAGACATCGTCCGGCCCGTAGAAGTCCAAGAAGCACCAGGCGCCAATCAGGGATCGGGCCCGCTGCGGCAGGGTGCGTTTGACGGTCATGGCGCGGGGACCGCCGAGGGGGACCGCGCGTGGCTCGAGCAATTCAACGGTGCCCGTGCCACCGGCGTGTGGGTCCACGCCGTCTGAGAGGCCCTCGGTGAAGCGCGGTCCGGCGGCGGGCCTGTTCCGGCAGACGGTCTCCTGCGGGTCAGTCTCGGTGTTGCTCATGGGGCTTGCCTCGATTCCAGCTGTTCAACGGCGCCTGACCGGGTGGTGGGACAGGATGGAGATGCGGTTGGTGACGTTCATGGTGATGGCCAGCCACTGGACGGCGGAGTACTGTTCGTCCGTCAGCACGTGGTGGCTCATCAGCTGGCTGACGTGCTGGTCCTCCTGGCCGGGTAGCAGGGTGACCGTCTCGGCCAGGTCCAGGGCGGCCCGCTCCGTCTCGCTGTAGAGGGCCTCCGCCTCCCGCCAGGCGGCCAACAGGCCGAGGCGCTGGGAGTCGAGGCCGGCGTCGATCCCGTAGCGGGTGTGGACCTCAAGGCAGTAGGCGCAGCCGTTGATCTGGGAGACGCGGAGGTTCACCAGCTCCACGAGCTGATCATCCAGGCCGGCCTTCCGGGCGGCGGTCTTCGCGGCGACGGACAATCCGCCCACGGCCTTCCACGCGGCGGGGTCGGACTTGTCCAGATAGAAGGCCAGCGGATCCTGGCGTGCCTCAGAGCTCATATCCGTACCAACCCCGGGCCCGTCAGCAACATTCCTCGCCGCCTTCCCCTCAGAAGCTGGAGGAGGAGCCGGCGCCGGAGAAGCTGCCGCCGGAGCTGCCGTATCCGGTCGAGGAGGACGAGGAGGAGGCCTCTGCCTGCTCTCGCGCCGTCACCACGTGGGACTGGCCCGAGGAGTATCCGAGGTGGAAGGCGGTCGCGGTCCAGAACCAGCCGGGCTGGTGCACCGTGTCCAGGATGGAGCCGGGACGGCGGGAGCCGCGGTGGCGTTCCCGTTCCAGTTCTCCCTGCAGAGTCTGGCGTTCGGCATCGGACGTGGCGAAGGCATCGATCTGGGCCTTCGCGTAGTCGTCCAGCAGTCCGGTCAGGCGGACCCGGAGGGCATCCAGGCCGTCGAGGGCCTCGTCCGGGGAGAGCTGGCCGGTCTCCAGGCCGGCGCCCAGCCGCTCCAGTTCCCGTTCCGCCTCGTGCCGGAAGGATCGCAACGGGGTGAGCTGATCGGCCTTGAGCTTGGGCTGTCCCGTCACCAGCTCGTCGATCTGTCCCAGGTCCTCGCGCATCGGCGCGGTCTGGATGTCCCAGGCCTCGGGCCAGCCCGGGTACTTGTTCAGCAGCGTGTTCGTGCTGCCCACGGTGTCGTCGAGCTGGTCGAGCTCCTCCGCCTGCTTCATGTACGCCGTGATGGCCTGGCGGTGCTCCTTGCGGTGCAGCTTCTTCGCCGGGATGCCGGACAGCCGGTCGTTCTGGCGGGCGGCCTCCACATAGCGTTCGTGGAAGGTGCGGTAACGCTCGAGCACCATGGCCCCGTACTTCGAATCCTCCGGCACGGTATGGGCGTTCAGCTCGGTGGCCTCGAGGTCCGTGCTGACGTTGGCGAAGGCCTGGTTCCCCCGGTCCAGTTCCGCCTGGGCCTTCTGCCGCTGCTTCTTCCGGCCGGCCGCGACGGCCCCACCGAAGATGCCGCCGACGACCACCACGATCGCCCCGCCGATCCACACCCCGGGATGCTGGTACCACGGCCGGTTCATCACGGCCGCGGCGGACTCGGTGGCGTCCAGGGCGGCCTGCGTCCAGTTGGCCTCCTGCAGCGACTCGACGGCGTCCTCCCGGATGTCCTCCTGGGTCTCGAGACCGACCTTGCGGTCCTCGCCGAAGTACACCCCCTGCAGCCGGCCCTCCGGATCGATCGCGTAGATGAACAGGCCGTCCGTCCACTTCTGCCCGTCGTCGCTGATCCACTCCGGATGGTTCTCGCGGGCATCGGCCAGGAGGCGCTCGTTGAGGTTGGACTCGGCCTCGCCGCGCTGGGTCCAGACCACCACGGTGGTCGGCTCGCGGAAGTCGATGTCCGTCAGGCCCTCGCGCAGGGTCGGCTCGTGGATGACCCCGGCACCGTCCTCGAGGATGACCTCCTCGGCCTGGTCGGCCTGGGCCGGGGAGGCGCCCAGGACGAGGGCCGCCGGCACCGCCGCCAGCAATCCGAGCGCCAGGCTGAAGGCCGCCACCCAGCCGGCAGCCGTTCTCGCCGCCCTGGTGGCGAGAACGGGATGCAGGCCGGTTCGGACATGGGCGGTGTCGGTGGGCATCGGGCGTCCTCTGCTCTCAGTGGCCGATATCGGGTGGGATCGGTCGGATCGGGGCGAGCCGGAGCCGTCCCCTCAGTCCTGCACCACAGTACCGCCGGTGAGGCGAGCCAGCTCGGGCGCGGACATCGGCCGGTTGAAGACGGGCCCATCCGGCTCCAGGGCCCGGCCGGCGGCCAGGCCGGGCAGCAGCACCGGGGTGAACCCCAGATCACAGGCCAGTTGCCCGACGGCGGCCGCGGCCTCCTCGCTGTCCGAGGCCACTCCCAGCCCTCGCCGCACGGGGCCCGGGGAACGGCCCGCGGTGTCCAGGTCCCAGTGGCTGACGTGGTTCAGGGCCTTCACCACCGTGGCTCCGGAGAACCGGGCGGCCACAACTGAAGAACTGGACCGGCCGGCGTCGAGCCCGGACTGGAGCCAGCCCGGGAGCGGCTCCTCGGCCCAGCGGTTGGTGGCGTCCACGAGGAGGCAGCCGTCCAGCCAGTCCGGGTCCACGGAGTCGAGGTCCTCCTGGGGGACCATCAGCACCACGATCGGCTGTTCCCCACCGTCCTGCGCAATCTCCTCCGCCGCCACCGCGGTGGCCCGGGGAGCGTACTGGGCCAGGTGCAGGCGCATCGCGGTGGGCGGCCGGCTGGACGCGATCCGCACCGGGAGGCCGGCCGAGGCGGCGGCCCGGGCGAGCGAGGTTCCCGCCCGGCCGGCGCCGAGGATGTTGAGGGGGCCGGATGTGCCCGGAAGCCCACTCACGGCGTGACCAGGATGCCGTCCTCATCCGCCCAGAGGGTGGCACCCGGGGTGAAGGTCACACCGCCGAACTGGACGGGGACGTCCATCTCGCCGGCCCCGTCCTTGGCGGACTTGCGGGGGTTGGACCCCAGGGCCTTCACGCCCAGGTCCAGGGTGCGGACCACGGCCCGGTCTCGGATGGCCCCGTGGATGACCACTCCGGCCCAGCCGTTCCGCACGGCGGCCGCGGCGATGAGGTCGCCCATCAGGGCGGACTCCAGGGAGCCGCCGCCATCCACCACGAGGACTGCGCCGTGCCCGGGGGTGTTCAGGATCTGCTTGACCAGCGCGTTGTCCCGGTGGCAGCGGATGGTCCGCACGGGGCCGGTGAACACCGCCCGGGCGCCGAGGTCCTGGAACTGGACCGAACAGGACTGCAGCGTCTCGTCCGCGTCATAGAGGTCGCACGTGGTGAATCCGGCGGTCATCGGATCTCGTTCCGCTGCAGGCCCAGGCCCTCGATCTCCGTCTCCAGGACGTCCCCGGCCTTCAGCCAGGGGCGCCGGCCGGCGTCGTTCTTCCGGGCCAGGGCGACCCCGGCGGGGGTGCCGGTGAGGATGAGGTCCCCGGGCAGCAGGGTGACCATGTCGGAGATGTAGGAGACGAGCTTCTCGGCGCCGAACACGAGGTCCCCGGTGGAGTCCTGCTGCATGACCTCGCCGTTGACGCGGGTGGTGATCGTGGCGCCGGGTGTGTATTCGTCCGGCGTGACCAGCCATGGACCGATCGGCGTGGTCTCCTCCCAGACCTTTCCCTGTGTCCATTCGGTGGTGCGGCCCTGGTAGCCACGGACGGAGACGTCATTGGAGATGGCGTAGCCGGCAATGTGGGCGGCGGCCTGATCCTCGGGGATACGACGGCCGGGCTCACCGATGACGATGCACAGCTCGCCTTCCCAGTCCAGCCGGTGGTCCTCGGCCGGGACGTCGATGGCATCCGTGGCGCCGGTGAGCGTCTGGGCGAACTTGGTGAAGATCGCCGGGTGCTCCGGCAGCTCCAGCCCGGTCTCCAGGATGTGGTTGCGATAGTTCAGCCCGATGCAGAACACCTTGGTGGGGAACGGGATGAGCGTGGCCGGCTCCAGTGCCGAGGCATCCAGCACCCGGGAGGGGTCCTCCGCGGCCGCGGCCAGGGCGGCCTCCACCAGCTCGGTGCGGTTCGGTTCCGGCAGGGACAGGAAGTCCCCGACGTCGATCACGCCTTCCAGCTCGACGGCCGCCGTGGCGCGGGGACCGTCGGTCTCCGTGACGAGTGCGGCGAACGTGGCGCCCGGGGTGTCTGGGTCCGAGTCGGGCAGTCGATAGGTAGAGAGCTTCATGGGGATATCCCACCACACCGCCCGCCCGGTCCGCTCGGCCGATGGGCCGTTGTCAACACCGTCACCCCGTGGAGACCTGGTTCGGTTATCGTGCTCGCGCACTGGCCCTGGCCGCCGTGCAGGACAAGAGCGCGGGGCCGGACGCCGCCCGCGGCCGTGCCGATGCGGTCTACACCCATGTCACCTGGATGGCCTGCGGGAATCTGTCCGAGGGCTACGCGGACGGCGTCTTCCATCCCGGCCGAGCGGTGCAGCGTGGGGAGACCGCCAAGTCGGATGTCTCCCGCCTGGATAAGCGCTACCTCCCGGCGCGGACGCGAACCTGGCCCAGACCCGCGAGTTCCGCACCGGCGCCCGCACGGCGCCCGTCCGGGGGACAATGGAGGCATGTACGCACCGCTCGACCTCCAGACCCCGCTCGTCGCCCAGTGGATCGGCATCCTGTTGGCGGTCGCGGGCCTGGCCGTCGTCGCCCATGGCCTGTGGCGGCGCAAACGCTACCGCGCCCACCTTGACGATGAGGACGCCCGCTACGCAGGGCCGGACCGGCTCAGGGATGCCGTCCGCGAGACCGTCGCCGGCGCCGGGGTGCTGGTGATCGGCGTGGCCGCCATCGTCTACTCGGTCTTCGGCAACCAGGCCTGGCAGGACGCCGTCCAGGACAACGTGGCCGCCAAGTACGGGGTCGAATCCGTGCAGGGCAAGGAATGGCGGGGCAACGCGCTCAACGCGGACGTCACCATGCCAGACGGCACGGTCCACCGGGATGTGCTCATCACCTTCGAGGACTCGGGCGAGCCGCAGATCACCCGGGACCTGACCCAGCCGCCCGAGCAGCCTGAACAGTAGGTCCGGGGTTTGCTACCGTGCACCACGTGACCAGCCCGCAGAACGCCCCCGCATCCACCTACCGCCTGCAGCTCACCGCGGACTTCACGCTCGACAGCGCCCGCGAGATCCTGCCCTACCTGCGGGACCTGGGAGTCGACTGGCTCTACCTCTCCCCGATGCTCGGTGCAGAGGAGGGCTCCACCCACGGCTACGACGTGGTGGACACCACCCAGGTGGACGACGCCCGCGGTGGGGAGACCGGGTTGCGTGAGCTGGCTGAGGCCGTGCACGCGGCCGGCGGCGGAATTCTCGCCGACATCGTGCCGAACCACGTGGGCGTGGCCACCCCCAAGGACAACGCCTGGTGGTGGGACCTGCTCAAGCACGGCCGAGCCTCCAAGTACGCGATGGCCTTCGACATCGACTGGGCCGCCGGGGACTCCCGCATCTGGCTGCCCGTCCTGGGGGACGGCACCGACGAGGACCCGGAGGCCGAGCTCGCGAGGCTGCGCGTGGTGGACGGGGAGCTGCACTACTACGAGAACGTCTTCCCCCTGGCGCCGGGCACCGAGGAGGCGGCGCACGCCGCCGTCGGGAACACGGTTGGGGACACAGCCGGGTGCGAGGCCGGGGAGGAAGCTGTAGCCCGCGCCGCACACGATCTGCAGAACTACCGGCTGATGCCGTGGCGCGAGGCGGACGAGAACCTCAACTACCGCCGCTTCTTCGCGGTCAACTCCCTGGCCGGGGTCCGGGTGGAGATCCCGCGGGTCTTCGCCGAGACCCACCGCGAGATCCTGTCCTGGGTCCGCGACGGACTCGTGGACGGGCTCCGCGTGGACCACCCAGACGGGCTGGCGGATCCGGGCGGATACTTCGAGAACCTGCGGCAGGCCACCGGGGGGATCTACCTGCTCGGGGAGAAGATCTTGGAGTCCGGCGAACGACTGCCCGCCGCCTGGCCCATGGACGGCACCACCGGCTACGACGCCCTTGGCGAGGTGGACCGCATCCTGACGGACCCGGCCGGTGCCCCTGAGCTCGATGAGGTGGCCGGACGGCTCGGTGGGTGGGGCCGCACCGAGGATCCCGCCGGAGAGACGGCGGCCGCCGCCGAGGTGGTGTGGGCGGAGATGATCCACGGGACCAAGCGTGCCGTGGCGGATGGCATGCTCCGCTCCGAGGTCGAACGCCTGGCGCGCCTCGTCCCCGGACTGGTCCCGGACGACGAGGGGACCGGCGAGGACCTCGTCCAGGACGCCCTGGCGGAACTGCTCGCCTGCTTTCCCGTCTACCGTTCCTACCTGCCGACCGGACGCCATCACCTGGACGACGCCGCCGCTGAGGCCGTGCGCCGCCGTCCCGAGCTGGCGGAGGCGGTCGAGGCACTCCTGCCGCTGCTGGCCGATCCGGACCACCCCGTGGGTGAACGCTTCCAGCAGACCTCTGGGATGGTCATGGCCAAGGGTGTAGAGGACACCGCCTTCTACCGGTACACGCGGTTGGCGTCGCTGAACGAGGTCGGCGGGGACCCGTCGTCGTTCGCGCTGGAGTTGAAGCGGTTCCACGAGCTGCAGGGGGATCGGCAGGCGCGCATGCCCCGCACCATGACCACGCTCTCCACGCATGACACCAAACGCAGTGAGGACGTCCGTGCCCGGATCGACGTGCTGTCCGAGATCCCGGGGGAATGGGTCCGCACCCTGGACCGTCTCAGGGAGCTGGCCCCGCTGGGGGACGGCCCGTTCGAGAAGCTGTTGTGGGAGACCATCGTGGGCGCCTGGCCGGTGGACGGCTCCCCACTTCAGACCCAGCGGCTGGCCGACTACGCGCTCAAGGCCGCCCGCGAGGCCGCGACCCGCACCACCTGGACCGAACAGGACGAGGAGTTCGAGGCCGCGCTCGCGGACCTCGCCGAGCGGGCCACCGGGACGGGCGAGCTGCGGGACGAGATCCAGCGCATCGCTGACCGGATCGCCGTTCCCGGCATGACCAATCAGGTGGCCATGAAGCTCATCCAGCTCACCATGCCCGGCATCCCGGACGTCTACCAGGGCACTGAGGTTCCGTTCCCCACCCTCGTGGACCCGGACAACCGCCGGCCCGTGGACTTCCGGGAGCGGACGGCCCTGTTGGCGCGGCTCGACGACGGGTGGGAGCCCGAGTTCCCGGCTCCGGCAGAGTCGGAGGACGGTTCGACCCGGCCCGACGGCGCCGCGCTCGCCGAGTACGCCGCCGGACTGAAGATGCTCATCACCTCCCGCGCCCTGCGCGCCCGCCGGGAGCACCCCGAGTGGTTCACCCGCTACGAGGAGCTCGACGTCCTCGGCGAGGCATCGGACCACGTGGTCGCCTTCACCCGGGGCGGGTGTATCACCGTGGCCACCCGGTGGCCGCTGGGGCTGGAGGATGAAGGCGGATGGGGAGACGCGGCTGTGGTGCTGCCCCGCCAGACCATGGTGGACCTGCTGACCGGGCGCCGCTTCGGCGGGGCCTTCACGGACGGCGCCACGCGTCTGGCCGAGGTCTTCGAACGCCACCCGGTGGCGCTGCTGGTGCCGGAGGACGGGAACACGCTGCGATGAGCGCGGCGAGGATGACCCTGCCGCCCCTGTCCGTGTGGGCACCGCACGCGCGGACGGTGGAGCTGGTGTTCACCGAGCACGAGCCCGGGGCCGTTCATGACGGGGAGAACCGATGGGCGATCGTCGCGTCGGGGGCAATGGAACCCGCCGAGGACGGTTGGTGGGTCCCGGAGGTGCCGGTGGACGCGCCCTTCGGGGCCGACCACGGATACGGCTACCGGGTGGACGGCGAAGGGCCGTTCCCGGACCCGCGCTCGCGGTGCCAGCCGGACACCGTGCACGGGCCCTCACGGCTGTTCGACGCCTCGGCACAGGGCTGGAAGGACGGTGATTGGGCCGGCCGCCCGCTGCGGGGTGCGGTGATCTACGAACTCCACCTCGGCACCTTCACGGACGAGGGAACCCTGGATGCCGCCGCCCAGAAGCTGGACCACCTGGTCTCGCTCGGGGTGACCCACGTGGAACTGCTGCCCGTGAACTCCTTCGGCGGGGGGCACAACTGGGGCTACGACGGCGTCGGCTGGTACGCCGTGGACGCCTCCTACGGTGGGCCGTCGGCCTATCAACGCTTTGTGGACGCCTGCCACGGGGCCGGGCTGGCCGTGATCCAGGACGTGGTCTACAACCACCTCGGACCCTCCGGGAACTACCTCCCGCAGTTCGGCCCGTACCTGACCGAGCACTCCACCGGCTGGGGCAGCGGGCTCAACCTGGACGGCCCGGACTCGGACGAGGTACGCCGGTACATCCTGGACAACGCCCGGATGTGGTTCGAGGACTACCACGTGGACGGGCTCCGGTTGGATGCCGTCCACGCGCTGCGGGACACCCGTGCCGTGCACCTGCTCGAGGAGCTGGCCGCGGAGACGGACGCCCTGTCAGAGCGGCTGGGCCGTCCGCTGGTGCTCGTGGCCGAATCGGACCTGAACGATCCGCGGCTCATCGCGGACCGGCCCGGACCCGGGGCCGATGGTGCGGGCGGCTACGGACTGACGGGGCAGTGGTCGGACGACTTCCACCACGCCGTCCACGTGGCCCTGACCGGGGAGACGGACGGTTACTACGCCGACTTCGCGCCCCTGTCCGCGCTGGCCAAGGTGCTCAACGGCGGGTTCTTCCACGATGGCAGCTGGTCCTCCTTCCGCCAACGCCACCACGGCCGGCCGCTGGGGGAGCACCTCCCGGCCGAGGCCCTGGTGGTCTGTATCCAGAACCACGACCAGGTCGGCAACCGGGCCGCCGGCGATCGCATGGCCGCGAGCCTCGATGAGGGTCAGCTGGTGATCGGCGCCGCCCTGCTGTTGACCGGTCCCTTCACCCCGATGCTCTTCATGGGAGAGGAGTGGGCGGCCTCCACCCCGTGGCAGTTCTTCACAGCGCACCGTGAACCGGAGCTGGCGCAGGCGGTGACGGAGGGCCGGCGCCGGGAGTTCGCCCGCATGGCCTGGAGTCACGACGCGGTGCCGGACCCGCAGTCCCCGGAGACCTTCGCCGCCTCGACGCTGCGGTGGGACGAGGCCGGGACCGGCCGGCACGCCCGGCTGCTGGAGCTCTACCGAACCTTGGCCCGGATCCGCACGGAGCGTCCCGAGCTGACCGATCCCGACCGCTCCACCACCCGCGCGGTGGTGGATGACGAGCGCCACTGGGTGCGAATGGACCGGGGCGTGGCCGCGGAAAGTGGCGCTGGCGCCGACGTCGGACCGGGTTCTGTGGTCCTGCTGGCGGCACTGGGTGCGGAGCCGATGCCGATCCCGGATGAGTTGCGCGGATACCGTCTGCTCGCCGGCCACGGAGCCGACGGCCCGCGCACGGAGGTTCCCGGTGACGCCCGCGTACAACCCCACGGATTCCTGCTCCTCGGGCGCGGCGGTCAGTCGTAGTTCTCTGAGGGGAGTTCGACGGCCTTGAGCATGGTGGTCGTCGGATGCAGCACCACGGCGTCCTCGTCCCGGCGGTGGGGCAGGACGGTCTGGAGGTAGGACTCCAGGGCCTCGTCCAGTGGCACTGACCGGGACTGGTTCTCGGAGAGATACCAGCGGTGTTCGAGCAACTGGTGCATCACCTCGGCGGGTTCGAGCTTGCCGGACAGGTTCGCCGGGATGGACTGGGCCACGGGCTCGAAGACCTCGGTCAGCCAACGGTTCGCCGCCTCGTGCTCGTCCATCTCGGGGTGGTTGACGGCCCGGTACTCGTCGATGTCCCGCAGCAGCCGCCGGGCCTGGTTCTCCTGCACATCCAGGCCGGTCAGTCCCAACAGGCGGCGCTGGTGGTGACCCGGGTCCACGACCTTGGGCTGCAGCACCAGTTCGGAGCCGCCCCGGGTGGTGCGGATGGCGTACTCCTCCACATCGAAGCCGAGGGAGTTCAAGCGGCGGATCCGCTCCTCGACCCGCCAGCGCTCGCCGGGCCGGAAGGACATGTCCGCGGTGAGCTCCTCCCACAGCCGGCGGTAGGCATCGATGATCAGCTGCGAGGTGGCCACGGGGTCCACGTCCCCCTCCACCAGGCCGCCGGACATCAGGTCCATCAGCTCACCGGCCACGTTGACCCGGGCCAGCTCCAGGTCATGCTCCCGCTGGCCGCGGGACAGGGAGGGATGCAGTTCACCGGTCTCGGCATCCACCAGGTAGGCGGCGAAGGCGCCTGCGTCACGGCGGAACAGGGTGTTGGACAGGGAGACGTCCCCCCAGTAGAAGCCGGCCAGGTGCAGCTCCACGAGCAGCAGGGCGAGGGCGTCGATCAGCCGGGTCAGGGTGTCCCGGTGCAGCCGCCGGGAGAACACGGCGCGGTAGGGCAGCGAGAACCGCAGGTGCCGGGTCACGAGCACCGGCGGCAGGGGCTCGCCGTCCGGGTCGGTGCGGCCGGCGACCACGGCCACCGGCTCCACACAGGGGACATCCAACCGTTCGAGCCGGCGCAGCAACTGGTATTCGCGGCGGGCCGAGAACTCCGTGGTCTCCTTCACCGCGACCACGGCACCCTCGAGGTGGGCGAACCGCACCACGTGCCGGGACAGCCCACGGGGGAGGGCGGCGAGGGCGGACTCGGGCCACTCGGCCAAGGGCACGTCCCAGGGCAGGGCGATCAGCGCCGCAGTGTCCACGGCAGTGCCCGAGGTGGTGATGTCCAGACCGGAACGCGGTGTCATGACACGGCAGTGTCCTCCCTCAGCTGGCCCGAGTCCAGCCGCAGCAGGCGGTCCGCCACGGGGGCCACCGGCCCGGGCTCGGCGGTGGCGTACAGAGTGGTGACATCCAGGGTGCGGGCCAGGCTGCGGATCAGCTCCGCCGTGTGGTCCTTCAGGGCCGGGGGCAGAGCGGTGAGAGGATCGTCCATGAGCAGCACGGCAGGCCGGCGGACCACGGCCCGCGCGAGTGCCACCTGCTGGCGTTGCGGGCCGGTCAGCCGCTCGGGTGTCCAGCCGAGCTGCTCCTCCAGGTCCAGGAGGCGAGCAGCCTCCCGGACCCGGTCCTGCCGTTCTGCCGGGGGGACGCCGGCCACCCGCAGGGCGAAGCTCATGTTCTCCTGCACGTCCATGTGCGGGTAGAGGGCATAGTTCTGGAAGACGATCACCGCGTCACGGTCGTGCGCCGGCACCTCGGTCACGTCCACGCCACCGATCAGCACGCGCCCGGTACCCGGCGGCTCCTGCCCGGCCACGACCCGCAGCAGTGTGGACTTGCCGCTGCGCAGGTCACCGGCGACCACCGTGAACCGGCCGTCCTGGGCCCAGAGGTCCAGCCCGTCCAGGGCGGGGGTCCGCGCTGAAGGGTACTGGACGGTGATGCCGCGCAGCTCTACGGACGCCATGAACGCACCGCTTCCAGCACGGAGGCCACGTCCGCCGGCCCGCCGATCCTGAACTGCGCTCCGGTCTCTCCGGGGCCGACCTTGATGGACACGTCCCGGGCCGGGTCCAGCCGGGCGAATCCCGTCTCGTCCGTCACGTCGTCCCCGGCGAACAACACCGCTTCCGCCCCGGTGACAGACCTCAGCAGGTCCAGCCCCTGGCCCTTGTCCGCCCGCACCACGGCGACCTCCAGCACGTCCTTGCCGTGCCCGACGAAGAAGGGTGCCAGGCCGGCCAGCCCGGCCAGCTCGCCCAACGCCTCTTCGGCCTCGGCCACGGCCCGGCGCCTCGCCTCGTCTGAACGGGCCAGTCGCACCTGCAGCACCCGGCCCGCCGGCTTGGTCTCCACCCACGAGTCCGGATACCGGGCTGCCACGGGCTCCAACACCTGCCCGACGGCGGCCAGGGCCCGAGCCTGTTCCTCGTCCAGTTCCAGCGGGGGCGCCTCCGGGCCGAGGCGGCGCTCGGCGCCGTGCGAACCGATGAGGAGCGTCGACTCCGGGGGCGAGGCGACAGCCAGCAGTGATTCCAGGGCTCGGCCGGAGACCAGCGCCGTGTGAACGCCCGGGAGTCCCGCCAGGGTGGCCAGCGCGCTGGCGTTCGCCGGCAGGGGGCGGGCGTTCTCGGCCAGGTCCACGAGCTCGGCCATGACCCCGTCGAAGTCCAGCGCCACGAGGATCGATTCCCGCGCGGCGAACTCCTGCAGGGCGGTGGCCAGCCCCGGACCGGTCATCGTTCGTCCTCCGGTGTGGAACCGTCAGCCGTCCCGCTCCCGTCGAAGGGTTCGTCGACCTCGTGGTCCCGGCGCTCGCGGTCGTCGTCGGTGTCCATGAAGGCCGACTGCTGTCCGCCGTCCTCCGGTCCGGAGCGTTCCGCCGGGACCGCACCGCCGAGGCGGTCGAGGAAGTCCCGGGACCACTTGTTCACGTCATGGGTGATGAGCTGCCGGTGCATCGACTTCATGCGCTTGGTGGCCTCACCGGCGGACATCTCGGTGGCCTCCATGATGGCCTCCTTCAGCCCGTCGATGTCATGGGGGTTGACCAGCAGGGCCTTGCGCAACTGGTCCGCGGCCCCGGCGAACTCAGAGAGCACCAGCACCCCGCCCCAGCCGCCGCGGGCCGCCACATACTCCTTGGCCACGAGGTTCATCCCGTCCCGCAGCGCCGTCACCAGCATGACGTCGGCGGCCAGGTAGAGCGCCACCATCTCCTCGACCGGATAGGAGTGGTGCAGGTACCGGATGGCGGTGTGGCCCATGGTGTCGAAGGTGCCGTTGACGCGGCCGACGGACAGCTCGATCTCGTCCCGCAGCTCCTTGTAGGAGTCCACGCCCTCCCGGGACGGGCTGGCCACCTGCACCAGGCAGGCGTCCTCCACGCTCAGCCGGCCGTCCTCGAGCAGCTCGGAGAAGGCCTTGATGCGGTGCCGGATGCCCTTGGTGTAGTCGAGACGGTCAACGCCCAGGAGGATGGTGCTCGGGTTGCCGAGCTCCTCGCGGATCTGCCGGGCGCGGGCCTGGATGTCCGGGTCCTGGGCCAGGTCCGTGATGGTGTCCACGTCGATCGAGATGGGGAAGGCGGCCGCGCCCACGGTGCGGGCGCCGCCGTCGTGCTCCTTCACCTGGACCGTATTGGAACGGAACGAGGAGCCCAGGATGCGCCGCACGGCGCCCTGGAAGTTCGAGACGTCCGAGCGGCGCTGGAAGCCGATCAGGTCCGCGCCGAGCAGGCCCTCGAGCACCGGGCGGCGCCACGGCAGCTGCGCGTAGATCTCGACCGGTGGGAACGGGATGTGGTGGAAGTAGCCGATCCGCAGGTCCGGGCGGAGCCGGCGCAGGATCCGGGGCACCAGCTGCAGCTGGTAATCCTGCACCCAGACCGTGGCCCCCTTGGCGGCGGTGGCGGCCGCGGCATGGGCGAAGCGCGCATTGACCCGCTGATAGGTGTCCCACCACTGCCGGTGGAATTCCGGGCGGGCGATGACGTCGTGATAGAGCGGCCAGAGGGTGGAATTGGAGAACCCCTCGTAGTACTCGACCAGCTCCCGCTCGGTCAGGGCCACGGGGACCAGGTGCATGCCCTCATAGGTGAAGGGCTCCAGCGGCTCGTCCAGCTCCTCCTCCGGGGAACCGCCCCATCCGACCCATGCGCCCTCCTGCCGGGTCATGATGGGCGCCAGCGCGGTGACCAGGCCTCCGGGCGATCGGCGCCACGAGCTGGTGCCGTCCTCCTCGAGCACGCGGTCCACTGCCAGGCGGTTGGCCACGACCACCAGGTCGGAGTGGCCGGGCGCCGGTGGATCCCCGGCCAGCTTCTCGACGAACGGTACGGTGCCGGTGGGGATGTCGACGGTGGTGTTGTTCACTGCGGACCTCCTTGTCCTCGTCCGTTCCCGAGCCTATCGCCAGGGACCGCCCTGACGGGTTGCCACAGTGTGAACAGGTTTCTCAGGTTGGCCCGGTAGTCTGGCCCACGGCCCGCCGATGGATGGTATGGGGGATACCGGCCGGCTACACGACACCGCAGCGACCCCGAGAGTCAGGACGACAGGCAGGACCATGGCGACTAGCAAGAATCAGACGAAGGCCGAACGGCAGCAGACCGCCCGTGAGAAGGCCCGGCAGATGCAGGAGGAGCAGCGCCGCCAGGAGAAGCGGCGTTCCCTCATGGTGCGCTGGGGCGTCGTCATCGGCGTCGTGGTGGTCATCGCCGTGGTGATCGGCGTCATCTTCATGAACTCGTCCCGCTCCATTCCCGACGCCGGCCCCGCGCCGAGCGCGGGCAACGACCAGGGCGGTATCACCCTCACCTCCACCTCCGAACTCGCCCCGGGCGACGAAGGCCTCGAGGAGGTCGACGCCACGACCGTCGAGATCCCGGAGGCCACCGGCGAGCAGCCCGAGACCGTCCCCGGTGCGGAGGCCCGCCCGGCCGGTGAACCGGCCCAGATCATCGTCTACGCCGACGCCAACTGCGTGCACTGTGCCAGCTTCGAGACGGAGAACGCCGAGCAGCTGAACCAGTGGCTGGACGCCGGCGAGGTCACCGTGGAGTACCGCATGCTGGACTTCCTGGACAACCCCGCCACCGGCAATTACTCCTCCCGCGCCGCCAACGCGGCGACCTGCGTGGCGGAGAACTCCCCGGAGAACTACAACTCCTTCCTCAGCGAGGTCTTCGGGTCCTACACCGGCCATGGCGGTCAGGGCCTGAGCGACGACGAGCTCAAGGACATGGCCTCCGGCCTGGGAGCCGACATCGACTCCTGCGTGGACGGCAACACCTACCGTCCCTACGTGAAGTACTCCGGCGCCCAGGCCCGTGCCGCGGGCGTGGCGGGTACCCCGTCCGTGTGGGTCCAGGGCGAGAACTGGGCCACCGCCGAGCAGGGCCAGTCCTTCACCGACTGGGCCCAGGGCATCATGGACGCGTCCTGATCGCCTGATCCGCTACTCTGGAAGGGCCGGTTTCCGTCCACGTCAGCAGACTTGCTGACAGGTACGGTGCCGGCCCTTCTCGCCTCCTTAGCTCAGCTGGCCAGAGCACCTGTCTTGTAAACAGGGGGTCACCGGTTCGAATCCGGTAGGGGGCTCCATGGAGGGGCGAGAGCCCGCTTGTCCTGGAGGAACTATGCCCCTTGTCATCGCAACCCCGCCGACGCATCGAGCGGAACCGGTCCGCGCTTCCCCGTACGCGTCGCCCGGAATCCTGCGCAGGACTCTTGCCGTGGTCATGGCCCTGGCCCTGACTGCCGTTCTGACCCTGTCGGCCGCTCCCGTCCTGGCCGCCAGCACTGCCACTGCCACGAACACCGCCTCCTTCTCGGACGTCCCCGAGGACTCCACGTTCTACCAGCCCGTCATGTGGATGGTGCGATCCGGGATCACCACAGGGCGGTCCGGGACGTCGACCTTCGGCGTGGCCGACCACCTCAACCGCGCCGAGGCCTCAGCCCTTCTATACCGACTGATGAAACCGAGGTTTTCTCCCCCGTCCTCCAGCGGCTTCCCGGACGTTGAGGACACCCGCAACTGGGACTACGCCCCGATCACCTGGATGGTCTCCCGGAAGATGGTCACCGGCTACGCCGACGGGGAGTTCAAGCCGCTACGGCACATCACCCGCGGGGAGCTGGCCAAACTGCTCTACATGGTTGCAGACCCTGTCTACTCGGCCCCGTCCGGAAAGCCCTTCACGGATGTGAGGCGCGGCGACGCGTACCACCCGTACATCTCCTGGTTGAAGCACATCGGCGCCTCTCACGGTTACAGCAGCGACGGCACGTTCCGCCCGGCCCAGCCCATCACCCGGGGCGAGGCGTCCCAACTCATCCGGGCGGTGGCCGACGTCCTCGGCTTCGATACCTCCGTGGTGCCGGCCGACTTCACTGTCAAGGGGGCCGGCTGGGGACATGGTGTGGGCATGAGTCAGTACGGAGCGGCGGCCATGGCCCGCGGCGGCAGCTCGGTGGAGCAGATCCTGCACCACTACTACAGTCCGGCCCAGCGGATCTGGTCCTCATCCCGGGCGGCCCAGAACATCCGCGTTCACCTGCTCTCCACCGAGTCCACCTCCATCGACGGATCCGGCTCCGTGCGTGTTCGCACGAGCGGGGACGCGGCCGTGCCGCAGACCGCCGGCGCCGTGCAGCTGACAGAACAGGCCGGCACCGTGGCGGTGACCATGCCGGACGGCACACGGACGCGGGGGTCCTCGGTGGTCCTCGAGTGGACCGGAACGCGATTCTGGTCCGGCCAGCCGTCCACGGTCACCGTTCCGCGAGCCAACGGCTCCAGCAACGACCTCGTGCTGCGTCATGGCAAGCTCGTGGTCACCGTGGTCAACGGCAAGCTCAACGTCGTCACTGAGCTGCGCATGAACGACGAATACCTCTACGGCCTGGCAGAGATGCCGTCCTCCTGGCCCGCCGCGGCACTGCAGGCGCAGGCGGTGGCCGGTCGAGCCTATGCGTTGCGCAACATGGGGTCACTGAAGGCCGAGTGCGCGTGCCACGTCTGGGATGAGACCCAGTCCCAGAAGTTCACGGGATGGGCCAAGGAGGACGAGCACACGGGTAGCACCCACTGGGGTGCCCGCTGGACGGCGGCAGTGGACGCCACGCTCAGACGCGATGCCTCCCGCCGGCCGGTCACGGCCCTGAGCCTGTGGCACAACGGCTCCGTGGCCGATGCCACCTACTATTCCTCCAGTGGCGGGCACACCCGCAACTCCGGTGATGTGTGGTCCGGCACCACCGTGCCGTACTTGACGGCCCGTCCCGATCCCTACAGTGTTTCCGCGGCGGCCAATAACCCGAACGCCTCGTGGACTCAGTCCGTCAGCCAGGCTGCCTTGGCGCGGGCCTTCGGTCTGAAGGAGATCGTGGCTGTGCGTGTCACGAGGGGCAGCGACCTGAGCGCCCAGACCGTCACCGCGTCCAACAAGGACGGCGCCACCAGGGAGTTGACCGGCACCGAGTTCCGGTCCGCGGTCGGCACCAAGTCGGCGTGGGTCTTCTCAGTGACGCCGCGCTAGAAGACAGATGAAACGGTGAAGTATCGAGGGTTTCGCCGGTCCTCGCGAGGATCTATTTCACCTTCCTATACCGGCCGTTCCCAGCTTCCCTGCCATACGTGCGGTATGCGGCGGTCATCGCCCGGAGCGGTCTGTCAGCCAGGCCTTGAGGTCGCCGTGCTGCTCGGGGTTGTACAACATCGAGTCGGCCGTCGAGTAGACCGAGGGGACGCCGCGGAGCCCGAAGTCGGAGAAGTCTGACATGGCGGCGGTGATCTGTGGGGCCCCACCGTCCTCGGTGACGCACTGCTCGACCGACGCGGCACCTCCGCCGATCTCATCGGCCTGGGTCACCAGGGTGGCATCGTCCGGCTGGGCCGTGGCCTGCTCGAAGAGCCAGGACTGGAAGGCGTGCAGCTTGTTGCCGGCTGCCTCGTTCCCACTCCCGGTGCCCGCTTCCAGCGAATCCTCCAGGCAGTAGTACGCGTTGGCGGCCCGCGTGGACCAGGACTCCGGGTCGCCCCGGCCCAGGAAGTCCACGATGCGGTAGTCGGCCTCCAGTTCGCCACCGGACACCAGGCCGTGGATCAGGCCCCCGTTCTGCTCGTGGAAGGCCGCGCAATGCGGGCAGGCGAAGTCCTCGAAGATCTGCACCCCGGACGCCTCGGTCCCGGCCGTCTGCTGCGGTGCAGAGGACGAGGAAGCGGCAGGATCGGAGGAGCCGCCGTGCTCGGCATTGCGGATGGCATCGGCGCAACCCGTCAGAGCCACCACGGTGGCCGCCGCCAGGGCAAGGGTGACACCGAGCCGCGCCGGCCGGGGGGAGGATGTGGGGCAGGACGAAGTGGTGTCAGTGCTCTCGGCCGGTTTGGTGCGCATGACTGCCATCCTAGGGGCACGTCCGGGGCGACTGCGGCGCCGTTTTCTGGTTCATCGCCTGTTCTGGTAGGCTTTCATAGCTGTTGGCCCCTCGTCAGAGTGCTGGCCTGGCATGATGGATCTTTAGCTCAGTTGGTTAGAGCGTTCGCTTCACACGCGAGAGGTCGCTGGTTCGAGTCCAGTAAGATCCACCACATCCTGAAGGGCCCGGAGCGGGCCCTTCAGTCGTTAACAGGACGGCATCTCACAGGACAGTACAGTGTTGTCCGGCGCCCACCGGATCAGGATGTGGTGGCGGCTCGGCAGGGAAGGGAGCGGCAGTGGAGAAGATCCCCGAAACCCGGTCTGGTCATCGGCACGCGCAGGAACCGCCCGCCGATCTCGCCCAGATCCCCATCATCAAGCCCTCCCGGCGCTCGCCGGAGGACTACCTCGACGCCACCACCGGCACGGGCCCCGAGGCCGATCCGGAGACCGTGCCTGCCCCGACGTTGGCCATCGACTTCGCGCTCGGCCCGGCAGCCGAGGCCGCCGGGCTCCCCGCGACGGGTGAGCATCCCACGGCGCCGACCCCCACCCAGTCAGTCGAGACCGCTGACCCGGTGCGCACGGATTCCGGCACCACCGTGGTGGGTGGACCGACCGCCCCGGGTGGGGAAGCCGGCGTCGGGCCGACCGATGCACGGCCGGCCGACGGGCCGCCGGGCGATGCGACCCTGACCGACACCCCGCTGACGGAACCGCCGGCCTCTGACCCGGTGCCACAATCCGTGCTGGCGCCCTCCGAGCCGACCACGGGGGAGACCCCGGCGACGGCCCCGATCGGCACCACCGGCACGGTTGGCGTCCCGGAGCGGGAGAAGAAGCCGTCGAAGGGCCGCCTGCGGTTCTCGGGCGGCTCCGCCTTCAAGCGGATGATGTACTCGGAGCCGCTGCCGACCCAGACGTTGTCCATCGTGGACCGGATCGCCACCAGCCCGTATGCCAACCCGTACCTGCGCACCACCCGCAACGCGGACGCTGATGCCCGGACCACCCTGGACTTCGCGCTGAAACTCGGCGAGACCATGTTCCGCTTCGGGGCCGGCGCCCTCGAGGTGGAGACCTCGATCATCGTGGTGACCCAGGCCTTCGGTGTCCACGAGACCGAGGTGGACATCACCAACCAGTCCATCGCCCTGAATTACGCGCCCAGCGGGAAGACCCCGTACTCCCTGCACCGCGTGGTGCGGTCCTGGTCGCAGAATTATGCCGGGCTGGCCCTGCTGCACCGTCTGGTCGCCGCGGTGGCCGCCGGCGAGATGGACCGGGACGAGGCGCAGCAGACCCTGGCTGACATCCGGCACAAGCCCAAGCCCTTCCCAGGTTGGTTGACCACCGTGGCCGCGGGTCTGTTCTCCGCCACCTTCGTGGTGTTCATCGGCGGCGGTGTGATCGGCGCCGGGGTGGCCTTCCTGTCCATGATGCTGATGATGACCGTGGTGGACCTGCTGGGCAAGGCGCGGATCCCGGAGTTCTTCTCCATCATGGCCGGCGGCTTCATCGCCACCATGATCGCGCTGGTGCTGTACACGTTGGACGTGGACCTCGCGCCGTCCCTCGTGGTGGCCGGCGGGATCATGCTGCTGTTGCCCTCGGGGCGCTTCGTCTCGGCCGTGCAGGATGCCATCAACGGCTTCCCGGTCACGGCGGCCGGCCGTTTCGTCTCGGCCTTCCTGGTCTTCGCCGCCCTGATCGCCGGGATCGTGGCCGCCGCCGTGTTCTCCTCCATGCTCGGGGTCCGCGAGCTCGACCTGGCCCAAGAGCCCTTCGCGGACTATCCCGTGTGGCTGCTGGGCATCCTGGTGTTCGCAGCCGCCACCTGGAACTCCATCTTCGAGCAGTCCGAATGGCGACTGCTGCTGCCCACCGCCGTGGTGTCCCTGGCCGGCTTTGCCGTGTATGTGGGTGCCGAGTTCATCGGTGTCGGGTCCCGGTTGACCCCCGCCATCGCCGCCGTGGCGATCGGCGCCCTGGGCCGCTACGTGGCCCTGCGCATGGGTGCACCTCAGCTCGTCGTCGCCGTCCCCGGCATCCTCTTCCTGCTGCCGGGTCTGACCATCTTCCGTTCCATGTACAAGATCGCCATGGACACGGGGGAGATGATGGAGGGCGTCATCGGGCTCTTCAACGCCGCCGTCGTCATCATGGCCATCGCGGCGGGCGTGGTCCTCGGCGACACCATCGCGCGTCCGTTCACCACGGCCTTCCAGGCCAACGAACGGCGCCGCATCGGCCGTCGCTGACGCGTCTCTCAGCCGATGCGCCAGTCGATCGGGGTGGCTCCAGCCTGCTGAAGCAACTCGTTCGTCCGGCTGAAGGGCTTCGAACCGAAGAACCCGCGGCGTGCGGACAGCGGCGAGGGATGCGCGGACTCGACGATCCCCACTGGACTGTCCGGTGGCGCACACTCCTGCAATATGGGGGCCATCTTCCGCGCATCGGCGCCCCAGAGGATCGCCACGAGCGGTGTGCCGCGGGAGGCCAAGGCCTGGACGGCGGTCTGCGTGATGCCCTCCCAGCCGAGCCTGCGGTGGCTGGCCGGCTCCCCGGCGGCCACTGTCAGCACGCGGTTGAGCAGCAGGACACCTTGGTCCGCCCACACGCTCAGGTCCCCGTGGGCGGCGGGCGGCACGCCCACATCGCTGGAGAGCTCCCGGTAGATGTTCGTCAGTGAGCGCGGCAACGGGGACACGTGCCGGTCCACCGCGAAGCTCATCCCGATCGGGTGTCCCGGCGTCGGGTATGGGTCCTGCCCCAAAATGAGCACCTTCACCTGCTCGAAGGGCTGCCGGAAGGCGCGCAGCACGTTCTCCGGCGCGGGCAGGATCTGCTCTCCGGCCGCGCGTCGGGCCTGGATGTTCTGCCCGACGGCGGCCAGGGCCTCGCGCTGCGAGGCCAGGGCGTGTTCCCAGCCGGGATCCAAGGGGGCGATGAGGTCCACGTCGGCAGACTACCGGTCCGGCCGGCGTCCTGCGTCCAGGCACCGACCCTCAGCGGCCCGGGCGAATGACACCGGTGTAGTTTCGGCCGGTAGACTGTGGAGTACCCCGTTGGAAGGACTCCTCATGACTGCAGCGAACGCCGCCGAGCCGGACGGTGCACCGACTCCGTCGGAGAGTGCCGTGGATCCCGCCGTGGACGCCTTGTCCGAGCGCGACCGGGACATCCTGGACTTCGAGGACCAGTGGTGGAAATACGGCGGGGCCAAGGACCAGGCCATTCGCGACCGGTTCTCCCTCTCGGCCACCACGTACTACCAGGTGCTCAACGGTCTGCTGGACTGTCAGGAGGCGCTGGCGCACAAGCCCATGCTTGTCAAGAGATTGCGTAGACTACGGACCACGCGCCACCGTGCACGCAGTGCCCGGCGGCAGGAGGCCTGAGTACCGCACCGGCGGTCGGGCCGTGTCCATCTCCATGACGTCCCCCGCTCATCCGGGAGCCACGCCGTGGAGCCGAGAATCTGGTGATGGTGGCCAATGACGCAGTACCCGCATGATCAATTCGACGATGTCCCCGCCTACCGGGACCGCAAGGGAACCCACCGGGCCGACCCCTCCCTGACGACCGGTTCCTCGGGCCTGGTGGGAATCTCCGCCGCGGCCGCCCTGGCCCTGGCCGTGGGAGCCTTCTCCTTCCTGGTCCTGCCCTCGCTGTTGCCCTCCGACCCGGCCAACGCGGGGGCCTCCGCCAGCGCCTCAGCTACGGTGGAGGCCCCCGCGGAGTCCACCGGGCCCGAGGCCAGCCCCTCCGGCGAGATGACCTCCTCACCGGAGGATCTCGAATCCTCGGAGCCCTCCGAACCGGCCGAGACGGCAGCATCCGAGGAGACGTCCTCCGCCGAGTCTGATCCGGCTGCGTCCGATCCTGCCGAGTCCGAAGCGGCCGCCGACACCGGGGACACCTCCGCACCCGTCGAGGTCTACAACGCCTCCTCGATCGGTGGCCTGGCCGGCCGGGTCTCCGGCGCCCTGTCCTCCGGCGGCTTCACCGTGGCCGGCTCCGGGAACTGGCAGGGCTTCTCCGTGTCCGGCTCGGCCGTGTACTACTCGCAGAACGAGACCACCGCCCAGGCCGTGGCCGCCGAGCTGGGCCTTCCGCTGGTCTACGAGGCGCGCGTGCCCGGCGTCGCCGTGGTGCTCAGCTCCGACTACGCCGGCTGATTCGCCCACACGCTGAAAAGCCGTCCCACAGACCGGCTGCTGTTTGCACTCGGAGGGTGCGAGTGCTAAATATGGACTTAGCACTCTGAGGTTGTGACTGCCAAAACCCGCAGGCATGCGGGTGGTCGTGGCCTCGGAGCAGACCTGAACGTGGTGAGGCCCGGCTCCGGGCCGTCCGTCGCGGGCACTGCACAGGTCAGTTGAACACTGCCAAGCAACGCCAAGGTCCAGAAAGGACAGTGCACACATGGCCAAGACCATTGCATTCGACGAAGAGGCGCGCCGCGGCCTGGAACGGGGTCTGAACACCCTGGCCGACGCGGTCAAGGTCACCCTCGGCCCCCGCGGCCGCAACGTGGTGCTGGAGAAGAAGTGGGGCGCCCCCACGATCACCAATGACGGTGTCTCCATCGCCAAGGAGATCGAGCTCGACGATCCGTACGAGAAGATCGGTGCCGAGCTCGTCAAGGAAGTTGCCAAGAAGACTGACGACGTCGCCGGTGATGGCACCACCACCGCCACCGTGCTGGCCCAGGCCCTCGTCAAGGAAGGCCTGCGCAACGTCGCGGCCGGAGCTGACCCGCTCTCCCTGAAGCGCGGCATCGAGAAGGCCGTGGCCGCCGTCATCGAGGAGCTCGTGGCCTCCGCGAAGCCGATCGAGACCAAGGAGCAGATCGCCGCCACCGCGTCCATCTCCGCCGCTGACACCCAGATCGGCTCGCTCATCGCCGAGGCGCTGGACAAGGTCGGCAAGGAAGGCGTCGTCACCGTCGAGGAGTCCCAGACCTTCGGCCTGGAGCTCGAGCTGACCGAGGGCATGCGCTTCGACAAGGGCTACCTCTCCGGCTACTTCGTCACTGACGCCGAGCGCCAAGAGACGGTGCTGGAGGATCCCTACATCCTCATCGTCAACTCCAAGATCTCCACCGTGAAGGACATGGTCGCCCTTCTCGAGAAGATCATGCAGTCCGGCAAGTCCCTGCTGATCATCGCCGAGGACGTCGAGGGCGAAGCCCTGGCTACCCTCGTGGTCAACAAGCTCAAGGGCACCTTCAAGTCCGTGGCCGTCAAGGCTCCGGGCTTCGGTGACCGCCGCAAGGCCATGCTGGCTGACATCGCCATCCTCACCGGTGGCCAGGTCATCTCCGAAGAGGTCGGCCTGACCCTGGAGAACGCCGGCATCGAGACCCTGGGCACCGCCCGCAAGGTCGTCATCACCAAGGACGAGACCACCATCGTCGAGGGTGCCGGCGATGCCGAGCAGATCGCCGGCCGAGTGGCCCAGATCCGCGCCGAGATGGAGAACACCGACTCGGACTACGATCGCGAGAAGCTGCAGGAGCGCCTGGCCAAGCTGGCCGGCGGCGTGGCCGTCATCAAGGCCGGTGCCGCCACCGAGGTTGAGCTCAAGGAGCGCAAGCACCGCATCGAGGACGCCGTGCGCAACGCCAAGGCAGCGGTGGAGGAGGGCATCGTCGCCGGCGGCGGCGTGGCCCTGACCCAGGCCGGTGCCAAGGCCTTCGGCAAGCTCTCCCTGGAGGGTGACGAGGCCACCGGTGCCAACATCGTCAAGGTCGCGATCGAGGCCCCGATGAAGCAGATCGCCTTCAACGCCGGCCTGGAGCCGGGCGTCGTGGCTGCCAAGGTCCGCTCCCTGCCGGACGGTCATGGCCTCAACGCCGCCACCGGCGAGTACGAGGACCTGCTGGCCGCCGGCGTCAACGATCCGGTCAAGGTGACCCGCTCTGCCCTGCAGAACGCCGCCTCGATCGCCGGTCTGTTCCTCACCACCGAGGCCGTCGTGGCCGACAAGCCCGAGCCGGCTGCGGCCATGCCGGGCGGCGACGACATGGGCGGTATGGGTGGCATGGGCGGCATGATGTGATCCAGTGACCCCTGAGGTTCACTGAGCGCCCAGCTCTCACGGGACCCCCGCCTTCTCGCTTTCAGTCGAGTTGGTGGGGGTCCCGGCGTTTAACACCCACGCCAACTCGACTGACAACGAGGGGTCAGCGGGTCCAGTGCCGCGCGGTGGGATGCAGCTCAGCGGACAGGTTCCGCCGGGCATGGCGCTCCCAGAGCCTCGCGCCGGTGGTGGTCCGGTACAGGGGGTCCAAGGCCAGCAGGGACTGGACGACGCCGGCCCGCCCGGTGGCGAAGTCAGCGTCGGGTACGTGCGCGAAGTCCTGGCGCACGGCCGAGAGGTAGCGGGCATAGTCCCCCCGGGAGCGGCCCAGCACCTCCAGGTCGGCGTCACTGAACACCGCCCCCGTCCGGTCGCCCGGGTCCGGATCATGGGTGGCGGTCATCCGCACGAGCCGTGCCGTCTCCTCGATCTCCGGATCCGGCAGCCCCACCTCGGACAGGGCCTGTTCGGCCAGCACGGCGGAGTCCTCCTCGTCCTGCCCCTCCGGCAGGGCCGGGTCGCCACGGTAGACGGCATCGTGAAACCAGGCGGCCAACTTCACGCTGCGCGTCCACCGGCCGCAGTCCTCGCCGTGTCTGACCAGCACATCGATGGCTCTGAGCACGGCGAGCAGGTGCGAGCGGTCGTGGTAATGCCGGTGCGGCTCGGACCACCGGGCCAACAGATCCGCCACCACCGGTTCCCGCTCCAGGGGAGAGGTCCCGGGAAACAGCCGATTGAACCGCTGGGTCAGGACCTTGTCCAGCTTGCCTGCCCGTTGGGCTGCCGGGATGCGCAGTCCGGAGGCCACGAGCCGGCGGACCAGATCCGCACCGCTGACCTCCTCGGCGCCCCGTGCCACCAGCTCCGCATAGCGCTCCACGGGGACGTCATAGTGGTCACCGTCGAAGGCGCGCCGGGAGATGCCGGCCGCCGACGCGAAGGCGTGCAGTTCCTCGAGGGAGCGGTCCGAGACCAAGTGGGAGAACACGGTGCCGTGGGCCGGCCACCGCGCCGGATCGATCAGCACCGTCATGCAGCCCATCCTAGTTTTCCGTCGACTTGGTGTGGGCATCTCGACACCCGCACCAACTCGGCTGAACGCGTGGGGCGTGGGAAGGGAAGGAGGGTCAGCCGCGGAACATCGAGGCGTTGGCCGTCTCGGCGTCCAGGTACTGCTGGGCCGCATGGGTCATGGCGCCACGGATGGACACGAGGGACTCCTCCACCCGGGCCTGGGTGGCCCGCCATTCCGTGAGGATGGCCTGGAAGTTGTTGGCTGCCTGTCCGCGCCAGGTGTCCTGGAGCTGACGGAGGTTGGCCTCCATGGCGTTCACCTCGGTCTGGAGGCGGCCGATGGAGGACTCCACGGCCTGACTCTTGGCCATGAGGTCTTCGGTGTCGATCTGGACGAGTGCCATGTTCTCTCCTGCGGGGCTGGGGGCCAGCACGGAACGGTGTTGTCCCGGCTGATCCCACGCTAGGCAAGCGCACTCCTCGATGGGGCCGGCGGCTACCCGGATGTGGAGGGCGGGCCGGAACCTGGCGGCTGTGGAGGACGCGGCGGAATGGCCAGGGGACCGGTCGAGGTGTCCTCTGGGACGCCCGGGGTTTCGGACTCCGTCTCGCCATCGGGGGCCTCTCCATCCTGAGGCAGATCATCCTCGTCCGCCGCGGGGTCAACCCAGGGCATCCGCACCGACATGGTGGCCCCACCGCCGGGGGTCTGCTCCAACCGGACGGTGCCGTCGTGCTGAGCCACGATGGCCGCCACGATGGCCAGCCCCAGACCGGTGCCGCCCGTCTCGCGCTGCCGGGAGGAGTCGGCCCGGTAGAAGCGTTCGAAGACGCGGGAG